>DAIRTI010000026.1:0-33425 GCA_036803965.1 Propioniciclava sp.
GCCCTCGCCGGGCTTGGCGCCCTGGGCCATCTTGATCTGGATGTCGTCGGCGTTGGTCAGGTAGTCGGACGTGACGCCGAAGCGCCCGGAGGCCACCTGCTTGATCGCCGAGCGGCGCTCGGGGTCGTAGAGGCGCTCGCGGTCCTCGCCGCCCTCGCCGGTGTTGCTCTTGCCGCCGAGCCGGTTCATCGCGCGGGCCAGCGTCTCGTGCGCCTCGCGGGAGATCGACCCGTACGACATCGCGCCGGTCGAGAACCGCTTGACGATCTCGGAGACCGGCTCGACCTCGTCGAGGGCGACGCTCTGGCGTCCTTCGGTCTCGAACTCGAGCAGGCCGCGCAGGGTCATCAGGCGCTTGGCCTGGTCGTTCACACGGTCGGTGTACTGGCGGAAGATGTCGAAGCGGCCCGTCCGGGTCGAGTGCTGCAGCCGGAAGACCGTGTCGGGGTCGAACAGGTGCGGCGGGCCCTCGCGGCGCCACTTGTACTCGCCGCCGACGTCGAGGGTGCGGTGGGCCACGGTGCGGTGGTCGACCGGGTGCGCCCAGGCGTGGCGTTGCCGGATCTCCTCGGCGACCTCGTCGATGCCGACGCCCTCGATGCGCGAGGCGGTGCCGGTGAAGTACTTCTCGACGAATTCGCTCGACAGGCCGGTCGCCTCGAAGATCATCGCGCCGGTGTAGGACGCCATCGTCGAGACGCCCATCTTGCTCATGACCTTCAAGACGCCCTTGCCGAGCGCCTTGCGGACGTTGTAGATCGCCTGCTCGGGGGTCACGGTGAGGAACAGCTCGTTGCGGGCCAGGTCTTCCGCGGTCTCGAACACGAGATACGGGTTGACCGCAGCCGCGCCGTAGCCGATCAGCAGCGCCATGTGGTGCACCTCGCGCACGTCGCCGGACTCGACGATCATGCCGACCTGGGTGCGCTGCTTCTCGCGGATCAGGTGCTGGTGCACCGCCGCGACGAGCAGCAGCGACGGGATCGGGGCCTCGTCGGTGTTGCTGTGGCGGTCGGACAGGATGATGGTCCGGGCGCCGCGGGCGATGGCGTCGCTGACCTCGGTGCAGATCTCCTCGAGGCGCCGCTCCAGCGCCGGGCCGCCGTCGTGCACCTGGTAGAGCCCCCGGACGACGTAGGAGTCGAACTCGGGGTGGCTGCCGTCGCGGTTGATCCGGACGAGCTTGGCCAGCTCGTCGCTGTCGAGCACCGGGTACGGGATGACGATCTGGTGACAGGAGTCGGGGCCGGGCTCCAGCAGGTTCGACTCGGGTCCGATCGAGGACGACAGCGAGGTCACCATCTCCTCGCGGATCGCGTCCAGCGGCGGGTTGGTGACCTGGGCGAACAGCTGGCTGAAGTAGTCGAACAGCAGCCGCGGGCGGTCGGACAGCACGGCCAGGGGCGTGTCGCTGCCCATCGAGCCGATCGCCTCGGCGCCGGTCTCGGCCATCGGGGCGATGATCGTCTTGATCTCCTCGTGCGTGTAGCCGAACATCTGGTGCCGGCGCAGGACCGAGCTGTGGGAGTGCACGACGTGGGCGCGCTCCGGCAGCCGCTTGAGGTTGAGCCGGCGGGTCACCCACTCGCCGTAGGGCTGCTCCTCGGCGAGCCGCTGCTTGATCTCGCGGTCGTCGATGAGGCGGTGCGCGTCCAGGTCGACGAGCAGCATGCGGCCGGGCCGGAGGCGTCCCTTCTGGACGACCTTGGCCTGCGGGATGTCGAGCACGCCGGCCTCGGACGCGAAGACGACCAGTCCGTCGTCGGTCACCCAGAAGCGTCCGGGACGCAGGCCGTTGCGGTCGAGCGTGGCGCCGATCAGGGTGCCGTCGGTGAAGCAGACGGCGGCGGGGCCGTCCCAGGGCTCGATGACCGAGGCGTGGAAGCGGTAGAAGTCGCGCCGCTTGGTGTCCATTTCGCGGTTGTTCTCCCAGGCCTCCGGGATCATCATCATGACCGCGTGCGGCAGGGAGCGTCCGGCCAGATGGAGCAGTTCGAGCACCTCGTCGAAGGACGCCGAGTCGGACCCGCCCGGGGTGACGACCGGGAAGGTCCGGGACAGGTTGCCGGGGATCTTGTCGGTGGCGAGGAGGGCCTCGCGGGCGCGCATCCAGTTGCGGTTGCCCCTGATCGTGTTGATCTCGCCGTTGTGGGCGAGCATGCGGTAGGGGTGGGCCAGCTCCCAGGACGGGAACGTGTTGGTCGAGAACCGCGAGTGCACCAGGGCCATCGCCGACTCGATGCGGGGGTCGGTGAGGTCGGGGAACACCTCGTGCAGCTGCTCGGTCGTCAGCATGCCCTTGTAGACGAGGGTGCGCGCCGACAGCGAGGCGAAGTAGACGTGCGCCTCGTGCTGGGCCCGCTTGCGCAGTGGGTAGACGAGGCGGTCGAGGTCGATGCCCGAGGTGGGTCCGGTCTCGTCGGTGACGACGATCTGCTCCAGGAACGGCTTGACCGCGACCGAGACGGGGCTCAGCGTGTCGGTGCAGGTCGGCACGTCGCGCCAGCCGAGGACGCGCAGGCCCTCCTCGATCGCGATGTACTCGATCGTGCGCTTGGCCGTCGCCCGCTCGCGGATGTCGATGGGCAGGAACGCCATGCCGATCGCATAGTGACCCGGGTCGGGCAGGTGGAACTGCACGGTCTCGCGGATGAGCCGGTCGGGCACCTGCAGCAGCATGCCCGCGCCGTCGCCCGCGGCCTCGTCGACGCCGGTGGCCCCGCGGTGGTCGAGGTTGGCGAGCGCCGTCAGGCCCTTGGCCACGATGTCGTGGCTGGGCTCACCGCTGAGCTGGGCGACGAACGCGACGCCGCAGGCGTCGTGCTCGAACGACGGGTCGTACAGTCCCTCAGCCGGGCGGCTTGGCATCACCATGGGTTCTCCGTATCGCAGACGACGGATGAGTGAGCCGGCCCAGGTACCCGAAGCGGTGCACCGCGGACCGGCGCTTCGTGGCCGAGGCCGGAGCCTACGCCTCGCGAGCCCGGCCGTGGCGGTCAGCTTAGCGAGTGGGATGTTTCGGGCTTGTTACCGGACCATGCCGCGCCGGCGGCGGCTCGGTGAACTCCGCCCCGTAGTGTCCGGACGTCAGGCGAGGGCGTCCTGCTTGTGTTTCTTCCGCGGCTCCTCGACCGGGTCCTCGCGGCCGGGAAGGAACCGTCTGAGCAGGAAGAACCCCGCCAGGCCGCCCACGCACACCAAGAGGGCGGTCACCTGGTTGGTGCGCAGGGGGCCGAGGTAGTAGGAGAAGTCGGTCCGCATGCCCTCGATGACGAACCGGATCGCCCCATAGAGCCCGATGTAGAGCGCGAAACACGCGCCGTGGCCGAGCTTCAGCGCCTTGTCGAGGCGCAGGATGATCAGCGCCGCCAGCAGGTTAAGCAGGAGCTCGTAGAGAAATGTCGGCTCGAACGTCGCGTACTGCTCCATGCCCGCCGGCCGGTGGGCGACGTCGATCTCGAGCGCCCAGGGCGCGGTCGAGGGGTAGCCGAACAGCTCCTGGTTGAACCAGTTGCCGAGGCGTCCGATGGCCTGGGCGACCGCGATGCCGGGTGCGACGCAGTCGGCGAACGCCCACAGCCTGGCGCGGACGACCCGGGCGGCGATCGCTGCGCCGATGGCGCCGCCGATCAGCGACCCGAACATCGCGATGCCGCCCTCCCAGATCGCCCACGGGTTCATGTGGCCCGGGCCGAAGTAGTCGCCCCAGTGGGTGAGCACGTGGTAGATCCGGGCGCCGACGATCCCGCACGGGATCGCCACGAGCACGATGTTCTCGAAGGCCTCCGCGGTGCCCCCGCGGGCCACCCAGCGCTTGCGTCCGATGAAGAAGGCCGCCGCGAAGCCCGAGAGCATCGTCAGCGCGTAGATGTGGATCGTCAGCGGCCCCAGCTGGAAGCTGTTGAACGGTGGGCTGGGAATGAACAGCGGCATCAGCAGCGAGATCACAGCACCCCGCCGGGCTCGGCCCCCGCGGACGCTTCCCTGCGGACGCCGTCGCTCGCAGCCCCTTGGACGCCGTCGGTCGCTTCCCCACGGACGCCGGCGGCCAGGTCGGCCACCACGGCGCGCAGGCCGGACAGGTCGCCAGGAGTCCCGGCGTCCTCGGCCGCGATGAGCTGCCTGACCAGCGCCGAGCCGACGATGGCGGCGTCCGCGTAGCGCGTCACCTCTCGCGCCTGGACACCGTTGCTCACCCCGAGCCCCACGCCCACCAGCGTGCCGGGCGCCAGGGTCCGGACGCGCCGGACCAGCTCGGGCGCCAGGTCGGACGTCCCCTCGCGCACCCCGGTCACGCCCATGACCGCCGTCGCGTACAGCCAGCCGCGGCAGGCCGCGGCGGTGGTCGCGATGCGCTCGTCGGTCGAGCTGGGGGCGACCAGGAAGATCCGGTCGAGGCCGTAGGCGTCGGACGCCGCGAGCCACTCCCCGGCCTCGTCAGGCGTCAGGTCGGGCGTGATCAGGCCGCAGCCGCCGGCGTTGGCGAAGTCGCGGGCGAAGGCGTCCACGCCGTAGCGGTCGACCAGGTTCCAGTACGTCATGCAGACCGCGGGCGTCCCGGTGGCGGCGACGGCCTCGATGGCGCCGAACACGTCGTGCGTCCGGACGCCGCGCTGCAGCGCCTGCGTGCCCGCGCGCTGGATGACTGGGCCGTCGAGCACTGGGTCCGAATACGGCAGTCCGATCTCGACCAGGTCGACGCCGGGGGCGTCCGCGTCGCCGCAGATCGCTGCCAGCGCCCGGTACGACGTCGCCACGTCGGGGTAGCCGAGGGGCAGGTAGCCCACGAGTGCCCCGCGACCCTCGGCGCGAGCCTTCAGGAACGCCTGGCCGGAGCGTCCGGGATCGGCCATCAGAAACCTCCCACGTAGCGGTCGGGCGTGCCGTCGAGGCCGAAGTACTTCAGCGCGGTGTCGGTGTCCTTGTCGCCGCGTCCGGACAGGCAGATGCAGATCGTCGGCCGCAGGTCGGGCTGCTCCTCGGCGAGGCGCTGCCCCAGCCGAAGGGCCCCCGCGACGGCGTGCGCCGACTCGATGGCGGGCATGATGCCCTCCTCGCGGGTCAGCAGCCGGAACGCCTCCATCGCCTCGGTGTCGGTGACGGGCTCGTACGTGGCGCGTCCGGTCGCCGCGAGCCACGCGTGCTCGGGCCCGACGCCCGGGTAGTCGAGGCCGGCCGAGATCGAGTGGCTCTCCATCGTCTGACCGTCGGCGTCCTGCAGCACATAGGTGCGCATGCCGTGCAGGACGCCCACGCTGCCGCCGGTGATGGACGCCGCGTGGCGTCCGGTCTCGACGCCCTCACCGGCCGCTTCGTAGCCGCACAGGGCGACGCCCGGGTCGTCGACGAAGGCCGCGAACATGCCCATCGCGTTCGAGCCGCCCCCCACGCAGGCCGCCACGGCGTACGGCAGGACGCCGTCGCGCTCGAGCAGTTGGGCGCGCGCCTCGTCGCCGATCACCCGCTGGAAGCCCTTGACGACCTTCGGGAACGGGTGCGGACCGGCGACCGAGCCGATCAGGTAGTGCGTGTCCTCGACGGTGGCCACCCACTCGCGCATGGCCTCGTTCATGGCGTCCTTGAGGGTCTTCGACCCGGACTCGACCGCGACCACCTCCGCGCCCAGCAATTGCATGCGAGCGACGTTGAGGGCCTGGCGGTCGGTGTCGACGCTGCCCATGTAGACACGGCACTCGAGGCCGAGCAGCGCCGCCGCGGTGGCGGTGGCGACCCCGTGCTGACCCGCGCCGGTCTCGGCGATGACCCGGTTCTTGCCCATCCGCTGGGTCAGGAGCGCCTGGCCGAGCACATTGTTGATCTTGTGCGAGCCGGTGTGGTTGAGATCCTCGCGCTTGGCGACCAGGCGGGCGTTGCCTGCGTGCCGTGACAGCTTGGGCAGCTCGGTGATCGGGCTCGGACGGCCGGCGAAGTCGCGCAGGAGGCGTCCGAGCTCGGCGCCGAACGCGGGATCGGCCAACGCCGCCTCGTACTCGCGATCGAGCTGATCGAGGGCGGCGTACAGCGCCTCCGGCACGTACTTACCGCCGAAGACGTCGTAGTGGCCACCGGCATCGGGTCCGGGCACGTCGCTCACTCTCCCTCGGGATGGCTCCCCCGGGCGAGGGACGCCGTCGGCGGCGGTCAGCCCTTCCGGGCGGCCGTTCCCGCCGCGGTGAAGTCTGCCACGCTCTGCCGGGGGTGCCCGGCCCTGACCAGGGCCTCGCCCACGAGAATGACGTCCGCGCCGGCGCGGGCCACGCGCTCGACGTCACTGATGCCGAGGATGCCCGACTCGGCCACCTTGATGCGGTCGGCCGGGATGAGGTTGGCCAGCTCCTCGAAGCGCTCGACGTCGACGTCGAGGGTCTGCAGGTCTCGGTTGTTGACCCCGATCAGCGCGGCGCCGGCCGCGACGGCGCGCTCGGTCTCCTCAGGGGTGTGCACCTCGACGAGCGGGGTGAGCATCAGCCGGCGGCACAGGTCGAGCAGGTGGGCCAGCTGGTCGTCGTCGAGGGCCGCGACGATCAGGAGTGCCATGTCTGCGCCCGCCACGCGCGCCTCGTAGAGCTGGTAGTCGGTGACGATGAAGTCCTTGCGCAGCACCGGGACGCCGACCCGCGCCCGCACCGCCACGAGGTCCTCGAGGGTGCCGCCGAAGCGGCGCCGCTCGGTCAGCACCGAGATGGCCGCGGCTCCCCCGGCCTCGTACTCGGCCGCCAGCGCGGCGGGGTCGGGAATGTCGGCGAGCGCCCCCTTCGACGGACTCGAGCGCTTCACCTCCGAGATCACCGCCAGCTCGGGTGCCCGGAAGCGCGGCATCGGGTCGCGCGTCGGCGGGAGTTGCGCGACGGCGTCCCTCAGTGTCTGTAACGGCAGGGACGCCTCGCGCGCCGCCAGGTCCTCGCGGACGCCGGCGATGATCTCGTCGAGGACGCCCAACTCAGTTCTCCCGCGCGCCGTAGCCGAGGTTGCGCATCACGAGGCCGACGATCGCGCCGATCGCCACCACGCCGAAGCCCGCCCAGATCACGGGCCAGTTGAGGCCCAGCAGGAAGCCGATCGTCGAGACGACGAACCCGGCCCCGGCGATCGCGCTGCCGGTCCAGGCGGCGAGCGTCCGGCCGTCGTGGGCGAGCGGCTGGGCGGCGAGGTAGGCCTCGTTGCTGGCCGTCCCCTGCCCGGCCGGGATCACCGCTTCCCGCAGTGCCTGCGTGTGCGGGGCGGGCTGGGCGCCTGGTCCGTGCTCGGTCATCGGTTGCTCCCTCCACTGTCCGGTTCGCGTGTCCGCCCCAGCATCCCAGGACGGCCGTCAATACTCCACTGGCGTCCCGCGCGAGTTCGGACGCCGACGGCTGCGGTTGCGCGGCGTCCGGTCGGATCGACGGACACGGCGTCCTTGATCGCCGCCCGGGGATCCTGCTTCTGCGCCGGCAGCGTCACCCGATCAGGCCAAATACCCCGTCCGGACTGGATGCGCGTGCGGTCGGGAGACGTGGACGGCAAAACCGGCTTCAGTCGTGCTGGACACGAACCAGCCCGGACGCCTCCTGCACGGCTCGGATGACGGCCATGGCCTTGTTGCGGCACTCGGCGTCCTCAGTGGCGGGGACGGAGTCGGCGACCAGGCCGGCGCCGGCCTGGACGTAGGCGCGGCCGTCCTTGAGGACCGCGGTGCGGATCGCGATCGCCACGTCGCTGTCGCCGGCGAAGTCGAAGTAACCGACGACCCCGCCGTAGAGGCCGCGGCGGCTGACCTCGAGGCGGTCGATGATCTCCATGGCGCGGACCTTCGGGGCCCCCGAGAGCGTGCCGGCCGGGAAGCACGACAGGGTCGCGTCGAGGGCGGTGCGGTCGGGGGTGAGGCGTCCGACGACGGCGGCCTCCAGATGCATGACGTGGCTGTAACGGCGCACCTTCATGAACTCGACGACCTCGACGGTGCCGGGGACGCAGACGCGTCCGAGGTCGTTGCGGCCCAGGTCGACGAGCATGAGGTGCTCGGCGCGTTCCTTGGGGTCGGCGAGCAGTTCGGCCTCGAGGGCGGCGTCCGCCTCGGGGGTGGCGCCTCGCGGGCGGGTGCCGGCGATCGGACGGGTCACGGCGCGACCGTCCTCGACGGTGACCAGCGCCTCGGGGCTGGAGCCGACGACCGCGAACCCGTCGAGGCGCAGCAGGTAGAGGTACGGGCTCGGGTTCGAGCGGCGCAGGACGCGGTAGACGTCGAGGGGGTCCGCGTCGCACGGCACCTCGAACCGCTGGCTGCCGACGATCTGGAACGCCTCGCCGGCCTTGATCTCCTCAACCGCTTGTTCGACGAGGTGCTCGTACTCAGCCTGGGTGCGCTGGCGGATGACTTCCGGACGGTCGGCGTCCGGGCTGGCGACCGCGACCAGGGCCTCCGCGGGACGGCACAGCCGGTCGGCCATCGCATGGACGCGCGCGGCTGCGTCCGCGTAGGCGTCGTCGACGCGTTCGTCGGAGGCGTCGAAGTTGAGCGCGTTGGCGATCAGCCAGACCTCGCCGGTGTGGTGGTCGAGGACGGCCAGGTCGGTCATCAGCATCATGACCAGCTCGGGCAGGTGGAGGTCGTCGGGCGGGGCGTCGGGAAGGTGCTCCAGCCGGCGGACGACGTCGTAGCCCAGGTAGCCGACGAGCCCCGAGCTCATCGGCGGGAGGCCGTCGGTGCGGGGGGTCGCGAGCGTGGCGATCGTCTGGCGCAGGACCTCGACCGGGTCGCCCCCGGCGGGCAGGCCCGCGACGGCGCGTCCGGACCAGCGCCACACCGCCTGGCCGCCCGTCTCGGTGAGGGTGGCGGCGGCGTTAACGCCCACGAACGAGTAGCGCGACCACTGCCCGTTGTCGGCGGACTCGAACAGGAACGTCCCCGTCCGGTCGCCGCACAGCTGGTGGTACAGGCCCACCGGGGTGAAGTCGTCGGCCAGCAGGCGCGTGTGCACGGAGATCACGCGGCAGCCTGCGACGGACGCGGCCGCCCGGAAGCCGTCCAGGTCGGGGGTCAGGGTGAGGTCGGTCACGGCGGCCATTCTGGCACCGCCTCCCTACGCCGCCGGACAGGTATTGCCCCGGGGCAGGCGAGGGCGTCCGGCTAGGCTCGCGTCCATGGGTTACGCCACCGCGCAACGTCAGGCCTTCTCCGACGCACTGCTGGAGGTCGGCGCCGACGCACCGACCCTCTGCGAGGGCTGGAGCGCCTACGACCTCGCGTCGCACTGCTGGGTGCGGGAGCGCAGCATCAAGGCGCTGATCGGCATCGGCTCGCAGCGGTTCGCCCACCTCGCCGAGCGGGAGATGGGGGACGCCCGCGAGCGCCACGGGTTCGTCGAGCTGGCGTCCCTGCTGCGGGAGGGTCCGCGCCTGCTCGCCACCCTGCTGCCCGGCGGCGACGACCTCTTCAACGCCCTGGAGTACTACGTCCACACCGAGGACGTCCGCCGCGCCAATGGGCTGCCGCGGCGTCCCCTCGACCCCGACTTCGAGGACATGGTCTGGAAGCGCCTCCGCCAGCTCGGGCGCAGCTTCTTCGCCAAGGTTCCGGTCGGCGTCCTGCTCGAGCGCACGGACGCCGACGAGCCCCCGATGCGGGTCCGGTCAGGCGCGGCGACGGTCACCCTCCTCGGACGCCCCACCGAGCTGCTGCTGTTTACCTTCGGCCGCAAGGACGCCGCGGACGTCCGGTTGATCGGCGACCCCGAATCCGTGGACGCCGTGCAGCGGGCCGACCTCGGCGCCTGAGTCATCGCCTTGCCGCTGCGGCCCCGCCGACTCGCCCGATCCGGGCGGCGTGTCGGTCGTCAGGGCGACCCGAATCCGGCCCGGATCTCGCAGGGCATGGTCCCGGCTGATCGTCCTCTCCCCCGAAGAGCCAGGTTTTCCACAGATTCAGGCCAACCTGACTCGATCACTCGGCGGATGCCCATTGTGTGGGGCGAACGGCGCACCTCCGGCGCCCGAGCGAGGACCATCCATGTGTACGTTCCCCCTGATCCCCGGGCAGGCGGGGCTGGCGACGAGGGCCCAACTCCTGGCAGCAGGCTGGACTGAGTCCGCGATTCGGCATCTGATGGAGGCGTATGGCCGCCGCGTCCTCCCGACTGTCTACGCGCCTCATCGCGGGGATCTCAGTTCGGAGGCCCAAATCGTCGCCGCCGCCCTGTGGGCGGGACCGGGGGCGCTGCTGACGGGCGCCCATGCCCTCGCCCGGCACGGCGTCCCGATGTCGTGGACGCCCGGCGTTCCTCTGTTCCTCGTGCCCAAGTCCCACACTGCCCGGGCCCGGCTCGAGGCTCGTACCGTCCGCTCAAACCGCACCCCGCCTAGTCGCACGCTCGGCGGGATCCGTGTCGTGTCGCTCGAGCGGGCGCTCACCGATGCAGGACTGTTCAGCGAGACGACCTCGGCTCGTCTCCGGGAGGCGACCTTGGCGGCGCTTCAGTGCCGAATGACGACGCCGCCACGCGTGCAGGCGGAGTTGGCGAATTGCCGAAGGAATGGGAGTTCGGGCGTCCGATACGGGCTCGACGATTACCTGGACGGTCTGTGGTCGGTGGCCGAGGCACGACTGGCTGAGCTCCTCCAGACGCACCGCCCGGGCCTGGAGTTCATGCCCAACCCGGGGATCCTTGCACCCGACGGCTCGCTGGTGGGACACCCGGACGCATACCTGCCCGCGTCTGCGGTCGTCATCCAGGTGCACTCGCAGACCTATCACGACGGTTTTCGCGATGACGGAACGGATGCCTGGGCGGCCACCGTCGAAGCCGACTCGCTGTACAGCGCGCATGGGATCATGCCGGTGGGCGTTGCGCCCACGACCCTGCGCGATCAGCCGGAGCGCTTCCTGCGCCGGCTGGACGCCATCGTGGCCGCACGCCGGGACCTCCCCCCGCCGGACGTGACTGTGATCCCAAACCCTCACGAAGCAGCTGGACGCCGACGGCCAAGCAAGCGCCGGGCCTGATCCGGGCGGCGTGTCGGTCGCCAGGGCGACGGAAACCCGGCCCGGATCAGTGCGTCGACCGGCGCCAACGGCGTCCCCCTACCGCTGGACCCGGGCGTTGCCCTTCCAGAGGTCCCAGACCTGCTTCTCGTCGGCCGGGGCGCCGTAGTCGTACAGCGAGGTGGCCGCCAGGGCCCCGGTGGCCCAGCCGAACTGGGCGCACCTCTCGACGTCCCAGCCCTGGAGGATGCCGTAGAGCACCCCACCCACCGAGCCGTCGCCGCCGCCGATGCGGTCGATGACGTCGATGTCGCGCAGGGGGGCGAGGTAGAACTCGCCGTCGTTCCACAGCAGGATCCCCCACTTGTGGTGGTTGGCCGAGACGACCTCGCGCAGGGAGGTGCCGATCCAGTGGGCGTTGGGGTAGCGCTCCTTGATGCGGCCGATCATGGCCTTGAAGTCCTCGATCTTGTCGTCGATGGACTTGCCGCCCGCCTCCGGGCCCTCGATGCCGAGGCAGAGCTGGAAGTCCTCCTCGTTGCCGTAGAGGATGTCGCAGTTCTTC
This sequence comes from Propioniciclava sp., assembly GCA_036803965.1. Classification (GTDB taxonomy): domain Bacteria; phylum Actinomycetota; class Actinomycetes; order Propionibacteriales; family Propionibacteriaceae; genus Propioniciclava. Next base: position 11,523 of record DAIRTI010000026.1, read on the forward strand.
GCGATCTCGTCGAAGGCGGCCGACAGCTCGTCCTCGCGGCCCTTCCAGAAGGTGGCGCGGTAGTTGAGGTCCATCGCGACGAGGGTGCCGTTCGCGCGGGCCTTCTTGGCCAGCTCGACGCAGAACGCCGAGGTCGAGGGCGAGAGCGCCGCGATCAGGCCCGACAGGTGCAGGATCTTCACACCCTCCGTGCCGAACAGCCGGTCGAGGTCGAACTGGTCGACGTTCAGCTCGCGGCCGACCTCGCCGGCGCGGTCGTTCCAGACGCGCGGGGCGCGTCCGCCGAAGCCGGAGTCGGCGATGTTGAACTGATGGCGGAAGCCCCAGGCGTCGCCCTGGTCGATCTCCGGACCCTCATAGCTCATGTTCCGCTTGCGCAGGTCGGCCTTGATCAGGGCCGAGACCGGCGAGCCCTTCACGAACGCCGTGAGCACCAGGGTGGGCTCCCCCAGGTGCGACACGACGCTGGCGACGTTGGTCTCCGCGCTGGTGGCCTGCAGGAAGAAGCGGTCCGCGGTGTGCACGGGCTGCCGGTTCTCGGGCGTGATCCGGACGCCCATCGAGGTGGGCACGACGAGCGCCCACCGGGCGTCTTCGCGGAGCTTCATTGGCCTGCCTTTCGCAGAATCAAGAGGGGACGATCCCATCCAACACCGCGCTCCGAGCCGGGGTCACGGAGTTGTCGCCGCTTGCCGTCCGAAGCCCGGACGCCCACCGTCCGGCACACCACTAGCCGTTCAGTCTCATTCCTCTGGCGTCGACTCGGGGACATCGGGTGAGGAAGCGCCCTCTTGCTTGCGTCGGAACAGGGACCCGACCACGCCGACGGCCTCGGCCGTCTTCCCCTTGATGGCCGACCCTGCGTCCTCCACGGCGGTGAGGGCTCGAGGCTTGTCGGGGATCCCGTCCCCGTCGATGTCGACCGAGCGGAAGGCCTCGGTTGCGCGGTCCAGGGTCTCGGCGCCGAGCCGCTTGGCCGCATCGACGCCCTCTGTGCCCGTCTCCAGCACCTTGTCCTTCGCCTCGACTGCCGCATCCTTCCAGCGTTTGGCATCCAGAGACTGGCGATCATGTTCGATGCCGAGCCGGCCTTGGAAGACCATGACGCCGCTGGCCACCTGGTTGCTCGAATCCACGACCGCGCGAGACGCCACGGGGTGCAACAGGACCTTTGAGTTCGCCATGCTCGCAGCTGCGTCCATGCGCGCCAGCAGTTGCTCGGTGCAGCGGGCGATGAGTTCGAGCCGGTTCTTGCGAGCCGTCCGCAGCGCACGGCGGTGCGAATCCAGATCCTCCGGAGACGTACCCAGAACCCGGTCGAGTTCCAGCACGGCGACGGCGTCCTGCAACTGGAAACAACGAGCCAGCACGGCAAGCCACTCCCGCACCGTCGTCTCGGCCTCCTTGGCCGACTTGGCAAGGTCGCCGAGTTTCGCCTTTGAGTCGACCTTCTCCGCCAACGCGTCGAGTTGTCGCAGCGCGTACGCCTGTGTTTGCGCGATCGTCGCCGTGGTCGCCTGCACTTTCGACCACGTGACGTCAGAGACCCTGCCCACCTGCTGGCGGATTGTCATGGCCTCCTCGATGACGAAGTCCACTCCGATCATCTGCGCCAGCGCGGCGTCCTTCTGCCCGCGCAGCACATCGTCGACCTTCTCGTCGATCGTCGCGAGGTAGTCGGTGATCTCGTCCATCGTCTGCTGCATCGCAAACTGCGCCATGATCCCCGCCGCCCCCGCCAAGACCGCCGGATTGGTCACGGCAAACGCTCCTGGCCCCTTCGCGAATTGGACGATTCCCTTGATTCCTTGCGCCTGCCCCCTCGCATAGATCACGCCCATGCTCAGCCCGCTTTCCGAGTTGGTCATGAGCCCCACGCTCTTCGCCATACGGGCTGACTGCTCCGTCAGCTCTACCCAGCGTCCAGCATGGGCAGCAACCTCTGATCCCACTTGGACGCTTGCTGCCGCGGCAGCAAGAGTAGGTCCGAGCCGTTGCAGCCCGAGTTCCCTCGACGGCAGGCCCTCGGAGGATAGGAAGCGTTCGACCGCCCTCGCCTCCCCGATCACCGCGATGCCGTCGCCGTCGCTGATCAGCTGAATCTCGTCATCCATGAAAGGCCCCCATGCGTTGTCGGAAGGCGAACCAGCAGCCCCAGCGGTTCCGGTTCTCGATCTCGGATGCGACGCTAACACCCCTCACCGACGTTCTGTGGCGCCGCGAAGATCGGGGCCCGGCGCCGACCCAAGCGGTGCCGCCGCCCAGCGCGGTGGGACACAATGGGCGGCCATGGAGCGCCTACCCAGCTCGGCGACGATCGTGCGCCGCGTCGAATGGTCCGACACGGACGCGTCCGGCCACCACCACAACGGGCTCATCGTCCGGCTGATCGAGGCGGCCGAACTGGACCTCATGCTCGCCGCCGGAATCACCGAGGAGTACTTCGCCGCCGCACCCCGCGTCCGGCACGACATCACCTACTCGGCCCCGCTCGACTTCGGCCAGGACACCACCACCACCCTCACGGTCGAACGGCTGGGCAACTCGTCGCTGACGATGTCCTTCGAGATCTGGGGCGAGGCGTACGCAGGACGCCCCCGCGCGCTCGCGGCGTCCGGGATCGTCGTCGTCGTCCACGTCCCGTTCGGCGAGCGGAAAGCGACTCCCTGGCCGGACACCGTCCGCGCGGTCCTCGTCCCGCGCCAGGACGGCACCGAGACCGACTGACTCAGCGGCGTCCCGCATAGAACCGGCCCAGGAACTCGTCGCGGAACTCGGCGAAGCAGCCGGACTCGATCGAGTCGCGGATGCCGTCGACCAGCCGCACGGTGAACCGCAGGTTGTGGATCGTCGCCAGCGTCGAGCTCAGCATCTCCTTGGCCTTGAACAGGTGGTGCAGGTAGGCCCGCGTGTAGTGCGTGCAGGTGTAGCAGTCGCAGCCGTCCTCGAGCGGCACGAACGCTCGGCGGTTGGCCGCGGTGACGACGTTGTAGCGTCCGGACGCCGTGTAGATCGCCCCGTTGCGCGCGACCCGCGACGGGTTGACGCAGTCGAACGTGTCGATGCCGGCCGCGACGGCGGCGAAGAAGTCGTCAGGCTCGGAGATGCCCAGCAGGTGTCGTGGCTTGTCGTCGGGTAGTTCCTCGCTGCACCAGCCGACGATCGAGCCGAGGTTCTCCTTCTCGATGGCCCCGCCGATGCCGAAGCCGTCGAAGCGGCGTCCGTCGACTTCCAGCCCCGCCAGCCCGGACGCCGCTGCTCGCCTCAGGTCCTCGTACTGCGCCCCCTGGACCACCCCGAACAGCGCCTGGTAGGGACGATGGGTCCTGGACGCCGTCAGCTCGCCGTGCGCCCGCAGACAGCGCTCGGCCCAGCGGTGGGTCCGGGCGACGGACGCCTCCTGGTAGGCCCGGTCGTCGGCCAGCGTGGTCAGCTCGTCGAAGGCGAACATGATGTCGGCGCCCAGCTCGTGCTGCACCCGCATGCTGACCTCGGGCGTGAACCGGTGCCGGTCGCCGTTGAGGAACGACTTGAAGGTCACCCCGTCCTCGTCGACGTGGGCCATCCGCTCCCGCTCGGGCGCCACGATGTCGGACGCCGCCAGCCCGGCGGTGTCCATGGCGAGCACCTTCTTGAACCCGACCCCGAGGCTCATCACCTGGAAGCCGCCCGAGTCGGTGAACGTCGGGCCGGGCCAATTCATGAACGCGCCGAGCCCGCCGGCGGCGTCCACGAGGTCGGAGCCGGGCTGCAGGAACAGGTGGTAGGCGTTGGCGAGCACCGCCTGGGCGCCGAGCGCGGCCACGGCCTCGGGCGGCACCGCCTTGACGGTTGCCTTCGTGCCGACCACGACGAACGCCGGGGTACGGATCGAGCCGTGCGGCGTCCGGATGACGCCCGTGCGACCCAGGGCATCCGGGAGACGCGTGCCGACCTCGAACGAGAACGATGGCCGGTCAGAGCCGTGCACGCCGACAACCGAGCACGCCGGATCGGCGTCTCCGCCCTGGTCGTCCTGGGACGCCTCGGCGCCGCTCACCGAGCCGTCAGCTGCTCGATCGCCTGCAGCTGGGCGAGCGCCACGACCCCCGCGGTCGACGTGCGCAGGACGCCGTCACTCAGCTTGACCGCGACGCCGCCGGCTTCGACCAGGGCCTCCAGCTCGTCGGGGGCGACCCCGCCCTCGGGCCCGACGACGAGCATGACGTCGCCGGCGTCCGGCAGCGTCACGGACGTCAGGGCCCGCTCAGCTCCCTCGTGCAGGACCAGCGTCAACGCCGTCTCGGGCACCCGCAGCGCCAGCTCGCGGGTCGACATCGGCACGGTCACGACCGGCACCCTGAAGCGGCGCGACTGCTTGGTGGCCTCGCGGGCGACCGAACGCCAGCGCGCCAGGTGCCGCTCGGCACGGTCGGGCACCCACTTCACGATCGAGCGGGACGCCTGCCACGGCACGACCTCGTCGATGCCGAGCTCGGTCAGCACCTCGACGGCCAGCTCGGCCCGGTCACCCTTGGCCAACGCCTGCGCAGCGATGAACCGCAACCGCGGCGCCGGCGTGCTCAGCACGTCCTCGACCCGCATGACGAGGCTCGCCTTGTCGGTCGACAGCACGGGGCCGCGCACGGCCGCGCCGGCGCCGTCGGCCAGCAGGATCGTCTCCCCGACCGCGATGCGGCGCACGGCGACCGCGTGCCGCCCCTCGTCGCCGGCGAGCGTGATCTCGTCGCCGACCTGGGGATCCTCGAACTCGGCGAGGAAGAGTGCCTCTGTCACGTGAACGCGTCCTTGATCCGGTCGAACATGCCCTTGCGGTGCTTGTCCACCGACGCCTCGGGACGGGTCTCACCGCGCAGCTCGGCGAGCTGGCGCAGCAGGTCGCGCTGGGCGTCGTCCAGATGCTTCGGGGTCTGCACCAACAGCGTAACGCCGAGCTCGCCGCGTCCCCCGCCGCGCAGCCGCGGCACGCCGCGACCGGCTACCACCAGGCGCGTCCCGGACTGCGTCCCGCCCGGGACGTGCAGTGAGACGTGGGCCTCGGGGGCGTCCACGCCGTCGCGGTCGGCCTCCAGCGTGGTCAGCTGGACGTCGGTGCCCAGCGCCGCCGCGGTCATCGGCAGCTTGACGACCATCTCGAGGTTGTCGCCGTCACGGCGGAACACCTCGTGCGGCAGGACGGTGATCTCGACGTACAGATCGCCGGCGGGCCCCCCACCGGGGCCGACCTCGCCTTGCGAGTCGAGGTGGACCCGGTTGCCGGTCGACACGCCCGGCGGGATCTTGACGTTGATCGTGCGCGTGCTGCGGACGCGTCCCTCACCGGAGCACTCCCCGCAGGGGTGCTGGATGATGGTGCCGTAGCCGCGGCAGTTCGGGCACGGCTGAACGGTGCGGATGTCGCCGAGGAACGACCGCTGCACGGTGGTCACGTCGCCCTGGCCGTGGCAGGTCGTGCACTGCACCGGCTGCGTGCCGTCGGTGGACCCCGAGCCCTGGCACGACGGGCAGATCACCGCGGTGTCGACGGTCAGCGGCTTCGTCACCCCGAAGGACGCCTCGGCGAGCGTCAGCGCGAGACGCACGAGGGCGTCCTGGCCGCGCCGGACGCGCGACCGCGGCCCGCGCGAGGCCGCCTGCCCGAACATCGCCCCGAACAGGTCGCCCATGTCGAAGCCCTGCGCCGAACCGAAGCCCCCGAAGCCGCCCATGCCGGCGCCGGAGCCCATCGGGTCGCCGCCGCGGTCGTAGATCGACTTCTTCTGCGGATCGTGCAGGACCTCGTAGGCCTCCTGGATCTGCTTGAACTTGTCGGCGGCGTCCGCGGCGTCGCTCACGTCGGGGTGGTACTGCATCGCCAGCTTGCGGTAGGCCTTCTTGATCTCGTCGGCGGAAGCGTCCTTCCGCACGCCAAGGGTCTCGTAGTAATCAGCGCTCACGCGTCATCCTTCTGCCAGGAACCGGCTGACGTACCGTGCGACGGCGCGCACGGATGCGATGGTGGACGGGTAGTCCATACGGGTGGGCCCGACGATTCCGAGCGTCGCCCAGACGTCGTCGGCCGAGCCGTAGGTGCTGGCGACCACCGACGTGGTCTGCAGCGGCTCGTAGGTGTTCTCGTGGCCGATCCGCACGGTGACGTCGGCCGACGTCGTCGCCTCGCCCAGCAGGCGCAGCAGAACGACCTGCTCCTCCAGCGCCTCCAGGACGGGCTTGACGGTCGTCTCGAACTGGTCGCCGAACCGCGTCAGGTTCGGGACGCCGCCGACCACCACGCGCATCGCGGGGTCGGACGCCATCATCTCCAGCAGCGTGGCGACCACGACGCCGGCCGCGGCCCGGGCGGCCGGGGGCAGCTGATCGGGCAGGACGCCGAGGCGCTCGGCCGCCTGCGCGGGCGTCAGCCCCACGAGGGCGTCGTTGACCAGCGCCCGGACGGCGTTCAACGCGGCCTCGTCGGAGGTGGCCAACTCGATCGGACGCTGCTCGATGCGCCCGGAGGAGTTGACGACGATGACCAGCGCACGCTCCGCGGACAACTCGACGACGTCGACGTGCCGGATCGTCGCCGAGTTCACCACCGGGTACTGGACGATCGCCACCTGCCGGGTGATCTGCGCCAGCAACCGCACGGTGCGGCGGACGATGTCGTCGACGTCGAGCGCACCGGCCATGAACGTCGAGATGGCGCGCTTCTCGGCCGGGCTGAGCGGCTTGACCTGCCCCAGCCGGTCGACGAACAGACGGTAGCCCTTGTCGGTGGGGATGCGCCCGGCGCTCGTGTGGGGCTGGGCGATGTAGCCCTCCTCCTCCAGCACGGCCATGTCGTTGCGGACGGTCGCCGGCGACACCCGCAGGTTGTGCCGCTCGACCAGCGCGCGCGAGCCCACGGGCTCCCGCGAGGAGACGTAGTCGGTGACGATGGCGCGCAGGATCTCGAGCTTGCGGTCGTCCATCTCGCCACCTCCTCAGGACTCGTGCTCAGCACGCACCTTGGCACTCGCCGGTTCGGAGTGCCAGCTTACTCCAAGCGGCCCGGACAGCCGCGTGGGGTACCTTCGGGGCGTGCAGCCCACGTTCAGCCTGTCGCCCTTCGAGCCCGTCGCCGACCGGGTGTGGCGCGCGGTCGCCGAGCCGGCGTCCGTCAACATCGGACTCGTGGCCGGGGCGTCCGGCTGCCTCGTCGTCGACACCGGGTCCTCGCCGGCTCAGGGCCGCGCGATCCGGGACGCCGCCGAGCGCACCGCGGACGCCCCGCTGATCGCCGCCGTCGTGACCCACCACCACTACGACCACGCCTACGGGCTGGCGGCGTTCGCCGACGTCGCCACGTACGCCCACGCCAGCGTGGCGGCGTCCGTGCGGGCCAACCCCGAGCTGGCCGCGGAACTGGCGTCCCTGGGTCTTGACGAGTCCGACCTCGCCGAGGCCAACCGCACCTTCGGGCTCGCCGTGACGATCGATCTGGGCGGACGCCACGTCGAGGCGGTCCACTTCGGGCCGGGCCACTCCCCCGGGGACGTCGCCGTGCTGGTCCCGGACGCCCGGGTCGTGTTCGCGGGCGATCTGCTGGAGGAATCCGGTCCGCCGCAGGCGGGCCCGGACGCCGACCTGGCGGGCTGGCCGGTGGCGCTGGACGGGATCCTCGGGACGCTGCGTGCCGACAGCGTCGTCGTGCCCGGCCACGGCGAGCCGGTCGACCGCATCTTCGCGGTGGACCAGCGGGGTCAACTCGCCGGGGTCTACCTGCAGTTGGAGTATCTGTTCGCCTCCGGCGCCACGCTGGACGACGTGATCGGCAAGGGCGACTGGCCGTTCCCGCCGGCCGCGTTCGAGGCCGTCGTGCCGGCGGTCTACGCGCAGCTGAAGGCGAAGGGAAAAGTGGGCCGGCCGCTCAAGGTCATCCATTGACCCGGACGCGGCCGGCGTAGAGCGTCAGTCGTGCTTGGTGCCCAGCACGCTGTTCATGATGCCGCTGACGATGCTGATGATGATCGAGCCGATCAGGGCCGGCACGATGCCGTCGACGTAGAAGCCGAAGCCGAGCCACTGCGCAATCGCCGACGCGAGCAGCAGCATGCCGGCGTTGATGACGAACAGGAACAGTCCGAGCGTCACCAGCACCAGGCAGGCCGACAGGATGGTGGCCAGCGGCCGCACGACCGCATTGACGACGCCGATGACGATCGCGACGACGAGCAGCGCCAGAATGCGGGACGCCGGGGTCGGCCCGTTGAGCGTGATGCCTGGCACCAGGAAGGCGGCCACCCCCACGGCGACCGCCGTGGCGAGGATGTGCAGAGCGAGTTTCATGCCCCCACCCTGCCCGCCTGCCGGACCGCCCACAATCGAGGGATGTCCCGGAGACGCCCCGAACGTCCGGGGGCACCGGTCACGGCGGCCTCTCGGCGGCGTCCCGACCGCACACCGGCGTCCGATCTGTGCAATCCAGAGCCTCTCCTGATCCAATCCTGTCGCGCGGGCCGTCAGGTGTGTCCAACCGGGACGAACCTTGGTTACATGCGGGTAGTCGAGACCCCAACCTCCGCTGCGAGAAAGGAACCCGCCGATGACCGCCCTCAACAACGCCACCGTTTCGTCCCTGACGGTGCCCGTACCCGGGTACGACCGTGAGAAGACGTCGGTCGGCATCGTCCACTTCGGCTTCGGCAACTTCCACCGGGCGCACGAGGCGATGTACCTCGACCGTCTCATGGAGGCCGGCGAGGGGCTCGACTGGGCGATCTGCGGGGTGGGCGTCCTGCCCCAGGACGCCGCCATGCGCGACGCCATGCGCGCGCAGGACTGCCTGTTCACCCTCGTCCTGCGTCACGCCGACGGGTCGCTTGAACCCCGCGTCGTGGGCTCGGTCAAGGAGTACCTGTTCGGTCCCGAGGACGCCGACACCGTCTACGAGCGGCTCGTCGACCCGGCCGTCCGCATCGTCAGCCTGACCGTCACCGAGGGCGGCTACCTCAAGAACCCCGCCACCGGCGAGTTCGCGGCCGAGGACGCGTCCGTCCTGCACGACGTCGAGCACCTCGAGAACCCGCGCACCGCGTTCGCCTACATCGTCGAGGCCCTGCGCCGCCGCCGGGACGCCGGCGTGCCGCCGTTCACCGTCCTGTCCTGCGACAACCTGCAGGGCAACGGCATGTACGCCCGGCAGGCCGTCACGTCGTTCGCCCGGCTGCTGGACGCCGACCTGGCCGCCTGGATCGACGCGAACGTGGCCTTCCCGAACTGCATGGTCGACCGCATCGTGCCCGCGACGACGGACGCCGACCGTGCGGCGGTGCAGGAGGCGTTCGGCATCGAGGACCGCTGGCCCGTTCCGGGCGAGGAGTGGGTCCAGTGGATCATCGAGGACGAGTTCACGATCGGACGCCCCGAGGTCGAGAAGGTCGGTGCGCAGTTCGTCGAGGACGTCAAGCCTTATGAGCTCATGAAACTGCGCCTGCTGAACGCCAGCCACCAGGCTTTGGCGTACCTCGGCGCACCCCTGGGCTACGTCTACGTCGACGAGACGATGCGCGACGAGCGCATCGCCGAGTTCCTGCGCCAGTACATGGCCAAGGAGGCCGCCCCGACGCTCGGCGAGTTGCCGGGCATCGACCTCGAGGCGTACATGGCGAAGCTCATCGAGCGGTTCAGCAATCCGCGGATGAAGGACACCCTCGTCAGGCTGTCGACCGACGGCTCCAACCGGATGCCGACGTTCGCCCTGCCGTCGATCAAGGAGAACGTGGACGCCGGGCGTCCGGTGCCCCTGGGAGCGACCCTGGTGGCCGCCTGGGCCGAGTACTGGGCGCTCATCGGACGCGGCGTCATCTCGGGCGACCAGGTGCCGCCGGACGTCAGCGCGGACGCCATGACCGCGGCCGCCCTGGACCCCTCGCCGACGGCGTTCGTCGAGATCGAGGCTCTGTTCGGCGACCTGGGCCGCGACGAGTCGTTCCGCCGGCAATTCCTGGCCGCCCGCACGTCGCTCGCCGAGCGGGGCGTCCATGCGACGCTGGACGACGTCCTGGCGTCCTGACGTCCCTCGGCCGGGCGAGAGGGCGGACGCCTAGGGTGCGGCTGGGCGTCCGCCGCGGCCTCCAAGGAGTGTGCTGGTCCGGTCCTCAGACCAATGACCCGCGGGCTCCTACGGCTCGTCGGGAGCGCGCAGCCCGAGGCTGAGCACCTCCGACGGCGGCTTCTGGGAACTCTCCAGCCGGCGGTACTTCGTGGGGGTGGTGCCCACCTCGGAGAGGAACTGCCGGTTGAAGTTCGCCATGTTCTTGTAGCCGCTCTGCAGCGCCACCTGGGTGATCGGGTAGTCGGTCGAATCCAGGAGCCGGCGGGCCTGGGCGACCCGCAGCTTCTTGACCATGTTGGAGAACGTCATGCCCGTGGCGAACTTGAAGTACTTCGAGAACGTGGGCTCGGACATGTAGGCCAGCTTCGCCGCGGTCGACAGCCGCACCTCGCCGGAGAGGTTCTCCAGGACGTAGTGGATGCCGGCCTCGACCGCCGCGCGGGCGCCGGCGTCCGTGGGCTGGGCCAGCCACTCGCTGGCAACGGCCTGCCGCTCCTCGATCGGCGCGCGGGACAGGAGCGCGAGCAGCCTGAACAGGTGCGACAGCCGCTGCGCGCCCTCGCTGTGCAGCACCTTCTGCATGCGCTCGGCCGCGCGCCAGGCCGTGGCCCCCGAGTACACGATGCCGCGCCGGGACAGGCTGAGCATCTCGTCGAGCTCGTGCAACTCGGGAATCAGCTTCATGCAGGCGCGGATCCACTCCTCGGTAAACTGGATGACGGTGTCGCGGTCGGTGGCGACCTCGCCTGGCTCGACGTCGCTCACCCAGTCGTGGGGCAGGTTTGGACCGATGATGCTGACGTGACCCGGGCCGAAGGTGCTGACGTGATCGCCGACGATGAAGCTGCCGTGGGTCTTCGTGATGAGATGGATCTCGTATTCGGGGTGCGATCCCCAGCCGCAGATCTGGCTCGGGAAGTCGTGCGAGAGCACCCGGAAGGACTGCTCGGGGTGGGGCGGAATGACTTCCAGCCTCGGCGGCGGGGCCGGACGGGGCGACTGATGCATTTCGCGCTGCCGGTCGGTGCGCTCCGGCTCACCTGAGCCTTCCCGCGACCGGCCGGACCGGTACAAAACCGTCATGGTCCCCTCCGCCGACTCGGATGCTGACGCGCCGAAGTCCCCCATGGCCTGCGTCGTCGCGTTCGTGCCAGGTGGGTCGATCTTCGGAAAATAGTATCGAAAAGTCAACGGCAAGGGCGTGGCCAACAGCTCGGCGCGTCCTTACATTAGCCGCAAGTCCGAACCCCGGTTCGCGGGGGAGACCAGACCTACAGGGGTTCGGGAAACGCATGCATATCTGTCCCACCACAGCTATGCAGTCCCCGAGTGAAGGAGTTGGGATGCGCTGGAAGAAGCAAGGCCTGGCGATCGGCGCCAGCATGATGGGCGTCGCTTTGGCGCTGAGCGCCTGTTCGTCCGGGGGGTCGACGGGCGGTGCCACGACGGCGGCGCCCGGCGGCAACGTCACCCTGAACCTGGCCACGGTCAACAACGGCCAGATGAAGGACATGGAGAAGCTCAAGACCGAGTACGAATCGACGCACAAGGGCGTGACCGTCAAGTTCCAGGTCATGGAGGAGGGCGACCTTCGCAGCGCCGTCACCGCTGACGTCGCGAGCGGCGCCGGTCAGTACGACATCGTCACCATCGGCTCGTATGAGGCGCCGCAGTGGGGCAAGAACGGCTGGCTGGTCGAGTTGACCCCCGACCTGAGCGCGGACGCCAACTACGACATCAACGACCTGCTGCCTCCGGTGCGCGAAGCGCTGTCGGTGGACGGAAAGCTGTATGCGGTGCCGTTCTACGGCGAGTCGTCGATCCTCATGTACAACAAGGAGATGCTGGCCAAGGCCGGCGTCACGATGCCGAACAACCCCACCTGGCAGGAGGTGGCCGCCGCGGCACAGAAGCTGAAGACGGCGGACACGGCCGGCATCTGCATGCGTGGCAAGCCCGGCTGGGGCGACCTGTTCGCGCCGCTGACGACCGTCGTCCAGACGTTCGGTGGCAACTGGTACGACGACAAGTGGAACGCGACCGTCAACACGCCCGAGTGGAAGGAAGCAGTCACCTTCTACAAGACGATGCTCGACCAGTCCGGTGAGAAGGACCCCGTCTCCTACAGCTTCAACGAGTGCCTGACCGCCCTGAAGGAGGGCAAGGCCGCGATGTGGGCCGACGCCTCCGTGGCAGCCTCGATGCTCGAAGCCGACGGGTCCGCCGTCAAGGGCAAGATGGGCTACGCCCACATGCCCGTGGTGAAGACGAAGGAGTCCGGCTGGCTGTGGAGCTGGAACCTGGCCATCCCGAAGACCACGAAGAACAAGGCTGCGGCCATCGACTTCGTGAAGTGGGCCACCAGCAAGGACTACCACAAGCTCGTCGGCACCAAGCTCGGCTGGTCCCTGGTTCCCCCGGGCGCCCGCACGTCGACGTACTCGATCCCCGAGTACAAGACGGCGGCGGCGGCGTACGCGCCGATCACGCTCGAGGTCATGACCTCGGTCAACCCGAAGCAGCCGGGCGTCAACCCGCAGTCCTGGGTCGGAATCCAGTACGTCTCGATCCCGGAGTTCCAGGACGTCGGCAACCAGTGCGCCCAGCTCGTCGCGGACTACATCGCGAACCGGTCCACGATCGACGACGCGCTCAGCAAGTGCCAGACACTGGCGCAGAAGGCCGGGGACGCCCACAAGTAAGGGCTGACCTCTGACCGATCGGATGGTGGGGCCGTCCTGCGGCCCCACCATCCGTCCCCGCCAACTCTGACCTCCAGAAGGGGTACCTCATACCCATGACAACGCCCAGCACGACTCACCAGGCCACGCTCAAGGAGACCGCGCGGGCCAGGGACCTGATCCGCATCAAGACCGCGCGAACGAACCGCTCGCTGTTCCTGCCTGCGTTCATCTTCCTGCTCCTGCTGACCCAGATCCCGTTCCTCATCACCATCGGGTTCTCGACCATGCGCTGGAACCTGCTGTACCCGGCCCAGATCGGCTTCATCGGCTTCGCCAACTACGTCTCGGTCTTCACCTCCGGCGATCTCGTGCCGTCCGTCATCGCGACGGTCCTGATCACCGCCCTGTCGGTGATCCTGTCGCTCCTCTTCGGCCTGCTCTTCGCGATCCTGCTCGACCGCAAGCTGCCGGGACGAGCGATCGCCCGGACGCTGATGATCACCCCGTTCCTGCTGATGCCGGCCGGTGCCGCGCTCATCTGGAAGTTCTCGATGTTCGACACCAACATCGGAATGGTGAACTGGGCGCTGCGCCAGGTCGGCCTGCCCGTGATCGCCTGGAGCACCGACCTGCCGCTGTGGACCGTCGTCATCGTGCTGACCTGGCAGTTCACCCCGTTCATGATGCTGATCCTGCTCGCGGGCCTCCAGGGCCAGGGCAACGACGTGCTCGAGGCCGCCCGCGTCGACGGCGCCAGCGCGTGGAACACCTTCCGCTTCATCACGCTGCCCCACCTGCGGATGTACATCGAGATCGGCACGCTGCTGGGCACCGTCATCATCCTCCAGGTCTTCGACCCGATCGCCATCATGACCAAGGGCACCGGTGGCACGAAGACGCTGGCCTACCTGCTCTACGAGCGGGCGTTCATCGGCCTGAACGTCGGAGAGGCGGCGGCGTACGGCGTCGTCACCGTCATCCTGACGCTCATCGTCGCCACGATCGCCCTGCGCACCCTGTTCAAGGTCTTCATGTCCGGAGGAGAACGATGAACTCGAAGGCTCGCGGCGCGATCATCAGCGTCGTCACGTGGATCCTCGTCCTGTTGTTCTTCTTCCCCGTGTTCTGGATGTTCCTCAACGGGTTCAAGCCCGAGTCGCTCGCGTCCTCGGTGAACCCGCGGTTCATCTTCGAGCCGGTGCTCGACGGCTACCGCACCGCCATGGAGCGCGGCATGGCCGGCAACCTGCGCAACTCGATCATCGCCTCGGTCCTCGCCACCCTGCTGGCGGTCCTCCTGGGCGTCCCGGCGGCCTACGCGCTGAGCATCCGGAAGATCAAGAGGGTCGAGGACGCGCTGTCGTTCTTCATCTCGACCCGGTTCATGCCCCTCGCCGCTGTCATCCTGCCCATCTACATGGTGCTGAAGACCGTCGGCCTGCTGGACAACATCGTCATGCTCGGCATCCTGTACGCCTCGATCAACCTGCCCGTGACCGTGTGGATGCTCCGCTCGTTCTTCCTGGAGGTGCCGTTCGAGATCGTCGAGGCGGCGCGCGTCGACGGGGCCGGGCTCTTCCGCGAGATGGTGCGGGTGGTGCTGCCGCTGATCCTTCCGGGCGTCGCGTCCGCCGCGCTGATCTGCTTCATCTTCTCGTGGAACGAGTACTTCTTCGCCCTGCTGCTGACCAGCTCGGAGGCCCGCACGACGCCGCCGTTCCTGGGCAGCTTCGTCGACGGACGCGGCCAGTTCCTCGCTGTGCTGTCGGCGGCGGCGACCCTGGCAGCCCTGCCCGTGATCATCGCCGGCTGGGTCGCCCAGAAGCAGCTCGTCCGTGGCCTGTCCATGGGCGCCATCAAGTGATCCGTTTCGATCCGAGGAGTAGGCAGAGATGAGCGTTCCCCTGACCCGTGACCTGACGGGCACGACGGTCGTCGTCACCGGGGCGGGCGGCGGGATCGGCGGCGCCACCGCCCGCGGGGCCCTGCAGGCCGGCGCGAACGTGGTGGCCGGCGACCTCCGCGCCGAGCCGCTCGAGGCGCTGCAGGCGGAGTGGGGCGCCGACCGCGTCGCGATCGTGGTCGGCGACACCCGCGATCCGGCCACGAGCGACGCCCTCGTCCAGGCGGCCGTCGACACGTTCGGACGCCTCGACACCGTCGTCGCGAACGCGGCGGTCGGCTTCTACGGCGGCATCCTCGACTACGACGTCGATCAGGTGAACCTGATGATCGACGTCACGATCAAGGGCACCGTCTGGCTGGTCCGCTCGGCCGTCGAACGGTTCCGCGCCCAGGGCGACGGCGGCGACATCGTCATCGTCGCCTCCGTCGCGGGGCTCATGATCGGCGGCGGGAAGGAGGCCGTCTACGCGGCCACCAAGGGCGCCCAGATCAACCTGGGAACCGCGCTCGACCGAGAGCTGCGCAGCGAGGGCATCCGGACGACCGTGATCGCCCCCGCCGGCGTCAACACGGCCTTCGCGGCCGCCGACGGCCGCTTCGGCGGCGGCGACCCCGCCAAGGGCCCGTTCATGGAGCCGGGCGACATCGCCAACGCGATCCTGTACACCCTCCACCAGCCCCGGCGCATGCGCACCGAGCTGTGGACGATGTGGAGCCTGGCCGAGCAGCACTGAGAGCTGCCTGTTCGGTCGACAGGCGGGGCCCCGGAGCGAATGCTCCGGGGCCCTTCGCATGCCTGCTCGCCTGCAACCTCACCGGCGTCGGGCTCGCGCCAACGGCGTCCCGGCTTCGACTCGGACGCCGCGTGAAGCGCGCGACGGCGTCCGGTCTTCGAACTCCTAGACGCGGATGACGTCGGGCCCCTGGGAGGAGATGCGCTCGGCGGTCTCGTCGTCCAGGCCGACGTCGGTGACGAGGGTGTCGACCTGCGCGACGTCGCAGAACTTGCAGAACTGCACGGCGCCGACCTTGCTGTGGTCTGTCAGGAGGATGACCCGCCGGGCGGCCGCGATCATGGCGGCCTTCGTCTTGGCCTCTTCGGGGTTCGGCGTGGTCAGGCCGTATTCGACGGTCAGCCCGTTGGTGCCCATGAACGCGACGTCGATCACCAGGTCGCGCAGCGCCGAGGACGCCCATCCGCCGACGGCCGCGGCCGTGCGGGCGCGGACGCGTCCGCCGAGGAGGTAGAACTCGACCTTCGGCATCGCCGCGAGCAGCGCGGCGCCGGGGATCGAGTTGGTGACGACGGTGAGGGGGCGTCCCTGGGGCAGCAGCCGGATCAGGCTCATCGTCGTCGTGCCCGAGTCGAACAGGATCGAGCCGCCGTCGGGGATCAGGTCGCGCGCCGCGCGGGCGATGCGCTCCTTTTCGGCGGCGAACCGCTCGCCGCGGACGCTCATCGTCGGCTCGTAGCCGAGCCGCTCGACGTGGATCGCGCCGCCGTGGACGCGGCGCACGAGGCCCTGCCGCACAAGTTTGGTGAGGTCGCGCCGGATCGTCTCGGTGGTGACGTCCAGCTCGTCCGCGAGAGTCGTCACCTCCACCCGCCCCCGCGTCGCGACCAGTTCGAGGATCCGGTTGTGTCGCTCCTGCGGGTACAGCTTGGTGTCGGCCGGTGGAATTGCGTTGGCCATGCGCTCACTCTAGCGATCGGCCCACACGGTCGTAAGCATTCGGACATGGGATCGTGTTCGATCCCACGCGGTTACGATCAAAGGCCCAGGATCGCGTCGGTCACCAGCGCCGCGTCGGCGCGGCGCCACAGATCCTCGGACGCCGCGAGGAACAGTAGGCGGCCGCTGTCGCCCGGACGCCACGGGCCGCCGCCATGCATAGCCGCGTAGCCGCCCAGCTCGTTCAGCATGAGGACGCCGGCGGCATGGTCCCAGGGGTGGTGGTGGGTGAAACCCAGCAGATCGGTCTCGCCGGTGAGCAGCAGCGGGTAGTCGACCGCGCAGCTGCGCGAGGTGGGCCGCAGGTCGAAGCCGGGCGGTGGCATGCGACGCAGGCGTCCCGGGACGCGGCCGCGGGCGGGCTCGGCGGCGCTGAGGCGTCCGAGCTCTTCGCCGTTGCACCGGACGCCCGCGCCCAGCTCGGCCACGAACATGCGGCCGGCGACCGGCTGCCAGATCCAGCCGCGGACGGTCTCGCCTCCGCGCAGCTCGGCCACCAGGACGCCGAAGCGCGGGTCACCCTGGGCGAAGTTGTTGGTGCCGTCGACGGGGTCGACGACCCAGGCGTGGTCGGCTTCGGGAAGCGCGTCGACGAGGGAGGGGTCGGCGAAGGATGCCTCCTCCCCCACGATGAGGGCTCTTGGATCGTCGGCCTGGAGGATCGCGGTCAGGGCCGCCTCGGCCTCGGTGTCGGCGACGGTGACGAGGTCGCCGGGCTTCTTGGCGTCCACCTCGTCGGGACGCAGCCGCCCGAACCGCGGCAGGATCAGCCGTGCGGCGACATCGACGATGGCTTCGGCTACGGCGTCGGCGTCCATGTCAGGAATCCCGGTCCAGGTGGTCCTCGGTGACGAAGTCGATGAGTCGCTCGACCGAGGTGAGCAGGCCGGTGTCGAGGTCTTTGAAGGACTCGACGCGACGCAGGATGGCCTTCCAGGCGGCGGCGATGTCTGCCTGGGTGGCGTGGGGCCAGCCGAGGGCCTGGCAGATGCCGTGCTTCCAGTCCTGGCCGCGCGGGACGGCGGGCCAGGCTTCGATCCCGAGCCGCTCGGGGCGCACCGCCGCCCAGATGTCGATGAACTCGTGGCCGGTGACCAGGACGTGCTCGCCGGTCACCCGCTCGACGATCCGGGCCTCCTTCGTGCCCGGGACGAGGTGGTCGACCAGAACGCCGAGGCGACGTCCACGCTCGGGGGCGAAGGCGTCCACGATCGCGGGCAGGTCGTCGATGCCGCCGAGGTACTCGACGACGACCCCGACGTGGCGCAGGTCGGAGCCCCAGACCTTCTCGACGAGCTCGGCGTCGTGGCGTCCCTCGACGTAGATGCGCGACGGCAGGGCGACCTTGGCCGGAGCCGTCGGGCCGACGCGCGAGCCGGACGCCGTGTGCGTCCTGTTGTACTCCTGGGCCTTGTCGCGCGCGGTTTGGACGCGGACCGGCGGCTTCAGGTCGACCGGCGCGCCGTCGAGCCAGAAGTTGGGTCCGAACGGGAAGCTGCGGCGCTTGCCGCGGCGGTCCTCGAGCACGACAAGGCCGTTCTCCCAGCCGACGACCGCCCCGACGAAGCCCGAACTCGGCTCCTCAAGCACCATCTCGCGCTCGACCGGGGTGGGGGTCGCCGGGCGGCGGCGTCCGGCCTGCTGCCAGCCCTTGGCGAGCACGTCGTTGCTGTAGCGGTCCACGCCTGGAACCCTAGTCCGGCTAGTCCAGGAGGTCGCGGACGACACCGTCGGCGAGCAGGCGTCCGGGCAGGGTGAGGGTGATTCGGTCGTCTGTGGTGGTGGCCAGGCCGTCGGCGATCAGGCGCGGGACGCGGGCTCGCTCCGTGGGCGTGAGGACGCCGCCGAGCGGCAGGCCATGCCGGAGGCGCAGCTCGAGCAGCACGCGTTCGACGCGTCGCTCGGACGCCGTGAGGGTCTCGCGTCCGGCCGCCGGGGAGCGGCCCTCGGCCAGTTCTCGGGCGTAGTGGGACGGGTGTTTGACGTTCCACCACCGGACGCCGCCGACATGGGAGTGGGCGCCGGGGCCGAAGCCCCACCAGTGGTCGCCGCGCCAGTAGGCGAGGTTGTGGCGGCACTCGTGTCCGGGGCGGGCCCAGTTGGAGACCTCGTACCACTCGTAGCCCGCCGCGGTGAGCGTGGCGTCGGCGAGGGTGTAGAGGTCGGCGTGGCGGTCCTCGTCGGGGGCGGGCAGCTCGCCGCGCCGGATGCGACGGGCCAGCGGCGTCCCGGGCTCGACGATGAGCGAGTAGGCCGAGAGATGGTCGGGCTGGGCGCTCAGCACGGCGTCCAGGGACCGGCGCCAGTCGTCGGCGGACTCCCCCGGCGTCCCGTAGATGAGGTCGAGCGAGACCGAGTCGAAGCCGGCGTCGCGGGCCCAGGCGACGGCGTCCAGGGCGCGTCCGGGGGTGTGGGTGCGGTCGAGGACGCGCAGGACGTGGGGCACGGCCGACTGCATGCCGAACGAGATGCGGTTGAACCCGGCCTCGACCAGGGCGCGGAGCGACTCGAGTGTGACCGAGTCGGGGTTGGCCTCGGTGGTGACCTCGGCGTCGCCGGCGAGCCCGAAGGTGTCGTGGAAGCGTCCGAGGAGGCCGCCCAACTGGTCGGGAGGCAGCAGCGTGGGCGTCCCTCCGCCGAAGAAGACGGTCCGCAGGGCCCCGCCGTGCGTCGTAGTGGAGGGTTTTGGCCCGTAGTCGGGCCATAAGTCTCCAGTATCCGTGAGCACTCGGTGCGCGAGGCCGATCTCGGCGGCGATCGCATCCAGGTAGGCCTGGCGGGAGGCGCCCGGAGCGCTTCCCAAGTCGGCCGCGGTGTAGGTGTTGAAGTCGCAGTAGCCGCAGCGCGTCGAACAGAACGGCACGTGGACGTACGCGCTCAACCCCCGCCTGGGCAGCTCGGCCAGCGCTAACGCAGGCAGGGCCCCGTCCTCGGGGGCCGGGTCGCCGTCGGGGAAGACGGACGGGCTCATCCGGCGGTGGGCCCCTCGTCCACCGACCCTTCGCCACGGATTGGCCGCCCAGCTGGCTGCTCGCCCGGCAGGTCGAACGGCAGCCGCAGGCCGTCGAGGGCGCGGCGGCAGGGGCAGTCGGCGGACGCGGCGGCGTCCGGCAGGGCGGCGACCGTGCGCAGCAGCAGCGCCTTGAGCCGCTCGATGTTGTCGGCGAACACGGCGAGGACGTCGGTGTGGGTGACGCCGGCCTCGCCCTCCAAGCCGGCGTCCGCGTCGGTGACGCAGCAGACCGTCGTGTAGCACATGGCCAGCTCACGGGCTACGGACGCCTCGGGCATGCCGGTCATGCCGACGACCGACCAGCCGTTGGCTGCGTGCCAGAGCGACTCGGCGCGGCTGCTGAAGCGCGGGCCGTTGATCACGACGAGCGTCCCGCCGTCGACGAGCGGGGTGTCCTCGGACGCCGATGCGAGGGCCGCCGCGCGTCCGTTCGGGCAGTAGGGGTCGGCGAACGAGACGTGGACGACCGGCCCCACCTCGCCGTAGACCGTGTGCTCGCGTCCCCAGGTGCGGTCGACGACCTGGTCGGGGACGACGAACGCCCCCGCCTCGAGATGCCCCTGCAGCGATCCGACCGCGCACGGCGCCAGCACCTGCCGGACGCCCACCGAGCGCAGCGCCCAGAGGTTGGCGCGGTAGTTCACCCGGTGCGGCGGGAACTGGTGGCGCTCGCCGTGGCGAGGCAGGAACGCGACACGGCGTCCGGCGACCTCGCCGATCGTGAGCGGCCCGGAGGGGTCGCCGAACGGGGTGGTCAGCTCGACCCTCTCCGCCTCGGAGAAGAACGAGTAGAAGCCCGAGCCGCCGATGATGCCGATGTCCGCCGTGAGCACGGGGTCAGCGTAGGCGGCGCGCGGGCCCCTGGCACACTGGACGCCATGACCAGCCGGCTTCCCTCGCCGCCCGCCCTGCCGCGCCGGGGCGAGCGGTTCACGCTCGTCCCCGCTGCGTTCGTCATGGGCTGCTGGCTCGCGCTGCTCTGGGTGCTGGAACTGGTCGACATGGTCAGCGGCTCGGCACTCGAGACCCTCGGGGTGACCCCGCGTGAGCTGACCGAGCTGCCCCAGATCTACACTGCGCCGCTCATCCACCACGACTGGGGACACCTCATCGGCAACTCGGTGCCGTTTTTCGTGCTCGGCGTCGTGATCCTGCTGTCGAGCCTGCAGCGGCTGGTGGTCTCCGCGATCGCGTCGGTGACGTCGTCCGGGCTGGTGGTCTGGCTGCTCGCCCCTCCCCATTCGGTCACGATGGGCATCTCGGGACTGATCTTCGGCTGGCTCACCTACCTGCTGACCCGTGGCATCTTCAGCCGCGATCTGCGCCAGATCCTGCTGGCCGTCGTGGTGTTCCTCGTGTACGGCGGGATCCTGTGGGGCGTCCTGCCCAGCAGCCCGGCGGTGTCCTGGCAGGCGCACCTCGGCGGGGCGATCGGCGGCGTCCTCGCGGCCTGGTTCCTGCACAGCACGTCCGAGCGACGCCAGCGTCTCGCGCGCGTGGGGCGTCCCTAGGAGGACGCCTCCACCAGCTTGACCAGGCCACCCGCGGACGCCACCGAGTTCAGATTGAGCGTGGTGCCGTTGAGCTTGAACGTCGGGGTGCCGGTCACCCCGGCCTTCAGCGACAGGTCGTTGGCCGCGGTGATGAGGTCGGAGGTGCGACCGGACTGGACGCAGGATCCCCAGGCGGTCATGTCGAGCCCTGCCTGACCGGCGAAGGCGGTGAGCTGGGCGTCGGTCCAGCCGTCGCCCTCGGTCGCGGGCCGGTTCTTGGTGACGAACAGCGTGTCGTGCCAGGCCTCGAACTTGCCCTGCTCGTGGGCGCAGAAGCCGCCGTTGGCCGCGCGGGTCGAGGAGTCGTTGCCAAGGTTGTGGTCCAGGAACGACATGACGTGGTAGCGCACCTCGGCCTTGCCAGTGGCCACCAGTTCGTCGACCTGCGGCCCGAACGTGCGCTCGGCCGAGGCGCAGGCCGGGCACTGGAAGTCCTCGTAGATGTCGAGGACCGGACGGTTCTGGCCGGGGGCGCCCAACACGATCGTGCCCTGGGGTGCGGCCCCGGCGTCCGCGGGCTGACCGATCGTGACCGTCGAGGGCGTGGGGGTGGACGCAGGAGTGGCGGCCGGCGCCGTGACCGTCGCGGCCGGGGAGGCGACCTGCGGCGTCCGGGCCAGGCCGAAGGCGGCCAGCGCGGTGGCGAGCAATCCGAGCGCGACCCCGCCGAACGCCAGCCTCCGCAGCGAACGGACCTGCTTGCTCAGGCGAGCGACGGCGTCCGTCTGCGGGTCGTGCGGGGTGAACTGCGGGTACTGGGTCACGGAGGCCAAGCCTATTGATCGGGTCGCCGGCAAGGCGAACGACGGGCGGTCAGCGGGTCTCGCGGGCCTCGCCGGTCGAGAGCGCGGCGACGAAGGCCTCCTGGGGGACCTCGACGCGGCCGACCATCTTCATGCGCTTCTTGCCCTCCTTCTGCTTCTCGAGCAGCTTGCGC
>DAIRTI010000027.1:0-32809 GCA_036803965.1 Propioniciclava sp.
CCGACCGGATCAGCCTGCCCACCTACCCCTTCACCCCCGAACACTACTGGCTGCCTGCGGACGAGCCGGTCTTCCCGGGGGGGGCCCCCCTGCCCGCCGTCTCCTCTGCCACGGGCCAGGGGCCCGACCTCGCCGCTTCGGCCGAGCGGACGGCTGGTCATGCAGTCGAGCCGGACGTTCTGCCGGTCACGCCACCGGCGGTGCCCGAAGCGGACGCCGACGTCAACGCGGCGGGGACGCTGATCGCGTCCGCCGTGGGGCGGGTGCTCAAACTGGCCGTCGACCGAGTCGACGTCGACGCTGTCTTTAGGGATCTGGGGTTCGGCTCGATGACGCTCGTCGAGTTGGCGGGCGAACTGTCGGCCGCCTTCGGCGTCGAGGTGACGCCGGACGCCTTCTTCAGCCATCCGACCCCACGACGGCTGGCGGTCCACCTTGCCGTCCGCGCCGGTCGCGTATCCGACCAGGCCGTCGCGCAGGCCGATCCCGTCGCCGTCAAGCCTCCTGCCGCAGAACCAGTCACCGACGCGTGGGCGTCCCGCCCGGACGCCCTGCCGACGGCTCAGGCGGCGTCCGATCGTCCGTGCATCGTCGGAATGTCGGGTATCTTCCCGGGCGCATCTGACGTCGAGTCCTTCTGGGACCAGTTGCTGGCCGGCCGCTCCGCGGTGGCCACGGTCACCACGGACCGCCCCGGCTGGGACGCGTCCGCGACCCCGCGCACGATGGCGCTGCTGGACGACATCGACGTGTTTGACAACGCGTTCTTCGACGCCTCGCCCCGTGAGGCGGCAGACATGGATCCCCGCCAGCGCCTGCTGCTGCAGGAGATGCACCGGGCACTTGAGGATGCCGGCTGGACGGGACTGGGTGCCGAGGACCGCAGGGTCGGGGTCTTCGTGGGGGCCGAGGAGGGTGATTACCGCTTCCTCGTCGACGGGTCGGCCGGCTTGCTGTCCAACAGCAACGCCGTTCTTGCGTCGCGGTTGGCCTACTTGATGGACCTGTCGGGGCCGGCACAGACGGTGAACACCACGTGCTCCTCAGGGCTCGTCGCCCTGCACGACGCCTGCCTGAGCCTCGCCAACGGCGATTGCGATACAGCGCTCGTCGCCGCCGCGAACGTCCATGCGGCCACGTTCGGGTACGACGCGATGGCGAGTGCGGGGATGCTGTCCCCGACCGGGGCCTGCTACGCGTTCGATCGCAGGGCCGACGGGATGGTGCCGGGTGAGGCCGTCGTCGCGTTGGTGCTGCGCCGCGAGCGTGACGCGTTGGCGGACGGCGACCGCATCCACGCGGTCCTGCTGGGCACTGGCTGCAACTCCGACGGCCGGACCAACGGACTCACCGCCCCCAGCGGGGAGGCGCAACGCGCGCTGATCGAGGGTCTGTATCGGCGGCGCGGGATCGATCCGGCCTCTATCGGACTCGTCGTGGCGCACGGCACCGGCACCAGCCTCGGTGACCCCGTCGAGCTCAAGGCGTTGGCCGACGTCTTCGCCCAGGTCCCCCCCGGTAGCTGCCGGATCGTGTCCACCAAGCCCAACGGCGGCCACGCTCAGGCGGCGTCCGGACTCGTGAGCGTGGTGGCGGCCGTTCAGAGCCTGCGCCACGAGTTGATTCCCCCGAGCATCAACATCAGGAACGCCAGCGAGTACGTGGACTGGGAAACGTGCCCGCTCGTGGTCAACCGCCGCCCGGCGGCCTGGAGCCAAGGTGTGGCGCCGCGGCGCGCCGCCGTGAGTTCGTTCGGCGTGAGCGGCACGAATGCCCATGTGGTGCTCGAGGGACGATCGTCCATCCGCGACGAGGACGACCTGCTCGCGCAGCCCGCGCGGGACGGCGACGTGGTGCTGGCCGTCTCGGGACAGTGCCCCGAGGCCCTGGCGGCGAACATGTCGGCGCTGGCCGACTTCCTGGAGGCGAACGCGCACCGTGGCCCGAGCCTGCTGGCCACAGTGGGGCGGGCTCTCGCCCAGCGCCGGCGCGCACTGGCCCACCGCTGCGCGGTCGTCGCCCGGTCCGTGGACCAGGCGTGCCGGCTGCTGCGTGCCGCCGCCGACGGCGAGTCTCCGGACGGCGTCCACACGGGCCTGGTCCCGCGCGGATTCAGCCCCGATCCGGACGCCGCGGCCGCGACACGGGCGTCGGCCCGGACGCGTGCCGACGGGCTGGCGCTCGTCTTCTGTGCGGGGTACTCGGCGGCCGACCCGGACGACGACTGGCGGCCCAACGCCTTGTCCCTGCCGACCTACCGCTTCCAAGGTCGCCACCTGTGGACCCGGGCCGTGCCCGTCCGCGAGGTCGTGCGGCGGGCAGAGGAGCAGCCGGATCGCTTGAGCTTGCCGGAGCCGAAGCGCACGCCGGAGCCGCCGGCCGAGCACGCCGCAGCCGACGGACGGGTGCGGCTGGCCGCCGCCGACGCGGTGGCCTGGGCCACCGCGCTCAAACCGGCGACTGGCGAGCGCGTGCCGCTCGCGCTGCAGACCGTGGCTTCCGTCGCGGGGCCGGCCGTCACCACGGTTGCGCCCGCCGTTCCGGACGGGCCGGTGGACACCGACGTCCTGAGCAGGCTCGCCGATCTGCTGGCCGAAGCCCTCTTCCTGGAGAGGTCGGAGCTGGACACCGACGCACCGTTCACCGAGTTGGGGCTCGACTCGGTCGTGGGCGTGGAGTGGCTGCGGGCGGTCAATCGGTCTTTCGGGTTGAGCATCACCAGCCCCCGGCTGTACGAGGAGCCGACGTTGCGGCGCTTCGCCGGATTGGTCGAGCGCGAGATCGGGGGCGGGGACCGTCCGAGGTCGCGCCCCGACGTCAACGTTCACGCGGCGGCAAGCGGGGTCGTGGCCGGCGTGCGCGTCCCCGCCCCGGCGCCGGAGGCGGATCTGGTCGCCGCCATCCGTCCATTGCTCGCAGACGAGCTGTACGTGGCAGCCGAGGGCATCGACGCTGACCTGCCGTTCACCGACCTCGGCCTCGACTCCGTGATCGGTGTGGAGTTCGTCCGGCGCCTGGGCCGGCAGTTCGGAATCAAGGTGCCGGCCTTCGAGCTCTACCGGTACCCGACGCTGTCCGAGCTGGCGGGCTTCGTCTCCCGGGAACTGGCGGCCGCGGGGTCTTCGGCGGCCGCCGTCGAACGGGCCTCGAACGAGCCGTCGAGCCCGGCCGCCCCCACGGACACCGACGCGTCGTTCGACGTCGACGCGCTCCTGGCCGGCGTCTACTCGGGCACGATCGGTCCGGACGAGGCCGGCGACCGGCTCGATGCCGCCTCGCGGAGGGCATCACGATGAACCGCGCCGACGTCCTGGCCGATCTGGCCGCCCGACGGATCACCCCGGCCGAGGCCCGCACTCTGTTGGCGGAGGACCGGCACACGAGCGTCCACGCGTCGGGGGCCCCCTCCGGCGAGACCCCGATCGCGGTGGTCGGGATGGCCGGACGGTACGCCGGCGCGGGCTCCCTCGACGAGCTGTGGACGGCGCTCGTCGACGGCCAGGACCTGGTCGGGCCGGTGCCGGCGGACCGCTGGTCGCCCCCAGCCGGTCACCCGGGTGTGCCTCGCATGGGGGTCCTCGCCGACGCGGCGAACTTCGACTCCCTGTTCTTCGAGGTGGCACCCGCCGAAGCCGACGTGCTGGATCCGCAGCAGCGGCTGGTCCTCGAGCAGGGCTTCCGGGCGTTCACAGACGCCGGCTGGAGCCGCGCCGTCCTCGACGGGACCAACTGCGGGATCTACGTGGGCATGGCCAACGACGACTTCGCCTCGGTCCTGCGCACGGCGGGTGTCCGGGCGGGCGTCACGGCGGTCAACAACGCCGTGGCGGCGGGCCGTCTCGCCTACTTCTTCAACACCAAGGGACCCGCGCTGACCGTCGACACCGCGTGCTCGTCCTCGCTGGTGGCGGTCCACCTCGCCGCGGAGGCGCTTCGGCACGGCGAGATCGACCTCGCCCTGGCCGTGGGGGTGTCCCTCTACCTCACGTGGGACTCCTATGCGCAGATGGAGGACGCCGGGATGCTGTCGGCGGACGGCCACTGCCGTTCCTTCGACGACGCGGCCGACGGCTTCGTCCCCGGTGAGGGCGCAGGGGCCCTCGTGCTGCGGCGTCTCCCAGACGCCGTCGCCGCCGGCGACCGGATCCTCGGGGTGCTGCGGGCGTCCGGCGTCAACTCCGACGGGCGCACCAACGGGCTCACGGCCCCCAGCCTGGCCAGCCAGGCCTCGCTGGTGCGCGACGTCTACAGCAGGTTCGGGATCGATGCGGCCAGCATCGGCTTCGCCGAACTGCACGGTACCGGGACGCGGCTCGGCGACCCGATCGAACTGCAGGCGCTGGCCGACGCGTACGCGGACTGGGCCGTCCCACTGGGGAACTGCGTGATCGGCTCCGTGAAGTCCAACATCGGCCATATGTCGGCTGCTGCCGGCATCGTGGGGCTCCAGAAGGCGCTCCTGTGTCTGCGCCACCGCCAGCTCGTCCCGAGTCTGCACGTCGACACCCCCAACAGGCACTTCGACTTCGCGGCCTCGCCCTTCCGGATCGGCACCGAGGTGCGGCCGTGGGAGGCGGACGGACCGCGACGCGCGAGCGTCAGCTCGTTCGGGGTGAGCGGGACCAACGCGCACGTGGTCGTCGACGAGTACCCCGACGTCACACCCAGGGTGCCGGCCAGGCCTGGCCCGGTGCTCTACGTCCTGTCCGGCCGTTGCGCCGAACAGCTGGCCCGCTGGGCCGGCCGGCTGGCCGACTGGGCGACCGCTGCCGGGCAGGCCGAACTCGACCTGTTGGAGCAGACCCTGTGGACGGGCTACGACGCCTGGCGGGAGCGAGCGGCGATCGTGGCGTCCGGACGCGACGAGCTCGTGGAAGGCCTCCGGGCGCTCGCCCGGGGCGCCGACCGGCCCGGACGCCTCTGGCTCGGCTCGCCGACCCGGGAACAGATCCGGCTCGGCGAGGCGCAACCCGCGGTCCGGGTCGACGACGATCCCGTGGCCGCGGGCCAGGCCTGGGTGGCGGGGCGGCGACTCGAACCGACCCCGTTCGCGCCTGGGCGGACGCGGCTCCCCGAGTACCCGCTCGTCGGGCAACGCCACTGGCCGCAGGGGGCGGACGTGGCCGGGCCCACCCTCGAAGCGCGCGGGCCCGAGCCCGAGGCGTCGGAGGACGGCGATCTCGTCATCTCGGAGACCGACCCCCTGCTCTCGGCGCACGTGGTCGACGAGACCCCTGTGGTGGCCGCCGCGCACCTGCTCGCGCTCGTGGACGCCCGCCTCGGAGACGCTTCGCCGGTCGGCTACCGCGACTTGGCGTTCCTCACGCCCCTCCGTCCGGACCCTGGCCAAGAGGTCCGCGCACGGCTCATAACGGCCGGGAATCCCGGCGAGTCCGGCTTCGAGGTGTGGAGCGGCGGGGATCTGGTCGCCGTGGGTCGGCAGGACCGCTGCGATCGGCCGGCCGATCTCGCGATCCCCGCGGCCGCGCGTGCAGGCGCCGCCTGGCACTACCCGGCCGGCACCCGGGTGCGGTACGACGAGCCGTTCCGGACGCTGCGCTCGCTGGCGTTCGACGCCGGCGCGGCCTGGGCGTTGCTGGAGACCTCCGGAACCCCCGCGCGACGGCTGGACGCCGGCCTGCTGGATGGCGCCTTCCAGGCGGCAGGCGTCCTCGCCGCCGAGCGCGGGCTGACCGGCGTCCTGCCCGCCGGCTGTGCGGAACTGGCCGTGTCACGGCCGTGGCCGGCCCGCTGCTGGGCCCGCGTCCAGCTGCGACCGTCCGGGCGCGACGCTGGGGCGGCCACCGCCGACATCTCGATCGTCGACGAGGACGGGGTCGGACTGGCCACGGTCGCCGGACTCCGGCTCGTCGGCGCGGTCGAGACCCCCTTGGTGTACCTCGCGCCCCGTTGGCGCCCCGTCGACGCCCTCGCCGTGGGCCAAGGCCCGGCCTTCGTGTGTGGCGGGCTCGACGAGCCCAGCCGGACCCTCGCCGACGCCCTGCGCGCCGGCCTGCCCGACGCGCACCTGCTCCTACCCGGTGCGACGGAAGGCCCGGGCCTGCCGTTCGATCCGGTGTCTGCCGACGCGTGGGCCGGCGCGTTCACGGCGGCCGGCGGCATCGAGACTCTCGTGCTCGTCGGCTCGGATGGCGGAGCCGAGGCCAATCTCGCGGTCGTCCACGCCGCCGCTCAGGGCCTGTTGCGCGCCGGCGTGGCCGGGCGTGTCGCTCGGCTCGCCTACCTCCATCGCGCGGCCGGGCGTGACCCCGAGCCGGACCACGAGGCCGTCGCCGGCTATCTTCGCAGCCTGGTGGTGGAGGAGCCACGCCTGGCCTGCCTGGTCGGCGGCGTCGACCCGGACACCGACCCGGCCGGCGTGCTGTCGGTGTCCGCCCCGTCCGGCACCGTCACCAAGGTGCGTCTGGAAGCCACGGCGTCCTGGCGCGAGGAACTGGTCGAGGTGAGTCCGTCGGGCACCACCACCCTGCGCGGCGACGGTGTCTACCTGGTCACGGGCGCTCAGGGGGCGCTCGGCAAGGCGCTCGCCGGACGCCTCGCGGCGGACTGCCCCGAGGCCCGTCTCGTGCTCACGGGACGCCGCCCCGCGGCCGCGGATGCGTCCGCGGGTGTCGGCGCGGCGGACAGACTGCTCTACGTCCCGTGTGAGTTGAGCGACGGCGCGCAGGTGGCGGAGTTGATCCACCGCGCCAGGAGACGATGGGGTCGCATCGACGGAGTCCTGCACTGCGCCGGCCAGACCCGCGACGCGCTGGTGCCGAACCTCTCGGGCGCGGACCTGGCGGCCGTGCTCGACGCCAAGTGCGCCGGCACGCGTCACCTCGACGCCGCCCTGGGCGACTCCCCGCTCGACTGGTTCGCCCTGTTCTCGTCGATGACTGCCCTGCTCGGAAACGCCGGGCAGGCGGCCTACGGCGCCGCCAACGCCTACCTGGACGCCTACGCCACCCGCCGCGAGGCCCGGCGCGCGGCCGGCGACTGCCACGGCACCACGGTCTCGATCGGCTGGCCGCTGTGGGCCGATGGCGGGATGCGCATCGCTCCGGAGGCCGCCGACGACATGCGCCGGCACAGGGGCATGGAGGCGCTCGGCTTCGAGGCGGGCTGGCATGCCCTGTTGACCGCCCTCGCCGCGGGCGAACCGCGGATCACCTGCGTGCCGGGGGATCCGGCCAGGATCCGTTCCGCCTTCGCCGTGGCCCCCGCGCCCGCCGAAGCGTCCGCGCCGGTGGCCGCACGAGAGCCCGTGCGAACGGGCCCGGCGTCCGCATTGGTGGCGGGCGTGACAGGCTGGCTGGTCGACCTGGTCGCGGACCAGCTCCGCATCCCCGCCGAACGGGTCGACAGCACCGAGGATCTGTCGGCCTTCGGCATCGACTCGATCGTGATGGTGAGCATCACGCGGCAGCTGGAGCGGGTGTGTGGGCCTCTGCCGAAGACGCTCTTCTTCGAGCACACCACGCTGGCCTCCCTCGCGGCCTGGCTCGTCGGCGAACGACCTGCGGAGCTGGCGGCCGAGTTCGGCGGCGCGGCGGAGGCCGCGCCGGCCCGGGTGGCGTCGCCGGTGCAGGCCGACCTGCCCGTGCGCGCCGTGCCTGGGCCTGGGGTGGCCGTCCGCGCGTCCGGCCAACGGCCGACCGCGATCGCCATCGTCGGAGTCAGCGGGCGCTATCCCGCCGCACCGGACCTCGCGGAGTTCTGGGCCAACCTGCGCGCGGGCCGGGACTGCATCACGACGGTGCCGGCCGAGCGCTGGGAACACCGGCGCTACCTGGGGCCGGTCGGGGCCGTGGGCCGAACCTACGGGCGTTGGGGCGGCTTCATCGACGGCGTGGACCGCTTCGATCCCATGTTCTTCGGGATCTCGCCCCGGGAAGCCGAGTTCCTCGACCCCCAGTGCCGGCTGTTCCTGGAGGAGTCCTGGCATGCGCTCGAGGACGCCGGCTACACGCGTGCGGCGCTCGCCGAGGAGACGGTCGGCGTGTTCGTCGGCGCCATGTACGCCCAGCACGAGCTGTTCCGCGGCCGTGCCGGCGATGTCACGACGCCGGCGGCGTCCTCGTTCGCGGCGATCGCGAACCGGGTCTCGTACACGCTGAACCTCACCGGCCCGAGCATCGCGCTCGACACGATGTGCTCGTCGTCCCTGACCGCCATCCACCTGGCGAGCGAGTCGCTGCGATCGGGGGAGTGCACGGTCGCGATCGCCGGCGGCGTCAACGTCACCGTGCATCCCAACAAGTACATCCAGCTCGCGATGGGCCGGATGCTCGCCAGCGATGGGCGCTGCCGCAGTTTCGGCGCTGGCGGCGACGGGTACGTGCCGAGCGAGGGCGTCGGCGCCGTGCTCCTCAAACGGCTCGATCGGGCCGAGCAGGACGGCGACCACGTCCACGGGGTCATCCTGGCCAGTGCCACCAACGCTGGGGGCCGGACGACCGGGTTCACCGTGCCCAGTCCGGCCGCTCAGACCCGGCTCACCCACACCACCCTGGCGCGGGCGGGCGTCGCGGCAAACACGGTCTCCTACGTCGAGGCGCATGGGACCGGGACCGCCTTGGGTGACCCGATCGAGATCCGCGCGCTGACGGACGCCTTCCGCAGCGGCGATCCGGCGTCCAGCAGCGGGCCGGCGGGCCGTTGCGCGATCGGCTCGGTCAAGTCCGGCATCGGCCACTGCGAGTCCGCCGCCGGGATTGCGGGGCTGACCAAGGTGCTGCTCCAGCTTCGCCACGGGGAACTGGTGCCGTCCTTGCACTCGGCGACCCTCAATCCCAACCTCGATCTGCAGGACGGCCCGTTCGTCGTGCAGCAGGCGACAGCCCCCTGGCGGCGTCCGGTGGTGTCGGTCGATGGCATCGTCCAGGAGGTGCCACGGCGGGCGCTGGTCAGCGCGTTCGGTGCCGGCGGAGCCAACGCCCAACTCCTGGTGCAGGAGTATCTGCCCCGGCCCAGCACGGCCGCATGCCCCGAATCCGCAGACCGCGTGTTCTGCTTCTCGGCGGCCACGCCCGAACGGCTGCGGCTGGTCGTCCAGCGGTTCTGCGCGGCCACCGAGGGCGGCGGGCTCGACCCGGCCGACGTCGCGTTCACACTCCAGGTGGGGCGGGAAGCGCTCGCCGAGCGGGTGGCGGTGGTGGCGTCGAGCCTGGCTGATGTCCGGCGGGCACTCGATCACTTCCTCGGCGGCCGCCCGCACTCCGGGCTCGTCACGGCCGGCGCCGGGGGTCGGCGTCCCGCGCCGCGGGTCCTCGAGGCGCTCGCGGCCTCGGACGCGGTCGCGCGGCTCGCCGCCGACGGTGACCTGCTCCGGGTAGCAGGGCTCTGGGTGGACGGCGTGACGGTCGACTGGGCCGCACTGCCGGGCGTCCGCGGACGCCGGGTGCCCCTGCCCGGCTATCCCTTCGCACGGGAGGTGTGTCGTCTGCTCACCGTCGATGAACTGGCGGCGAACCTCGCCGGCGAGGTCACTGCCGCCGAGCCCGGGCTGACGCACCGGATCGAGCTGACCGCCGACCATCCCCTGGTCGCCGGACACCGGGTGCTGGGCCGGCCCACGCTGCCTGCGGCGGCCTCGCTCAGCCTGGTCGTCGGATTGATCCGGGAGCACGGTCTCGGCGACCCGGAGGTCGCGCTGACGTTCTTCGACGTCGCCTGGCCAGTCGCCCTGACGGTGGACGATCCAGTCGTCGTGGAGCTTCGCCTCGACCCCGCGGACGAGGGCTTCGCGTTCACCGTCGCCACGGGCACCGCCGGCGCCCGCCGGACGCACTGCCTCGGCAACGTCGCGCTCGGTGGGCGCCTCGACGGTCCGGGCGAGGCCTGGCCTGAGCCCGGAGTCGATGGTGAACCCCACGGGGTCGACGCAGCCTACGCAGGGGCGGCGTCGATCGGCCTCGACTATGGGCTGGACTACCGCGTCCTTTCAGAGATCCGGACCGTTCCCGGCTCCGTGGCCGCGACTTTGGGCCGGCCCGATGACCCGGACCCGGACGAGGACCTGCCGCCCACGCTTCTCGACGGCGTGTTCCAGACATCGCTGTTCATGGGTGACGGCGGGGACGCCGCCGGTCTACGGCTGCCGTTCGCCCTCGACCGGCTTCGGCTCCACCGTCCCCTGATGCCGGGGAGCCGCGTCATGTGCCGCGAACGGGGCGCGTCGCAGGGTGCCCTGCGGCGCATCGACGTGCAGGTGCGGGACGACGCGGGCCTGGTGCTGACCGGGAGCGGACTCGCCTACCGCGCGGCGGCCCCGTCCCGGTCGGCGGGTTTGATCTACGTGCCCCGGCTGGTCGAATGCCCCCCAAGCGATGGACCCCTGCCGGCGTCCCGCGCGCTCGCCGTCCTCTGCGGCCGCCTCGGCGCGGCGTCGGCGGAGGTCGGACGCTCGCTGGACGGCGACGTCCACGCGGCGGCGACGGACCCCCTGGCCGGCGCTGCCGGCTATCCGGCGACGATCGTCGACCTGGCCGGCGCTGCCGGCTATCCGGCGACGATCGTCGACCTGGCCGGCCTGGTCGCACAGGTGCGGCCGCGGGACCCGCGCGAGAGGCTGTTCCTCCAGCTCGTCACGGTCGCTCCCGACGAGGCCGGGCCGGGGGATCCGCCGGCCTTGGGTCTGGCCGCCTTCGGGGCCGTCGTGGGCCTGGAACACCCGGAGATCGGCGTCCAGGTCGTCGCCGTCCCGCCCGACGTCGCACCCGCCGACCTCGCTGCGATCCTCGCGGCCGAGCGTTGCGGCTCGCCAGCCGCCTACGTCGTGCACAGCCACGGCCGCCGGCTGGAGCGCGACTGGGAGGCGGCGCGCGACGCCCCGGCTTTCGACTGGCCGGCCGGCACGTACCTCATCACCGGGGGTGCCCGGGGCGTCGGGGCCCTAGTGGCACGGCGGATCGCGCGGCGTTGCCCGACGGCCCGCCTCGTGCTCGTCGGCCGCTCGGCCCGTGATCGCGACACGGACGCCCTCCTCGCCGACCTGGGCGCCGCGGGCTCTGCCGCCGAGTACGCGCAAGTGGACCTGCAGGACGCTGGCGCGGTCGCCGCGCTGGTGGACCGCCTGACGGCGAGCGGCGGCACCCTCGCGGGAGTGGTGCACTGCGCCGGCGAGAGGCGGGACGGCCTCCTGCACGGCAAGACGACCGCGGATGTCGCGGCCGTGCTGGCCGGTAAGACGACCGGCGTCGAGAACCTGGACGCCGCGACCGCTGGCCTGGACCTGGCGCTCTTCGTCGCGTTCGGCTCCTTGGCGGGGATCATCGGCAACGTCGGCCAGGCCGACTATGCGGCCGCGAACGGCTACCTCGCGGCCTGGGGGGCGCGCCGGGCTGACCAGGTGACGGCGGGTCGCCGCGCGGGACGCACGCTGGTCATCGACTGGCCACTCTGGGCGGCGGGCGGCATGGCCGTCGGCCCCGTCACACAGCGCACCGCGGACGCCGGCCTGGTGCCACTGGACCCCGAGTTGGCGCTCGACCTGCTCGAAGCCTCGCTCGCCACCGGCGAGCCCGAGACGCTGCCGGTGGGCGACGACGCTGCACGGGTCCTCGCCCTTGTCCAGACCCGGTCGCGCCTGTCGTGGACCGGCGCATCCGCCGCCCCCGCGACGGCTGTTCCGGGGGACGCGCCGGGGGAGACCGAGTCGGGGCCTGCGAGCGTGCTCGATCTGCTCCGGACGACCCTCTCGCGGCACACGAGACTGGATCGCGACCGGGTCGATCC
Source organism: Propioniciclava sp. (assembly GCA_036803965.1). GTDB lineage: Bacteria > Actinomycetota > Actinomycetes > Propionibacteriales > Propionibacteriaceae > Propioniciclava. Next base: position 11,740 of record DAIRTI010000027.1, read on the forward strand.
CGACGCGCCGCTGGAGACCTTCGGGCTCGACTCCGTCGTCATCGTGGAGATCACCGACGACCTGTCGGCCAGCCTCGGTCCGCTGCCACGGACGCTGTTCTTCGACTGCGCGACGCTCCGGGAGGTCGCGGAGTTCCTCGTCGCGCGCGGGTCGTCCGCGCCGGCGCGCCCGGAGGCCGTCAGCCCCGCCGTGGTGCCCCGCCGGGTCGCGCCGGTGCCGGTGCCCGCGTCCGTCGGCCCGGGGTCTGTATCCGAGCCGCCGTCGCCGGACGGCATCGCGATCATCGGGCTGTCGGGACGGTACCCGGGGTCGCCCACGCTCACGACGTTCTGGCAACACCTGGTGGCCGCCGACGACTGCGTGACCGAGATCCCCGCCGACCGCTGGGATCACGCCCCGTTCTTCGAGGAGGGCAGCACGCGACGGGATCGCACCGGCGCGAAGTGGGGCGGCTTCATCGACGACCCGACGTGCTTCGACTCGCTGCTGTTCGGGATCAGCCCGGGCGAAGCCGCGTGCCTCGATCCCCAGGAGCGCCAGTTCCTCGAGGTGTCGTACGCCGCCATCCAGGATGCCGGCTATACCCGCGAGTCGTTGCGCACCGGAGCCGACGGGCAGGACCGCCCGGTGGGCGTGTTCGTCGGTGTGATGTACGACGAGTACCAGCTGTGGGCGGCGCAATCGCAGGCCCGGGGCGAGATGATCACGCTGGGCGGCGTGACGGCATCGGTGGCCAACCGGGTCTCCTACGCCTGCGGCTTCCACGGTCCGAGCGTGGCACTCAACACGATGTGCTCGTCGTCGCTCGTCGCGCTCCACCAGGCCTGTCAGAGCCTCTTGGCGGACGAGTCTGCGGTGGCGCTCGCCGGAGGGGTCAACCTGCTGCTGCACCCGAACAAGTTCCTGATGCTGGGTCAGAACCACTACGTGTCGCCGACTGGACGCTGCGCCTCCTTCGGCGCCGGCGCGGACGGCTACGTGCCAGCCGAGGGCGTGGGCGTCCTGGTGCTGAAGCGGCTCCGGGACGCTCTCGCCGACGGCGATCACGTCTACGGGCTCGTCCTCGGCAGCGCCATCAACCACGGTGGCAAGACCAACGGCTACAGCGTTCCCAGCCCGCAGGCGCAGAGCCGGGTGATCCGTCAGGCCCTGCGCTGCTCCGCGATCGACCCGGCCGAGGTGTCCTATGTCGAGGCGCATGGCACCGGGACGCGGGTGGGCGACCCGATCGAGGTCGAGAGCCTGGCCGCCGCCTACGGCCTGGGGGCCCCCGGCGGGACCCGCTATGTCGGCTCGGTCAAGTCCAACATCGGCCACTGCGAAAGCGCGGCCGGCGTGGCCGGGGTGACCAAGGTGCTGTTGCAGTTCGCCCACGGCGTGATCGCGCCCTCGATCCACTCGGCGGTGCTGAACCCCGACATCGACTTCCCCGCGTCGGGGTTCGAGGTGCCGCAGCGGGCCATCCCTTGGACGCCGCCCGGACGCCGCGTCGCCGGGGTGTCCGCCTTCGGGGCCGGGGGCACCAACGCGCACGTGGTTCTCGGCGAGCGCGCACCGGAGCCGTCCGCCCCGGGCCGTCTCCCGGTGGGCATCGTCTTGTCGGCGCGCAAGGAGGAGCAGGTGCGCGCGATGGCGTCCGACCTGCTCGACTGGTGCGGCGACAGGGCACTGGACGCCGCCGAACTGACCGACCTGGCGTACACGCTCCAGGTGGGCCGGGAGCCGCTGACCGAGCGGGTCGCGTTCCTGGCGGACTCTGTCGAGACGCTCAAGGCGGGTCTGGCGGCAGTAGCGGCCGGTACTGGTGCCGAGTACGCCGGGCGCGTCCCGGGCTCCTACCGGGTGCCGACGCCCGAGGTCGGACCCGACGTTCCGTTGGCCGACGCGCTCCGCAGCTGGGTCGACGGGGCGAGAGTCGACTGGGCGGGCCGCTACGGCGGCGGCCGCCACCGGCTGAGCCTGCCGACGTACCCCTTCGAGAAGCGCCGCCATTGGCTGCCTGACCGGTCGGCCTGCGAGCCGATGCCCGCCGGTGGCGGGGTCGCCCGGCTGCACCGGCTCGTCCACGAGAACCGGTCGACGCTGTACCACCAGCGGTTCGTCAGCCTGTTCACGGGGCGGGAGAACTTCCTCGACGACCACAGGGTCGGCGAGCGCCGGGTCCTGCCCGGTGCCGTCACCTTGGACATGATGCGGGTCGCCGCGGAGGAGAGCCTCGGACGGCCAGTGCCGACCTTGCGCGACGTCGAGTGGTTGCGGCCGATCCGAGTCGGCGAGGAGCCGGTGGAGGTCGAGGTCGAGGTCGTCCCCGCTGAGGACGACCTGGTGGCCGACGTCCGGATCGTTGGCGACCACGACCAGCCGGTCTGCGCCCGCGCGGTCATCGACTGGGAACCGTTGCCCTCAGTGGACCGTGGCCCCGTCGATCTGGTCGCCGCCCGTGCCCGTTGCTCGGGCCACATGACGGGCGCCGAGACGTACGAGGCGATGCAAGCGTCCGGACTGGTGAACGGTCCGGGCTTCCGGGCGATCGACTCGCTGGCGCTGGGGTCCGGGGAGGCGTTGGCCGACCTGTCCGCGCCCTCGGCCGACGCGGGCTGGCTGGACCCGCTGGCCCCCAGCCTGGTCAACGGCGCGTTCCAGGCCGTGCTCGGCGTCCTTGCCACCCTGCCGCAGGACCCGAGGTGGGACGGCGCACCCGTGCTGTATCTGCCCCTGTCGATCGGGACCGTCCGCATTCACGGGGCGCTGGCGTCCGACTGCGTGGCGATCGTCCGGGCGGCGCCGGACGCCCGCCACGGCGGACCGCTGTGCCGGTTCGACATCACGATCACCGACCGCGCGGGTGCGCCGCTGGTGACGCTCGACGACTTCGTGGTTCGCGCCATCGGGCAGTGGGCCGGCACGGAGGTGGCCGCCGATGCCTAGTCAACTCTGGTTCGGGGTGCCGCGGTGGGTGCCGGCGCCCGGCGCCACCATCAGACGCGGCGAGGCCGACGCTCCTCCGCTCGTCCTGTTCGCGCCGAGCGAGGGCGGTGCCGGCGAGGCACTCCGGGACGCCCTCGGAGCCCACCACGGGCCCGTGACGCTCGGCGATCTCGGGTCCGCTCCCGGCGACCTCGCCGGCTGGCTCGCCGGGAGGCTTCCCGAGGGCTGCCCGGCCGCGCGGATCGTGACGTGGTCGCCGGGCGTCGACCCGGCTGGCTCCGCCGCCCAGGGGATGCGGACGTTCGAGTTCCTGGTGGCGCTCACCCAGGCGCTGGTCGCCATGCGGATCCAGTCCTCGTCGATCATCGTCGCCTATCCAGACGCTGCGAGGCCGGACCAGGCTGCCGCCGCGGCCCTCGGGCGAGTCCTGGCCGCGGAACGGCCGGGCTACGACCTGCGCGCGCTCGCCGTGACGGGAATGGCGGGTCGCCGGGCCGTCCTCGACCGGGTGGCAGACGCGATCGCCGCCGAGTGGTGGGGTGAACCGGGCACGCGCGAGCTGCGTTGGGAGGCCGACGTTCGTTCGATGAGGGTCATCGAATCCGTCGCCGGCGACCGGGACGCCCCCTGGCCGATCCGGCCCGGCGGCACCTACCTGATCGCCGGCGGCGCGGGCGGGCTCGGTGCGCTGGTCGCTCGCCGGCTGGTGGACGCCCGCGCGGGTGTCGTCCTGACCGGCAGCCGGGCCGCCGACGAGCGCATCGAGTCGCTCGTGTCCGCCCTGGCCGGCGGCGGGGGCAGGGCGCGCTACGTGCCGGCGGACCTGACCGATCTGGGCTCGGTGCGAGCCCTCGCCGACGCGGTCCATGCCGAGGCCGGGCCCGTGGCGGGCATCGTGCACTCCGCCGGCCGCCTGTCGGACGGCTTCCTGATCAAGAAGCGTCCCGGCGAGGCCGACGCCGTCCTGGGGCCCAAGCTGGTGGGCCTGGAACTGCTCGATGCCGCGTTCGCGGACGAGCCACTGGACTTCTTCGCGTGCTTCTCGTCGCTGGCGGGCGTCCTCGGCAACGTCGGCCAGGGCGACTACGGCTATGCCAACGCGTTCATGGACCAGTTCGCGGCGGTGCGCCAGGAGCGGGTGGTCCGGGGAGAACGGTCCGGGCTCACCTGTTCGATCGGCTGGCCACTGTGGCGCGAGGGCGGCATGGGCGTCACGGACGAGGCGCTGGCCCGGTCTCTTGCCGCCGCCGGGATGGAACCGCTCGACACCCCGGACGGGCTTGCCGCGCTCGGCGCCGCGTTGGCCCTCCGGGTCCCCCAGGTCGCGGTGGCCAGCGCCGCGGCCGCACCCTGGACCCCCCCGGCCGCCGTTGCGGCGCCGGCGCCACGGGAAGCAGAACCCCCCGTCCCCGTGACCGCGGCGTCCCTGGACGCGCTCGTCCGCGCGACGACCGTCTTCGTCAGGGAGCTGGTCGCCCGCTACTGCGGCATCGCCCCGGCCGAGTTGGCCGACGACGAGCCGTTCGGAAGCTACGGGGTCGAGTCGATCATGATCTTGTCGATCACCCAGGAGCTCGAGGCGACGCTCGGCCCGCTGTCCAAGACCCTGTTCTTCGAGTACGACACCGTCACTCAGCTGGCCCGGCATCTGGTCGACAGCCACGCGGGCCGGCTGCTGCCCCTGCTGCCGACCGGGGACGAGCCGCCGGCCACCCCCCCGGTCGCGGCGGCGCCGGAGCCGGCGGTGTCGGGGCGGAGGTTCGGCGAGCCCGTCCGCGGCGGCAAGCTCGATCACCTGCTGGGCCGCGCCACCACCCGGGGACGCGGCCGAGCCGACGTGGCGATCGTGGGTCTCGCCGGGCGGTACCCGCAGGCCGACGACCTCGGCGCCTTCTGGGCCAACCTGGTGTCCGGCCGGGACTGCGTCACCGAGATCCCCGAGCGGCGGTGGAACCACGCCCTCTGGTTCGACGAGCGACCGGGGATCCCCGGCCGCACGTACGGCCGGTGGGGCGGGTTCCTCGACGGAATCGAGCTGTTCGACCCGCTGTTCTTCTCGATCGCCCCGGTCGAGGCCGAGTTCATGGACCCGCAGGAGCGGCTGTTCCTGGAGGCCACCTGGCATGCCGTGGAGGACGCGGGCTACGCGCGTTCGGCGCTGGCAGGGCGCCGCGTCGGAGTCTACGCCGGTGTCATGTTCGGGCTGCACCAGCTGCTGTCGTCGGGCCCGGAGGGCTCGGGGATGCACGGACTCGCGAGCTACGCCTCGGTCGCGAACCGGGTGTCCTACGCGTTCGACCTCCGTGGTCCCAGCCTGACTGTCGACACCATGTGTTCCTCGTCGCTGACGGCCTTTCATCTGGCGTGCCAGGCGGTTCGGGCCGGCGACGTGGAGTTGGCGCTGGCGGGCGGCGTCAACGTACTGACGCACCCGGCGAAATACGTGCAACTCAGCATGGGCCGCTTCCTCTCCACGGACGGCCGCTGCCGGAGCTTCGGCGCGGGCGGCGACGGATACGTCCCCGGTGAGGGCGTGGGAGTCGCGGTCCTGAAGCCCTTCGACAGGGCACGGGCCGACGGCGACCACATCTACGGGGTCATCAAGGGGACGGCGATCGGCTCGGGCGGCCGCACCAGCGGCTACTCCGTTCCGAGCCCGGCTGCCCAGGCCGAGGTCATCGCCGCGGCCCTCGTCGATGCCGGAGTCGACGCGGGGGGCATCGACTACGTGGAGGCCCACGGCACCGGCACGGCGTTGGGGGATCCCATCGAGATCGCCGGCCTGGCCAAGGCGTGGTCCGGGACGCCTGGGGCGTGCGCGCTGGGCTCGGTCAAGTCGAACATCGGTCATCTCGAGGGGGCCGCGGGTATCGCGGCGATCACCAAGGTGGCGCTGCAGCTCGACCGCCGGACGCTGGTGCCGTCGCTCCACGTCGAGCAGCCCAACCCGTTCATCGACTTCGGTTCCGTGCCGTTCCAGCTGCAACGCGAGTTGGCCGCCTGGCCCGAGCCCGTTGGTCGCCCTCCGCGGGCTGGAGTGAGCGCGTTCGGCGCCGGCGGGGCCAACGCCCACGTTGTGGTGGAGGGGGTCGCGCCCGCCCCACCGGCGGCGCCGGTGGCGGGCCCCCACCTGTTCCTCCTGTCGGGCCAGGACGCGGACCGGCTGGTCGCCGTGGCCGAACGCCTGGCGGGCTGGCTGCGGGGCGGCCCGGGCTCGGACGACGATGACCGTCGTCTGACCGAGGCGGTCCTGGCGGCCGTCGCGGAGACGCTGGCCCAGTCGGCCACCCCCATGGGTCCGGACGACGGCTACGCCGAGCTGGGACTCGACGACTTCGGGCTGCAGCGACTGTGTTCGGCGCTCGCGGAGCGCCTGGGGCAGCCGGTGGACGCCCGCCTCCTGTTCGACGGCCGGACGCCCGCGGGCACCGCCCGACTGCTCCGGGGGGCCGCCCCCGCACCGCGCGATCCGCTGCCCGACCTGGCAGACGTGGCGTACACCCTGCAGGTCGGCCGCGAGCCGCTCCCGTCCAGGCTCGCCGTGGCGGCCGCGTCGGCGGACGAACTGCTCGAGGCGCTGGTCGGGTTCCTCGCGGGCGAAACCCCGGGGTGTGCACGCTTGGGTGCCGTGGTCGACGACCGGGCCGTGCTGTCGCTGCTCGAGTCGCCCGCCGCCGCCCGGCACCTCGACGACCTGTTCGCCGCCCGTCGCTGGCTCGAACTCGGCGAACTGTGGACGCTCGGCGCCCGGCCGGACTGGGCCCGCATGTGGGCAGGCTCCGGTCGTCGTCGGGTCTCGCTGCCCGGCTATCCGTTCCGGCGCGAGGTCCACTGGTTGACCCCGGCCGGCCCCGGCGACCGCCTCGTCCCCGACCCGGTCGTGGCTCCGGAGCCGGCATCCGCCGTCCCGCCCCCGGCCCCGCCGGCCGCCAGCGAGGTGCCGGCACCGGACGAGCCCGCCCGCCGGAGCGTCCTCGAGCACGTGGCCGCCGTCGTGGGGGCGGCGCTCCACCTCGATCCGGCGCGGCTGCGCCCCGACGTCCCGCTGGACGCCTACGGCATCGACTCCGTCCGGATCGCCGCGATCACCGAGGCGCTGCGCACCGACGTCCCCGACCTGGCGGCGTCCGTGTTGTTCACCTGCAAGGACATCGGCTCGCTCGCGGCCTACCTCGAGCGCGAGCATGCGGGGGTCGTGGCTCTGTGGGCCGGATCGCCGGCAGAGCCGGCGTCCGCCGTGAGCCGGCCGCCGCAGCCCGAGCCCCTGCCACCCGAGGTGACCGTGGCCGAGGACGCCCGGGTCGGCCTCGACATCGCGATCATTGGGGTCAGCGGACACTACCCCGGTGCGCCGACGCTTGGGGGCTTCCACGAGGCGTTGCTGGCGGGCGCGGACTGCGTGTCGGGCGTCCCGCCCGACCGGTGGGATCCGGACGACCTGCCCGGGGTGGCTTGCCGGTGGGGCGGCTTCCTGGACGGGGTCGCCGACTTCGACCCCGGCTTCTTCGGAGTCTCTCCCGCCTATGCCGCGTACATGTCGCCGCAGGAACGGCTCTTCCTGCAGGCGTCGTGGGAGTGCCTGGAGGACGCCGGTCACACGCCGGACACCCTGGCCGACCCGGACGCGGCCGACCGCCGCGGCAACGTCGCGGTCTTCGCGGGTGCCTCGTTCAACGAGTACGGGCTCTACGGCGCCGCCGACCTGGTCGCGGGCGGCCGTCCACCCATCGACAGCCAGGTGTACTCCGTGGCCAATCGGGTCTCCTACGCGTTCAACTTCCGCGGGGAGAGCCTGACCGTGGACAGTGCGTGCTCCTCGTCGCTGTACGCCGTGCACCTGGCCTGTCGCTCCCTGGCTCGCGGGGAGGTCGACTTCGCCCTGGCCGGCGGCGTAAACCTGAGCCTGCATCCGGCCAAGTACCTCACACTCGACGGCTTCGGCATGCTCGCGGCGGACGGGCACTGCCACTCCTTCGGTGCCGACGGCACCGGGTATGTGCCCGGGGAGGGCGTTGGTGCCGTCCTGCTGCGGCGCCGCGCGGACGCCGAGCGCGACGGTGACCGGATCCTCGGAATCATCCGCGCCACCGCCGTCAACCACGGCGGCCGCACGTACGGGTACACCGTGCCCAACGCGGCCGCGCAGCTCGAGCTCGTCCAGGACGCCCTGCGCGCCGGCGGCCTCACCCCGGACGACCTCGGCTACGTGGAGGCCCACGGTACGGGCACAACACTGGGCGACCCCATCGAGGTGGACGCCCTCGCCCGAGCCCTCCGCGGCCGGCGATCGGATGAGCCGTGTGCCGTGGGCACGGTCAAGGGCAACGTCGGTCACCTCGAGGCTGCGGCGGGCATCTGCGGGCTCACTAAAGTGCTGCTCCAACTGCGACACGGTGTGCTCTACCCCACGCGGATCAACGCAGAATCCATCAACCCGAACATCGACTTCGCCGCCTCGGGCCTGCGGCTGCAGCGGGAAGCGTCGCCCTGGCCGGTACCCCGAGGGGGAGCGGCCCGGCGGGCGGGGGTGAGCTCGTTCGGCGTCGGAGGCGTGAACGTGCACGTCGTCGTCGAGGAGTACCGGGGCCGCGCACCGGGTGCCTCCGGCGAGGAGCCGCAGCTGGTTCCGCTGTCGGCCAAGAGTCCGCACGCCCTCGGCAGGCGCATCGCCGACCTGCGCGACGCCCTGGACGCCAGCGATCCGGCCGGCCCGCCCGCGCTCGAGGATGTCGCGTTCACCCTGCAGCAGGGGCGGGCGGCCATGCCCTACCGGTGGGCCTGCGTCGTGGGCAGCAGAGCCGAGCTGGCGGACGTCCTGGCCGAGTGGCCGGCCGGAGCCGGGGATCGGTGGTGGTCAGGCGAGGCGGCCCCGGGCGGTCCTGTCGACCCCGTGCCCCGTGACCGATCCGGGCTACTGGCAGCGGCGTCCGGCTGGTGTCGCGGCCACGACCTGGACTTCGCGCAGCGCTGGGCTGGAACGGCGGCCCGCCGGGTGCAGCTGCCGGTCTACCGCTTCGACCTCCAGCGCTGCTGGCTCTACACGGCGGCACCGCTGCAGCCCCCGGACCCGGGTACGGCCCCCGCGCCGATGACACCGGGCGCGGCCGGACTGGGGGAGGGCGAGAAGGACGAGGCCTTCCTCGAGGGGCTCGCGGAGGCGTTCCCCGCTGAACGGCTCGACCTCCTGATCGCAGACGTCCAGCGGATCGCGGGCGAGTGGCTGGGCTTCACCCCCGAGCATCCAGCACAGGTCACCAAGGGCTTCTTCGACCTCGGTCTGGATTCGATCTCGTCGACCCGCATCTATCGCGTCCTGGTCGGGCGTTACGGTCGCGAGCTCGACATGCAGCTTTTTTTCAATTACCCCAACATCACGGCCGTCGCACGTTACATACTCGACCTGCTCGACAGCGAAGACCCACGGCGTGCAGCGGAGGACACCCCCAAGCCCGGCGTCCGGGTGGTCGAGCACACCACCCCGCACGACCCCGATTCCCCGTTGGCCGACGAGGCAGAAGCAGTCCTCGTCGAGGCGTTGAGGCGCGAGATCGAACGGAGTCTCGCCGGCGACTGGAGATCGAGATGAACAGCTTGGCCAAGATGAGCACCCACGAGGTCCTGCAGGAGTCCATCTCGACCATCAGCTCCCTGCGGCGGCAGCTGGACGAGGCTACGACGGCGCCGCTCGCGATCGTCGGCATGGGCTGCCGGTTCCCGGGAGGCTGCGATGATCTCGACAGCTATTGGGATCTCATCGAGGGCGGCAGGACGGGTGTCCGGCCGCTGCCGGATGGGCGCTGGGACGAGGCCGAGTACTACGATCCGCGGCCGGGCACGCCTGGGAAGTCCTACGTCCGGGAGAGCAACTTCCTGGCCGGCGACGTGTCGCTGTTCGATGCCGGCTTCTTCCGGATCGCACCCGTCGAGGCCAACGCCATGGATCCCCAGCAGCGCCTGTTGTTGGAGGTCACCTGGGAGGCGCTCGAGAACGCCGGACAGAACGTGGACGCGTTGCGCGGGAGCCTGACCGGCGTCTTCGTGGGCATCTCGAGCAACTCCGAGTACAACAAGCTGCTGGCCAGCGATTCGCGGATCAACCAGTACACCGGCACCGGGATCGCCACCAGCATCGCCTCGGGACGCGTCGCGCACTACTTCGGCTGGAACGGGCCCGCGCTGTCGGTGGACACCGCCTGTTCGTCGTCGCTGGTGACGATCCTGCTGGCCGCAGAGTCGCTGCGGCGCCGAGAATGCGACCTGGCCGTGGCGGGCGGCGTCAACCTGATGCTCGCCCCCCAGATCATGGCCGGCCTGTGCATGATGAACGCGCTCGCCGCCGACGGCCGATCCCGTCCGTTCGACGCGGCAGCCTCGGGCTACGGGCGCGGGGAGGGCTGCGGGATGATCGTCCTCAAGCGGCTCGCGGACGCCGAGCGCGACGGGGACGCCGTGGCGGCAGTGATCCTCGGTGGCGCCATCAACAACGACGGTGCCAGCAGTGGCTTGACGGTGCCGAACGGCAACGCTCAGCGTGCAGTGTTGGCGCGGGCCATGGCCAACGCCCGGGTCCTCGCCGACGAGGTCGGCTTCGTCGAGACCCACGGAACCGGAACGTTGCTGGGTGATCCGATCGAGATCGACGCCCTGCGCGCGGTCTACGGCGAGCATCGGAGCCGCCCCCTCGCGCTCGGAGCCGTGAAGGGCAACATCGGCCACCTGGAGAGCGCGGCCGGCGTGGCCGCCGTCATCAAGGCGGTCCTGTGCCTCCAGCGCGGCGTCATCCCACCCATCGCTGGACTCGGCACCCTGAACGACCGGGTCGCGGCCGTGGCCGACGGGCTGACGTTCCCGGACGCGGCCGTCCCGTGGCGGCCGTTGTCCGGAAGGCGGCGGATCGCCGGGGTGAGTTCCTTCGGGTTCAGCGGGACGAACGGTCACCTGCTGCTCTCCGACTACGCGGCGGTGCCGGTACCCGCAGGTCGGGCGACCCTGCCTCGTTCGCTGGTCACGGTGACGGCGGCCACCGAGGCGGCGCTGGCGCAGGAACTCGACCGCCTCGCGGACGCCCTGTCGTCGTCCGGAGCTGAGCCGGAGGACGTGGCCTACACCCTCAACGCGACGCGGATCCCGTTGCAGCACCGGGCCACGATCGTTGCCGCTGGCATGGACGACCTTCGGGAAGGCATCGCCCGCCTCCTGGCCCGCCGATCCGAGACGGGCAGTCTCTACGGCGACGCGCCCGAGCTGTTGGGGAGCAGCCAGGCCGACACCTGGCACTACAGCGGACGCCGCCGCCTGTTCACCGAAGTGGCCCGCAGTGTCTACAGCGGTGCAGTGGACGAGCAGATCGCACCCAAGCTCGCGTGCCTGTTCGGCCCTGCCGATCCGGTGGCTGCCGCGGTGATGGATCGGCTGTTCCCCGCCTTCGCCACCGGCTTCGACGAGGCCGCAGCCGCGTTCCCCTTCCCCGCCGCCCTGCGCTCGCGCCTGGCGGAGCATCGCCCGTCGCCGGAGCTCGACTTCGCCTGCGGACACGGCTGGGCGACGCTGCTCGCCTCGTACGGTCTCGCGCCGGAACTCGCCTGCGGCATCGGTGCCGGGGCTGCGTTGGCGGCCGTCTGGGCTGGCGCCCTCACCGTGGCGGACGGTGCCCGCGTCGTGTCGGGCGTCCCCCCGATCGAGGTCGACGTCCGCCGGCCCCGGATCCGCCTCCTGTCGGCCGCGACGGGCGCGATCCTGCGATCGGCCGACGAGGTCCGCTCGGCTCTCGGAGAGGGCACCGAGGGCCCGATCGGCTGGACCAGCGTGGGTGCACACATCGCGGACCAAGGCTACCGCTTCGTCGCCCTGTGCGGCTTGGACGAGCCCAGGCTCGGCGCCGGATCGGGCGTCGCCGCCGCGGGCTGCGTGGCCCTCGATCCGGTCGGAGCCGATCCGTTGGCTGCCTGGCTGACGGTGCTGGCGAAGCTGACCTGCGTCGGGGCGCGTCTGGACTGGACGGCTCACTACTCGGGGCAGGGCCGTGCCAAGACCGCGCTGCCCACGTACCCCTTCCAGCGCGAACGGTTCTGGCTCTCACCGGCCCCCGCCGCGCCCCGCGCCGGACTGCTGGACGCTCCGCCCGAAGCCGACGGACTGATCCCGCGGTTCCTCGGGCTGCCCGGGCGTAGTAGGCACGCGCTGTTCACGCTGACCACGGGAAACCTGCCCGACCTTGGCGACAACCATGGGCTGGTCCACATCGGGCATTACCTCGAGTTCATTCGGGCTGCCGTGGCCGCGGGCCGCGGTCAGCAGGCCGTGTCGATCGCCGATCTCCGGCTGGTCAGCCCGGTGATCGTCGTGCCCGGCGAGACCAAGCGCCTCCTGGTCACGCTCGACGCCGACTCTGAGGGCGGCTGGCTGGTCGACGTCAGCACCGCCGGCGGCGACGGACGCTGGATGAGCGTCGGGCAGGGTCGCGCCCGCGCCGGCGTGCCGGACGAGCCGCGTCAAGACGCCCCTTCTGCGGCGGAGGTCAGGGGCCTACCAGTGGACGGTGCCGCCTTCTACGACACCCTGGCCACCGGGGCCGGGCTCGAGTTCGGGCCGGGGCTGCGGCTGGTTGCGTCAGCGACACCGCTCGGCGAAGCCGGCGTGGAGGTGTCCTTCGACCTCGCGCCCGGCGCCACCCCTGCGGCCGGGTGGGGCGACGTTCGGTTGCCCGATGTGGCCGCGCAGGCGATCAACTGGCTGGTGGCGCGTGATCCTGCCATCGCGGGGCGCTATCTGGTCAACAGGCTCGGGGACGTCCGGGTTCGGGACGCGGCGGCGTCCGGGAACATGGTGGCGACCGTCCAGCTGACCGCCACCGGGCCGGACGGGGTGACCGGGCGCATCGTTCTGACCGACGAGAAGGGCGTGGTGGTCCTGAGGATCGGCGAGGTCGCCTTGGCCCGCTTCGACGAGGAGGCCCTCGCTCAGCTGACCGCGCTCACCAGTCAGCCGGGCGGCGAAGGCCGTGACGAGGCCTTCCTCGAACGCTACGGAGTGACCCCGGCCGGCGATCGCCACGAGCTGCTCACCCAGTACCTGCGGGCCCTGCTCGCGGAGGTTCTCGAGATGGCGCTCGACAAGGTGTCCGTCGACGAGCCGATCCGCAACTTCGGGCTCGACTCGATGACCGGGCTCATCTTCTACCGCCGCACCCTCGACCAGCTGGGCATCGACGTCGCGTTCGCCGACTTCCTGCAGGCCACCACCCTCACGGATCAGGGCTCCCTCCTGGCCGAGCTGCTGGTGGGCGGGTCGGGTGCGGTGCCGCACTGGCAGCCGCGTGCCGCCGACACCGATCTGTCCATCGGACACTGGATCAGGCGGGCGTCCGCCGCGCGGCCACCCGCGGTGCGCCTGTTCTGTTTCCCGAACGGCTACCGCAGCGCTGACATGTTCGATGGCTGGCGCGAGGCGCTCGGCCCCACGATCGAGGTGTGCGGGGTCAAGCTCCCGGGCATGGACGCCGACCGGGTCGACGAGGAGGTGCCCGCCAGCGTGGACGCGTTCGTCGACCAGTTGGTGGACGTGCTGGACGACGCCGGGACCCTCAGCGTGCCGGTTGCGACGTACGGCCACAGCTGGGGCGCACTGTTCTCCTACCGGCTGGCGCATCGGCTCGCGACGAAGCCGGGCGTCCATCTCGTTCGGATGTTCGCCTCGGGGTACACCTCGCCGAGCCTGCAGAACTCGGCGGTGGCCAGGCTGACGGGGGCGCTGAGCCAGCACGGGTTCTCGCGCGTGCCCAGCTACGCGGAGATCCGGGACGACCCGGAGGCGCTGGACGTGGTGGTCAACGCCTTCTCGCACACGTGGGAGCGGGCCGAGGAGCACACCAGACTCACGCTCCCGCAGCTCCTCGCCGCCTGCTGCCTGATCGACCGGTTCGAGTTCCAACCCGGACTCGGCCTCGACGTCCCGGTCAGCGTCTTCCACGGGGTCGACGACTACAGCGTGGGCATCGACGAGATATCCGCCTGGGAGGGGCTGACCACCGGCCCGTTCCGGATGTACACGTTGGCGGGCGACCACCAGTTCATCTACCCCAACCAGTCGGAGGGCCGCCTCCTCGAGATCATTCGCTCGGACCTCGGCCAGGACGGCGGCCCAGCGTGAGCGCCGTCGGGATCGAGGCCATCGGCGCCTACGGTGGGGCCGCCTTCGTCGACGTGGCCGAACTGGCCGAGCATCGAGGGCTCGACCAAACGCGTTTCGCCAACCTGCTCATGCGCGAGAAGGCGATCGCCATGCCGTACGAGGACCCGGTGTCGTTCGCCGTGAACGCTGCCGCGCCCCTGGTGCGCTCGCTGAGCGAGGACGACCGGGCGAGCATCGAGCTGCTGGTGACCTGCACCGAGTCGGGCATCGACTTCGGGAAATCGCTCAGCACCTACCTGCACGACCTGCTGGGCCTGTCGCGGACCTGCCGGCTGTTCGAGGTGAAGGCCGCGTGCTACTCGGGCACGGCGGGGCTCCAGACGGCCGTCTCCTTCGTTCTGTCGAACGTCTCGCCCGGCGCGCGGGCGCTGGTGATCGCCACCGACATCGCACGCTTCACGTCCGACAGCCCCGGGGAGGCTCGGGTCGCGGACTGGTCGTTCGCCGAGCCGAGCGTCGGGGCGGGCGCCGTGGCCATGTTGATCTCCGACCGGCCCGAGGTTCTCGTTCTCGACGTCGGTGCGAGCGGCTATCACGGCTACGAGATCATGGACACCTGCCGACCGCGCCCCGACAGCGAGTCGGGCGACGCGGACGCCTCGCTGATGTCCTACCTCGACTGCTGCGCCGCCACCTTCGCCGAGTACCAACGCCGCGTCGCCGACGCCGATTACCTGACGACGTTCGACCGGCTGTGCTTCCACACCCCCTTCGGCGGGATGGTGAAAGGGGCACACCGCACGATGCTGCGCCGCCTCCATCGGCTCACGCCCGACGAGATCGAGGACGACTTCCACCGACGCGTCGAGCCCGGACTGTCACTGTGCCAGCGGGTCGGCAACATCATGGGGGGCACGTTGTACCTCAACATGCTGGGTGCGATCTCAGACGCGTCCACCACCGGAGCGCTGCGGCTGGGCCTGTTCGCGTACGGCTCCGGCTGCTGCTCGGAGTTCTTCTCCGGCGTGGTGCCGCCGGGCGGCGTGGACAAGGTGCGGTCCCTCGAGCTTGAGAGCGCGTTGGACGACCGGTACCGGCTCGGCGTCGACGAGTACGACGCGTTGCTGGCGTCCAACGCCGTCGTGGCGTTCGGCACGCGGAACGTCGACCTGGACGGCTCCGTCCTTCCCGGCGCCTACGCGGCGCTGGAGCGGGGCCACCGCTGCATCCTCCGCGGGATCAAGGAGTACCACCGTGAGTACGCCTGGCTGTGACCCGGCCGAGTCACCGGGACCAGCCGTCGCGCTGACGTCCCCGGCGCCGCATGTGGCGCAGATCACGATGCAGGACCGGGCCGGCAAGAACACGCTGGGGGAGGAGCTGACCGCCGGCCTGGCCGAGGCGTTCGCCACCGTCGCCTCGGATCAGGACGTTCGGGTGGTGGTGCTCACCGGGTATGGGCCCTACTTCTGCACCGGTGGCCGCCTCGAGTCCCTGCTCGCCATCCAGGCGGGTGAGGAGACGTTCCTCGGCCGGGGAGAGCACGGCGTGTACACGCTCCCTTTGGACTGTCCGGTCCCCGTGGTGGCCGCCATGCAGGGCCACGCCATCGGAGGGGGCCTGTCGCTGGGCCTCTTCGCGGACGTGATCCTGCTCGGCCGCGAGTCCGTCTACGCGGCCAGCTTCATGAAGTACGGCTTCACCCCCGGCTATGGCTCCACCCTGATCTTCCCCGAGAAGCTCGGACTCGCCTTGGCGTCCGACCTGCTGCTGACGGCGGAGCCGCGGCGCGGCGCCGAACTCCAGGCGATGGGGGTGCCGTTCGAGGTCCTGCCGCGGGACGCGGTGTTGCCCCGGGCACTCGAGGTGGCGGCCCTCATCGCCGAGAAGCCCCGCGTGTCGTTGGAGCTCTTGAAACGCCACCTCGTCCGCGGGCTGCGCGAACGCCTGGCGGTCACCATCCGGGCAGAACTCGCGATGCACGAGCTGACCATCCACGACCCCGCCGTCGCGCACCGGCTGCGCGCCCTCTACAGCGCCTGATCAGCGAAAGGACACACGCCCGTGAGCACTACGACCGATCGAGCCTTGGCCGCCGTCACGTCGGCGGTACGCGAGGTGCTGCCTTCGGTGCCGGCAGCGGCCGTCACGCTGGACGCCAGCCTGAAAGCCCTGGGCGCCAACTCCGTCGACCGCGCCGAAATCCTCATCATCAGCATGGACGCCCTGGGCGTTCGGTGCCCGATGGTCGAGTTCGCCCAGGCGGCCGACATCGGTGACATCACCCGCATCCTGATCGACGCGGGCGGCGCCCCGTGACCGTCCGGCCGGGCGTCGCCCTGATCACCGGCGGCACGGGCGGTATCGGGCGGGCGACGGCCCTGCGGCTGGCGCGGGAGGGCGTCGACGTTGCGTTCACCTATCTGTCGAACGCGGCGGACGCCGCAGTCCTCTCCGCCGATGTCGCGCGACTCGGCGTCCAGGTGGGGAGCTACCGCTGCGACGTGCGGAACGCGGCGGACGTGGCGGGCGTGGTCAAGTCGGTCACCTCCGAGCTCGGCAGCGTCGACTACCTCATCAACAATGCCGGGGTCATCCGTGACAACTTGACGCCCTCCATCGTCGAAGCCGACTTCGACCTCGTGGTCGACACGAGCCTCAAGGGCGCCTTCAACATGATCAGCAGTTGCTACTTCGGCTTCATCCGGCGCCGTACGGGTGCGATCGTGAACGTGTCGTCGGTGGCGGGACTGTGCGGGAACCCCGGGCAGTCGAACTATGCGGCGGCCAAGGCCGGGATGATCGGCCTGACCAAGTCGGTGGCTCGTGAACTGGCCGAGCGGAACGTCCGCTGCAACGCCATCGCCCCCGGCCTCATCGAGACGGGGATGTCGGGTCACATCTCCGACGACGCGCGACGGTTGGACGCGATTCCGATGAAGCGGGCCGGCACCCCTGACGAGGTAGCCGCGTTGATCGCCTTCCTCGTCGGCGAAGAGAGCGCCTACATCACCGGAGAGGTCATCCGCATCGACGGAGGTCTCGCAACGTGAGCGCGACGGTGTGGCAGGACGAGGCGCCCGGCGTCACCGGCCAACCTCGCCTGTGCCAGGTGCGAGTCAGCGGCCCCGGGATCGAGAACTACTGCTATGGGCTGATCGACCCCCAGTCCGGCGCGTCGCTGCTCGTGGATCCAGCCTGGGACCTCGCTCGGATCGAACGGGCCGTCTTCGAGGCCGGCGGACGCCGAGTGACCGGCGTGTTGCTCACGCACGGGCATCCCGATCACACCGATCTCGCCGGCGTCGTGGCGCGCCGGTGGTCCTGCCCCGTCCGGATCGGGGAAGGCGACCTCGGCCTGATTGACGTCGCTAGTGTCGCCGCGCTCCCGTTGCGGGACGGGGAGCGCGTGCCCCTGGGGGCGACGTCCGTGACGGCCGTTGCCACCCCCGGTCACACCCCGGGCAGCTTCTGCTTCCTGACCTCCGATCGCGCACTCACCGGTGACACGGTGTTCATCGAGGGTGTGGGGATCCCCGGCGACGGGCCCGGCGCGATGGAGGACCTCTACGCGAGCGTCCAGCGGTTGAAGCGACTCGTGCCCGGCGGCAGCACCGTCCATCCCGGACACAGCTACGGCCGAGATCCCGGGGAAACGATGGCGAACCTGCGGGACCTCAACATCTATCTGCAGTTCACCGACCTGCCCGCCTTCGCGGCGTTCAGATCGCGGCGCCCGATTGCGGCGCCGCGGCGCGTCCACGCCCCCTGCGTCCATCGATCCACCCCGTCGTCGTGTTCGGCGACCCAATGAAGGAGGTATTCCCCCATGCTTGACCAGGCCACGACGCCAACCCCCCCACCCCCGCCGAAGGCGGACGGCGGTACCGTCAGCCGACGACAGATGCTGCGGGTCTGCGCCAGCGGCTGGTTCGGCAGCGCGCTCGAGTTCTACGACTTCTTCGTGTACACGCAGGCGGCAGCCCTGGTGTTCCCGCGGATCTTCTTCCCCCAGTCCGATCCGGCGATGGCTCTCGTCACGTCGCTGGCCACGTTCGGTGTCGCGTATGTCGTCCGCCCAATCGGGGCCATCGTGATGGGTCACTTCGGCGATCGGCATGGCCGCAAGAGGGTCCTCGTCTTGTCGATGCTGTTGATGGGGTGCTCGACGATGCTGGTCGGCCTCCTTCCCACCTACCGCGAGATCGGCATGTGGGCGGCCGTACTCCTCGTCCTGCTCCGGTGTGTCCAGGGCTTCGCCGTCGCAGCAGAGATCACGGGGTCTGCTTCGCTGATCCTCGAGCACTCGGACCCTCGTAGACGGGGCTTCTTCGCCAGCTTCACCCTGCATGGCACGCAGGCCGGGCAACTCTTCGCCGCAGCGATCTTCCTGCCCTTGACCGCCTTCCTGTCCACGACCGACCTCCTGTCCTGGGGTTGGCGCATTCCGTTCCTGACCAGCGCCGTCGTCATCGTCGCCGGCCTGATCATCCGGACCCGGGTTCCCGAGACGCCCGTTTTCGAGTCGCTGCGACATCACCGCGCCCGCCTGCCGCTGGTCGTCGCGATCCGCCGGCACCCCGGGGCCCTCGGGCGGGTGTTCCTCATCGCGTTGACGAACATCATCCCGACGACCATCGCGGTGTTCGGCGCGGCGTTCGCCACCGCCCCCGGGTATCGCATCGGCATGCCCCCGGCCGTCTACCTGTGGATCCCCATCGCAGCCAACATCGTCGCCCTCGTGACCATCCCGATCGCGGGGGCCTTATCCGACCGGATCGGACGGCGTCCCCTGGTCGCCATTGGTTCGGTCGTGCCCGGCTTCATGACCTTCGGCTACCTCTACTTCGTCGCCACGAACAATCCGGTCGGGGCCGTGGTGGCAGCGGTCCTCATCTGGGGCGTGGTGTACCAGTGCTTCAACGCCGTGTTCCCGTCGTTCTTCGCCGAGCAATTCCCGCCGCGGATCCGGGTCTCCGGCATGGCGGTCTCGCAGAACCTCGGCACGGCGCTGTCGGCCCTGATGGCGGTGGTGTTCACGGTCCTGGTCCCCGCGCAGCCCAGCACGTCCACCCTGTCCGTGATCCTGGTCGTCGGCGGACTCACCTTGCTGCTGTCCCTGCTGGCTGGGGCCGCGGTGCTGGCCTCGCCGGAGACCCGCCACGGCGCCCCGGCGGCGCGCGCCGCTCGGCTCGAACCGGTCCGGTCGTGAACCCCGTCCGCCAGCCGAGTCCGGGGGCCGGGCCGTGAGGGTCATCGAAGGGGCATTGGGGCGGGTGTGGTACCTCCCCGAGCCCTACCTGGTCACCCAGGCGAAGGTGACCGAGTACGCGGATGCACTCGCCTACCGGTCACCGGACCCGAAGCTGGCGCCACCCACGTTCGGTGCGATCCTGTCGGCCACGACCTGGGGCCTGCTCTTCGACGAGGAGGACCTGGATCTCCGCCTCGACCGCACGATCCAGGTCGATCAGCGGTTCACGTGGGGCCGGCCCATGCGTGTCGGGGACCAGGTGATCACGAGCGTGCGTGTGGATGCCGTGCGGATGCGGGAGAACTCGGCGTTCATCACCGTGACGGCGCACAGCGTCACCGTGGAGAGGGAGTTCCTCTGTGACGACACGTCGACGCTGCTGCACACCTGGCCCGCCGCGGATGGGACGGCGCTGTGATGGCCGTGCTCGAGGTCGGGATGGCGCTGCCGCCGTTCAAGATGACGATCACCAGGGAGTTGCTCATCCGGTATGCCGGCGCCACGCGTGACCTGAATCCGATCCACTGGTCGGACCGGCGCGCCCTGGAAGCCGGCCTCCCAGGGGTCATCGCGCACGGGATGCTGACCGCCGGCATCGCGCTCCGGGTCGTCGGGGACTGGTGCGGGGATCCGAACCGCCTCGTGTCGTACTACACCCGTTTCACCAAGCCGGTCTATGTTCCGGACGACGACGCGGGGATCACGCTGCACGTGTCGGCCCGGGTGGTGGACGTCGCCGAGGACGTCGTCACCATCTCCGTCACGGCCCTCGTCGGCGGCGATCCCGTCCTCTCGGCGGCCATGGTGAAGGTGAGGCGCGTCTGAGCGTCGGCGAATCACGCGGGTCGCCAAGCCTTGCCACGTCAGAGCGAGTCCCGGGTGCAGCGGGAATCGGCCAGCAGGTCCTGGGCCGCGTCCATGGACTCGAACATGAACGAGCTGCGCATCCCTGGCATCCACTTCGCAGCCATCTGCAGCTTCCGTTTGGCGGCAGCCGCCCACGCCGCGGCGGGCTCGGCAGCCACCGTGCATGTGGGCCCGATCGTCTCGCGTGACCACTTCTTTCTGTCCGGCGGCGACACCGAATTGCCACTCCTCGCCAAGTACGGCGTCCTGGGCGTCGAGATGGAGACCGCCGGGATCGTTGGTGCGGCGGCGGAGTTTGGCCGGGAAGCGCTGACGGTGCTGACTGTCTCTGACAACCTGCTCGACCACAGCGCAGACATGTCGGTCGAGGACCGCGAGAACAACTTCAAGGTTGCCCTCACGCTGGCTTTGGCAGCTGCCATCGCCGAGTAGCACGGTCCCAGACGGGCCCCCGGCTAGAGGTCCGGAGGTGGTCACGCTCATCGCACGTAAGTAGCACGAGGCACCTGAAGGATCGAAACCGCGGACCTTTATCCCTTGTCAGATCCAAATAGACCTCTGATCTGGCCAGGGTTCAAGTCCAGTTAGGCCCACCCTTTCAAACCCCCTCCCGCCAGGCTGGGGGTTTCCTCATGCTAGGGGCGGCGTCCACCACCCGAGGAGGACGGGCGCAGATCGTCCGGGGTCCTCTTGAGGGCGATCCACCCCCTTCCGGGCCATCTCGCCCCTTTGAAGGCAATCCGCCCCCCGGATCCGGGGGGCGAGCTTGACCCAAGGGGGCGAACTGCTCGGAGGGGGGCTAACGACCCGGAAGGGGGGCGATTTCGAGCCGCTCGCTCAGCCTCGATCCGCCGACGCTGTAGGGCGGGTCGGATGGCGAATGCTCCTGC
>DAIRTI010000028.1:0-32802 GCA_036803965.1 Propioniciclava sp.
CTCGGCCGGCGGATCGACGTGCACGACCAGCTCGACGTCGTCGACGTGGATGCCCCGGGCCGCGATGTCGGTGGCGACGAGCGTCTCGACGGTGCCGGAGTGGAAGGCGTCCAGGTTGCGGGTGCGGGCGTTCTGGCCGAGGTTGCCGTGCAGCTCGACGGCGGGAATCCCGCGTCCGACAAGCTGCTTCGCCAGCTTCTTGGCGCCGTGCTTGGTGCGGGTGAACAGGATCGTCCGGCCGGGTGCGGCGGCCAGGTCGGCCAGGACGTCGGAGCGCTCGGCGGCGTCCACGCGGAGGACGTGATGGTCCATCTCGGCGATCGGCGACAGGGCCGAGTCGGCCTCGTGCACGACCGGCGCGTGCAGGTAACGCTTCACGAGGACGCCGACGCCCTCGTCCAGCGTGGCCGAGAACAGCATGCGCTGGCCGCGCTCGGGCGTCTTGTCGAGGATGCGGCGCACCATCGGCAGGAAGCCCATGTCGGCCATGTGGTCGGCCTCGTCGATGACCGTGATTTCGACGGCGTCCAGGGCGGCGTGGCGCTGCTCCATGAGGTCGAGGAGGCGTCCGGGGCAGGCGATGAGGATGTCGACGCCGCCGGCCAGCGCCCGCACCTGCGGGTTCTGCCCGACGCCGCCGAAGACGGTGTGGCTGGTCAGGCCCGCGGCCGCGGCGAGGGGCCGCAGCGACTCCTCGATCTGGGACGCCAGCTCGCGCGTCGGCGCGAGGACCAGGGCGCGGGGGCGTCCGGGCTTGGTTCGTTTCGGGGACGCCGCGAGTCGCGCCACCAGGGGCAACGCGAAGGCGTACGTCTTGCCGGAGCCGGTGCGGCCGCGTCCGAGGACGTCTCGGCCGGCCAGCGAGTCGGGCAGCGTGGCCGCCTGAATGGGGGTCGGGGTGGTGATGTCACGCTCTGCGAGGACGCTCACCAGGGAAGTGGGCACGCCGAGGCGTGCGAAGTTCGTAGACACGAAGAGGAAAGTCCGTTCGATCGGTGTCTCGCCTAGCGCGCCCTGTCCTTCGCTGCTCCTGCAGCGCGACAGCTGGTTCCGTTCCGTGAACGGCGCGGCGCGGGCAGCGGAATGATCCGCATCACCGGACGACCCGAGGCAAGACTGAACGGGTCGCTGTCCACCAGACTACGGCATCGACCCCGTTCGGCCCGCATCGGTTGCCTTCGCGCGCGACCCGGCGTCGGGGTGGGAGCCGTAGTCCATCTTCAGCCAGCGGGCGACGTAGGCGTCCAGGACGGCCGCGGGCACGTGCGGCACGAGCGCCGAGACGAGGCCGCCCCCGACGATGTACCGGCGGGCCGGACGCCGGGCCTCCAGGGCGTCCGCGATCGTGCGGGCGGCGGCGTCCGCGGGCATGCCGGCCCGGCCGCCGTCGACGAAGTTGGTCTCGAACGCGCCGAGGCTCTCGCGGTACTTCGGCGAGACGAACGAGATGTCTTGGCCCTTGGCCCGGTCCCAGATCGGGGTCGAGACGGCGGCGGGCTCGATGAGGATGGTCCGGACGCCGAACGGGTTGAGTTCGCGCCGCAGCGAGTCGCAGAAGCCCTCGAGGGCGAACTTGCTGGACGCGTACGGCGACAAGAACGGCAGGGCGACGCGTCCGGCGAGCGAGCCGACCACGACGATGCGTCCGCGGCTGGCGATCAGCTCGGGGATGAAAGCCTGCACGATCCGGGCCGCGCCGAAGAAGTTGATCTCGAAGACCTCGCGCAACAGGCTCATCGGGAGGTCCTCGATCGGGCCCCCGAGCGCCACGCCCGCGTTGCTGACCGTCGTCGCGAGCGTGTGCCCGGACTCCGTCAGCTCCTTCACGAAGTCGATGAAGCCGTCGATGTCGGAGGGCCGCCGGAGGTCGAGCTGACGAGCGTGAACGCCGGGCGTCCCCTCGAACGGATTCGATTCGAGATAGGACGCCGCGACCACGTAGCCGCGTCCGCGCAGCACCTCGGCGAGGCTGCGTCCGATGCCGCTGTCGCAGCCGGTGATGACGACCAGATCGCCCCGGCGTCCTCGTTGCGTTCGTGCTTCTGACATGACGGCCTCCTGGACTCACCCCAGCGTCACCCAGCCAGGACCGGCCCGCCGCGCATCGCCGATCCCGAGCCTTGCGCGGAATGGCCTCCGTTGTGGAGCGACGCCACCAGCTTACGAGGAGGTCGCACCCGCTGGGTCGGCCGAGGGACGACCGGGAGCGCGGAGCCCCTCCAACGCGATCGCACACACCGTGTCGATCGCACTGGACGAGCCTTCGGCCCGGCCCGACGACGACAGGGGGTACAGCATGCCGAGGAGCAGCCAGGTCACCAGGGTGGGGTCGTGGCGGACCAGGTCGCCGGCGTCCATGCCCTCGGCGAGCAGTGCGCGGATGCGCCCGACGAACCGCCGCTCGTAGTCGTCCCCGATGGCCGCCCTCGCCGCGGGCTCGAGGCGTCCGAGGTCGTGCAGGGCCAGGCGCAGGACCGCGCCGCGCTCCGACGGCAGGGCGGCCAGGTCGTGGAGCAGCCTGCGCAGGCGCACGGCGGAGTCCCCGGGCGTTGCTGCGACGGCGTCCATGACGGCGGCGACCTCGTCGAGGTAGGCGGTGATCACGGCGCGCAGTAGGTCCGGCTTGCCGGAGAAGTGGTAGTAGAGCGCGGCGCTCGTGATGCCGCACTCGGCGGCGATGTCACGGATGGAGACCCCGTCGTACCCGCGGGCGGCGAACAGCTCGGTGGCCGCCGCGACGATGCGTTCACGCATGAGCGGACGCCGCGGGCTCGGCGGTGCGGACGGGGCCGGTGCTCCGGAGCAGCAGCGCCACCCCGAACAGGACGACGGCCAACGCACCGATCATCGCGAAGGCCGCCTGGTACCCGCCGGCCGCCCCCCCGGCGGACGCCGCCACGGCACCCACTGCCGCACCACCCAGCAGCTGCCCGACGCTGGTGAAGATCGACACCATGCCCTGGGCGGCCGAACGATCGAGCTGCGTGGTCTCGGCCAAAGTGAGGTACCGGATCGGGGCCCCGAGCAGTGCGGACAGGCCCAGGCCGACGAGCACGCCCGCCGTGAGGTAGCCGGGCAGCGTTCTCCCGAGCGTCGCCAGGGCCGCCATGCCGACGGCGAGGGTGGCGACGCCGACAAGGATGACGGGCTTCGGGCCCACCCGGTCCAGGAGACGGCCGGCCAGGGGGGAGCCCACGGCCATCGCCAGGACCACGGGGAGGAGCAGGAAGCTCGCGACGGAGGCGGGGACTCCCAGCCCCGCCACCGCCAGGGAGGGCATGAACACGAGGCTCGCTTCACCGAGGCCGGCCCCCGCGGTCAGGCCGAAGGCGACGGCCAGTTGCCGGTTCCGCAGCAGCCCGGCGGGGAAGACCGGGTCGGCCACGCGCCGCTCGTGCCACAGCAGGACCACCCAGGCCAGCACCGAGATCAGCAGGGGCACGAACACGGGCGGGCTGGCCAGACTCGCACCGAGGCGGGAGGTGTCGAGGTCGGAGACTCCGAGGGCCAACCCGGCGAGGGCGACGCCGAGCACCGCCATGCCCATGAGGTCGAAACGCGCCCCGCGGGCGACCGGCTCGGCCGGCAGCAGCCGCCAGCCCAGGACGATCACGACGGCGGCGATGGGCAGGTTGAGGTAGAACAGCCACGGCCACCCCAAGGGCAGCAGCAGGCCGCCCACTATGGGTCCGATGAGGAACGCCAGACCGAAGACCGCGCCGATCAGGCCCAGGGCGCGGCCACGCCGCTCGGGCGGGAAGGTGTCGCCGATCACCGCGCTGGCAACGGGGAAGATTCCTCCGGCACCCAGCCCCTGAACGGCTCGTCCGAGCATCAGCAGCCAGAACGCCGCGGTGCCGTGCGAGAGCGCGACGACGAGCGATCCGACCGCGAACAGGCCGACGTCCAGCGTGTAGATCGCGCGGCGTCCGAACCAGTCGGAGAGCTTCGCCATCAGCGGCGTCCCGATGAGGTTGCCCAGCACGTACAGGGTGAACACCCATGACAGTCCACGGGAGTCGAGGCCGAACTCCGCACCGATGAGCGGGAGTGCCGGGCCGACGATGGCGATGTCGAGAGCACCCATCAGGACCCCCAGGAAGAGCACCGCCAGGGTGGTGTTGCGCTGCCGGTCGTCCATGGCCACCTCCTTACTGATCGATTGATAAGTAGCCTACGCCGCTCTCGCGAACCCTTCAACCGTTGAACCATCTTCTCTGTGCGACGCTTCCTGGGCGGACCGATGAGACAGCTCGAGGCCGCGCACGGAACGTGGGCCGCTGTGTGCGATGCGCTGGACTATGCGCGACTCTTCCGCCGGGCACCGGCCAGGTGTTTGAATTCTGGTGTGGGGCAACGGTGCCCCACCTCCCCAGGAGGTCGTCATGAGGCTGCAGGACAAGGTCGTCATCGTCACCGGAGCCGGCTCCGGGATGGGCCTGGCCATGGTGAAGCGGTTCGCTCGCGAGGGGGCCACCCTGATCGCCGCGGACTGGAACGGCGATCGGCTGGGCGCCGCGGTCGCCGAGATCTCGGACGCCGGCGGTGCGATCGTCGGAGTCCAGGGGGACATCTCCGACAAGGCGGTGGCCGAAGGGCTGGTCGACAAGGCCCTCGCCGATCACGGACGCCTCGACGTGCTCGTCAACAACGCCGGGATCATGGACTACATGGCCGGCGTCGGCCAGCTGACCGACGAGATCTGGCGCAAGGTGCTCGCCGTGAACCTCGACGGGCCCATGTTCACGATGCGCCGCGCGGTTCCGGCGATGGTGGCCGCGGGCCAGGGGTCGATCGTCAACATCGCGTCCACGGCGGCCGTCAGCGGCGGTGCGGCGGGGGCGGCGTACACGACCTCGAAGCACGCGCTGCTCGGCCTCACCAAGAACACCGCCTGGATGTACGCGACCAAGGGCGTCCGGTGCAACGCGATCTGCCCTGGCGGAACGGCGACGAACATCGGCGAGTCGATGCCGCAGGACAGGTTGGACGCCGAGGGTGCGGCCCGCGCGGGGGCGTTCGGGGCACTGATCCCGGCATACCTGTCGCCGGACGACATCGCCAACCTGGCGCTGTTCCTGGCCTCCGACGAGGCCGTGCACATCAACGGTGCTGTGATCACCGCCGACGGAGGGTGGAAGGCCGTCTGAGCTCGATCACTGCGAGCGCTGCGATCGTTTCGATCACTGGGTCGCGAGCGGCCAGACCTCGATCACGCCGTGCGCGACCGCGCACGGGCTGAGGCTGACTTTCGCGACGGCGTCCTCGAGAGTGTTGGCCTCGATGATCGCGAAGCCGGCGATGGGCAGGGACGAGTTCAGGTAGGGCCCGTCGGTGGTCCGGACGCCGCCGCCCTCGGTGTTGCGCACCTGGACGGGCCGGCCCGCGACGGGTTTTCCCCCGTCAGCGAATGATCGGGTCGGAGGAGGCACGTCCGACCGGCTGCCCTAGCCTGCTCTTGCGCCCCGCGTCCGCCGGCGCAGGCCCGGGAGGGCGAGACTAAGGGGGCTCGCATGAGCAACTCGATCGATCTGTGGGCGATTCTGCTGACGGTCGTCCCGATCGTGTTCGCGCTGTACATCGTCGCCGTGGCGATCATGCTGATCAACGACCAGCGCGACTCGACCAAGACGCTCTCGTGGCTGCTGCTGCTGTGGATCCTGCCCGTCATCGGGCTGGTCCTCTACTTCTTCCTGGGCCGCAACTTCCGCAAGCGCGCCCAGCGCACCGGGTGGTGGGAGACGGTCGCCAAGGCTGAGGAGAAGGTGGCCACTCGACTGACCGATGCGTACGCGTCCGAGATCGAGGCGGGCGAGAAAGTGGCCGCCGAGCTGGGGTTCGGCGAGGTCACGCGACTGGCCCACAGCGGGGAGCTGGCGCTGACGCTGCCGGCCCACGGCGTCCGGGTGATGCCGAGCGGCGGCGAGAAGTTCGAGGAGCTCAAGCGGCAGCTGCGCGCCGCCACGGACACGATCAACATCATGTACTTCATCTGGGAGCACGACGTGCTGACCAGGGAGCTGATCGACATCCTGATCGAGCGGATCAGGGCCGGCGTCGAGGTGCGGATGCTCAACGACTTCCTCGGCTGCATTCCCTACCGCAAGGACGAGCTCAAGCAGCTCAAGGACGCCGGCGGCCGCGTCTCGTACGACGTCGCCGCGCTCGGGCAGCTCAACTACCGCAACCACCGCAAGATCGTCGTCATCGACGGGGTCAGCGGGTTCACCGGCGGCTGCAACGTCGGCCAGGAGTACATCGACGGCGGCAAGAAGTACGACTCCTGGCGCGACACGCACGTCTGCTACACCGGCCCGGCCGTGGGCGCGCTGCAGGCCCTGTTCGCCCGGCGCTGGCTGGACGTCGAGAAGGAGGACCTCTTCACCGACCGGTTCTTCCCGGCCGAGTACCCCGTGGAGGGTCCGGCGATCCCGGCGCTGACCGTGTCGACCGGCGTCGACAGCATCTGGGAGACCTCCCGGCGCACCCACGTGATCGGCATCGGCGAGGCCCGTGAGCGTGCCTGGCTGCAGTCGCCGTATTTCGTGCCGAGCACCGACATCCAGATCGCGCTCGTGAACGCCGCCCTGTCGGGGCTCGACGTGCGGCTGATGATGACCGGCGTGCCTGACAAGAAGAGCGCCTGGTACGCCGCCAACACCTACATCCAGCCGCTGCTCGAGGCCGGCGGACGGGTGTTCCACTACTCGACCGGCTTCCTGCACGCCAAGACCATGACCCTCGACGGCAAGGTCACCGTCATCGGCACTCAGAACCTCGACATCCGCAGCCTCGAGCTGCACAAGGAGCTCATGGTCTGGTTCTTCGACCGCGAGTTGACCGAGCAGCGCGACCGCGTCTTCCTCGCCGACATGGAGAAGTGCCGCGAACTCACCCTGGCCGGCTTCGAGACCCAGACCTGGGGACAGCGCTTCCGCGACTCCGCCTTCCGGTTGGCCTCGAACGTCCTCTGATCGGGTGCAACGCCGGGGCGCTGGGTTTGGATGGTTACGTCCCGCTCCAGGATCGGGGCCCCGCTCCTTCCGCTTCCACGCCGGCTCAGAGGGGCCAGCTCAGGGGGCTACCTCGGGGGGCCTGGCGCTTCCCGAACCGGCCCGAGCGCGCAGCGTCGGCGCGGACCCGTCCAGGCCCAGTTCGGCGCGGGTGATCCGGCGGAAGACCAGTTCGGCGTAGTCGCCTGCCTCGTAGAGCAGTCCGAGGGCGCCGTCGGCCAGCGGCGCCAGCACCGAGTAGCCGGCCGCGCCGGTGTCGACGAGGACGCCGTCCGACCAGGACTCCCCGTCGTCGGCCGAGGTGCGGACGACCAGCCGGCGCCGCTCGCGCTCGTCGTCCAGCAGCGAGCACACGAGCAGGTCGCCCCAGCGGCACAGGCCTCCGTTGCAGCCCGGGTCGACCAGCGCCGGGTGCGCAACGGGCGTCGTGAAGGTCAGGCCCCCGTCCGCCGCAATGGCCCATCTCCGCCGTGGACGCGACCGCGCATGCAGCACCACGCCACCGGACGCCGTCTCCACCACCTTGCTCTCGTCACAGTCCGGCCCGATCTCGGACGCCAGCGCCCACGTCTCGCCGTCGTCGTCGGAGTGGGCGAGCGCCGCGAAGTGCGTGGCTACGTCCGCGAAGTGTTGGGTCACCTCGCGTTCAGCCGCGGACCCGCCCGCGACCCGACCAGCGCTGTCGGCCCGTGAGGCGTCTCGCTCACTCGTTCCCGCCGGCCGCCGCAGGACGAACGGCTGCAGGAGGCGTCCGGCGTACTGCCCGCCGCTCAATTGGACGCCGTTGCCGGACGCCGCAAACATCCCGGCGACCCCCGCCGGACGCAGCACGCCGGTGAGGTCGCGGTGGGTCCAGGTGAGGCCGTCGTCGTCCGACACGGCCAGCCACAGCTCCAGCCCCGGCCCGCCCGCGCGCGCCGAGAAGAAGCTCTCCCCGGTGCTGCCGACGTACCAGCACAGCAACCGCCCGGACGCCGTCGCGATCAGGCTGGCGTCCCCGAACCCGTGCTCGCCGTCGTGAAGTCGAAGCACACGCGGGGACGTCCAGGTGCGACCGTGATCGTCGGAGTGCCGTACGACAAGGTCGAACGGGCCGGGCAGGTCGCGCCAGTCCGCGCGGACGTCCCAGGCCGCGAGCAGGCGTCCGGACGCCGTGACGGCCAGCGCAGGGATGCGATAGCAGGGCGCGTCGAACGCCGACCCCGGCGACGGATCGCCGCTGCGGGCAAGAACCACGACGTCGGCAGCGGCGGTCACGCGGACGCCTCGGCGCACCCACCCGTGCCGCTTGCGGGATACGTGCCGGCCAATCCGACCACGTAGCCCATCACCGGCCCAGCCTCTCGACGAACCAGCTCGTGATCGTCGCCGGGTGGGTGATGGCGGTGCCGACCACGACCGCCCAGGCGCCCCGCCGCAGGGCCTCGGCGGCGTCCGCGGGGGTGTGGATCCGCCCCTCCACGAACACCGGACGCTTTGCCAACGCCACGACCCCGTCGACGCAGTCCCAGTCGGGGCCCTCGGTCCGGGGACGCTCCCCCGTGTAGCCGGCCAGGGTCGTGCCCAGCACGTCGGCCCCGGCGTCCTGGGCCGCCTCGGCGTCCGGGGGCGACCCGCAGTCGGCCATGACGAGGACGTCGGGGAAGGCGTCCCTCAGCCCCTCGATCGTCTGCCGCAACGTCAGCCCGTCCGGACGCGGCCGCCGCGTGCCGTCCAGCGCGACGATCTCGCAGCCCGTGGCCGCGACGGCTAGGCAGTCGGCCAGCGTCGGCGTGATGAACACCCCGGACGTGCCCACCTTGACGAGGCCGATCAGCGGCACGGCCACCCGCTCGCGGATCGCGCGCAGGTCGTCCAGCCCCTTCGCCCGGACGCCGACGGCGCCGCCCCGCACGACCGACTCGGCCACCTGGGCCATGGTGCGCGGGTCGAGCATCGGCTCGTCCGCGTACGCCTGGCACGACACGATCAGCCCGCCGCGCAGCCCCTCCAACAACTCCCCGCTCATGCGGTCGCCTCCTGCTCCTGTTTCTCGAACACCGTCCGGGCCGCGCCGATCAGGGCGGCCGAGTCCCCCAACGCCGCCGGCACGATCGGCACCTCGCACAGGGCGTCCACCAGTTCCGACCGGCAGGCGGCGACGAACGGGCCCCACCACACCGGGCCCATCCCGACCACGCCGCCGCCCACGACCACCACTTCGGGGTCGACCACGGTCAGCACGCCGGCCACCACCCGCCCCAGGCAGGCCGCGGCGTCCTCGATCGCCCGCACGGCCAGACCGTCGCCGGCAGCGGCACGCCTGGCCACCTCGCGGGCGTCCACGTTCTGCCCAGACAGCACGCCGTAGTGGCGCGCCAGCGAAGGCCCGGACGCCAGCGCCTCCAGGTGCCCGGGGCGTCCGCACGTGCACCGCAGCCCCTCGGCGCCGACCGCCGGCACGTGGCCCAGCTCGCCGGCCACGTGGTGCGCGCCGGTGCGCAGGCGTCCGTCGAGGACCAACGCCCCGCCGACGCCCGTGCCGACCGCGACCATCAGCATCGAGGACGCCCCCGCGCCCGCCCCGCGCCAGGACTCGCCGAGCGCGTGGGCGTCCACGTCGTTGCGCACCTCGACCGCAACCCCGAGCCGCCTCATCAGCCCGGAGGCCACCTCGGTGCCCACCCAGCCGGCGAAGGTGTCCGTCGCCGAGACGATGCGTCCGGCAAGCGCGTCGACGACGCCGGCGGTCCCCACGCCAACGCCGCCGATCGCCTGCCCGGCGGCCACCGCGCGGACCAGACCCGCCACGGCGTCCACCACAGCCTCGCCGCCGAACGCCGCCGGCGTCGGGATCGTCCGGACCGGGCCGACCGTGCCCGCGGACGACACCAGCGCCGCCGCCGTCTTCGTGCCGCCGATGTCCACCCCCACCACGGCCCGGGTTGCGAGGCTCATGACAGCAGGCCGGCCTCGACCAGGATCTCCCCGATGAGCGACGTGTCGGCCGCGTCCAGCCCCGCCAGCGGCGCCGGCATGCACGGCTCGTCGATCACCCCCAGCAGCGCCAGAGCGGTCTTGAAGGCGCCGATGCCGCCGGCGTCCCCCGACCGTCCGCGGGGCACGAACACGATCTCGAACAGCCGGGCCAGCCGGTCCTGCTCGGCGCGCGCCGCCACCCAGTCGCCCGTCTGCGCGGCGCGCCACAGGCGCACGTAGCCGGCCGGGTCGACGTTCGCCAGCCCCGGGACGCCCCCGTCGGCGCCCAGCAGGAACATCCCGTCGAGCATCACCTCGTGCCCCGACAGCACCGACAGCGGACGCCCCGCCGCCGCGTTCGCCGCGACCAGCCGCCGGAACGACACGTCGTCGCCGGAGGAGTCCTTCACCCCGGCCAGGACGCCCCCGCGCGCCAGGTCCATCAGCAACTCGACGCCCAGCTTCGCGTGCACCCGCACCGGCACGTCGTAGGCCAGCACCGGGACGCCGACGGCGTCCGCGACCAGGCGGAAGTGGCGTCCGATCTCGGCGGCGTCGTTGAGCGCGTAGAGGGGTGCGGTGACGACGACCGCGGACGCCCCCGCCTCGGCCGCCCGCCGGCCCTGCTCGATGACCCGCCGCGCGGTGAGGTCGGCCGTGCCGACCACGACGGGCACCCGCCCGGCCGCGCGGGCGACGATCCGTCCGACGACCTCGTCGCGCTCGGCGTCCGTCAGGTAGGCGACCTGGCCCGACGAGCCGAGGGCGAACAGGCCGTCGACGCCGGCGTCCACGAGGTGGTCGACGAGCCGGTCCAGGCTGCAGCCGTCGATGCGTCCTTCCGCGTCGAACGGCGTGAGGACGGGCGGGATGATCCCGCGGAACTCGGTCATGGAAGAGAGACTCCTTGTCACAGCAGGGTGGGAACGGCGCCGAGCAGCGTCTTGGTGTACTCGTGCCGCGGGTGTTCGAACAGTTCGTCGGCGGGGCCGGTCTCGACGATCCGGCCGGCGTTCATGACCGCCATGCGGTCGGAGACGTAGCGGACGGTCGAGATGTCGTGGCTGATGAAGATCATCCCCAGCCCCAGGCTCTCCTTGAGGTCGGACAGCAGGTTGAGCACCTGCGCGCGCACCGACACGTCGAGCGCCGAGGTGGGCTCGTCCGCCACGATCACGTCGGGCTCCAGGGCCAGGGCGCGGGCGATCGCCACGCGCTGCCGCTGGCCGCCGGAGATCTGCCGCGGCAGCACGTCCAGGGCGGACGCCGGCAGCCCGACCAGGCGCATCAGCTCGCGCGTCCGGGCCTCGCGCGACGAGGGCGTCCCGACGCCGTGCACGACCAGCGGATCGAGCAGCTGCTCCCCGACGATCATCCGCGGGTTGAGCGCGGTCGCCGGATCCTGGAACACGACCGACACCGCACGGCCCAGCTCGCGCCGCGCGGCGGCGCCGTAGCGCAGTGGACGCCCCCGGAACAGCACCTCGCCCGACGTCGGCCGCTGCAGGCCGACCAGGACCCGCGCCAGGGTCGTCTTGCCGCAGCCGGACTCCCCCACGATGCCCACGGTCTCGCCGCGCGAGATCGTGAAGTCGACGCCGTCCACGGCCTTGACGCGTCCGGGACGGAAGAGCCCGCCGGTGCGCGTCCGGTGCACGACCCGCACGTCGCGCAGCTCGATGACAGGTGTCTCGGCCATCAACCCTCCCTCACGAGGTCGGCGTGCCGGGCCCACGCATGCTCGGTGCCCGGGACGGTCACCAGCTCCGGCCGGACGTCGAGGCCGGCGTCGGGGTGCGACGAGCGCGGCGCGAACCGGTCGCCGGCGACGAACTCGCGCGGCGACGGCACCACGCCGGGCACCTGGTGGAGGCGTCCGGTGCCGGACTCGATCGACAGCACCGCCCCCAGCAGGCCGCGCGTGTACTCGTGCCGCGGATCGGTCAGGATGTCGGCGGTCGGCCCGGTCTCGACGACCTGGCCGGCGTACATGACGGTGATCCGATGGGCGACCTTGGCGACCAGCGCCAGGTCGTGCGACACGAACACCATCGCGAAGCCCAGCTTCTCGCGCAGCTCGTTGAGGAGGTCGATGACCTGGGCCTGCACGGTCACGTCGAGCGCGGTGGTCGGCTCGTCGGCGATCACCAGCCGCGGGTTGCGGGTGAGCGCCATCGCGATCAGCACCCGCTGCCGCTGCCCGCCCGAGAGCTCGTGGGGGTAGGACGCCAGCGTCCGGGCCGGGTCGAGGCCCACCAGCTCGAGCAGCTCCTCGGCGCTGCGCTTGCCGCCGCGCGAGGTGAGCTGCTTCAACTGGGCCCTGACCAGCATCGACGGGTTCAGCGAGCTGAGGGCGTCCTGGTAGATCATCGCGATCTCGTGGCCGCGCAGGGCGTTGTGCCCCTTGGGCCCGAGCGCCAGCAGGTCGGTGCCGTCGAACAGGATCTGCCCGCTCAGCTCGGCCGTCTTCGGCAGCAGGCCCATGATCGCCATCGAGGTGATCGACTTGCCGCAGCCCGACTCGCCGACCAGGCCCATCGTCTCGCCGGGACGCACGCTGAACGACACGTGGTCGACCACGTCGACGTCACCGTGCGCCTCCGGGAACCTGATCGACAGCTCCTTCACCTCGAGCAGGGGCGCGGCGTCGCCGGTGTAGACGAGTCGTCCGCCCCGGGACGCCTCGGCCCCGGCCAGCGCCGCGAGCCGCTCGTCCAGCGGCACCGTCTCCGTCACCGCGGACGCCAGGGCCGGCACGAGGGCGTCCGAGGACTTCTCGACGGGATCGTCCAGCTTGACGCTGCGGCGCAGCTTGGGCGAGACGAGGGCGTCCGTCATGCCCTCGGACAGGATGTTCAGCGCGAGCACCGAGACCAGGATCGCCAGGCCCGGGAAGAACGTGGCCCACCAGCCGCCGATCAGCAACAGCTGTTTGCCGTCGGCCAGCACGTTGCCCCAGGACGGGTTCGGCGGCTTCACGCCGGCGTTGATGAACGACAGGGACGCCTCGAACACGATGGCGTCCGCGACCAGCACGGTCGCGAAGACGAGGATCGGGGCCAGGCAGTTGCGGGCCACGTGCTTGACGAGGATGCGCGCCGTGCCGGAGCCCATGACCCTGGACGCCGAGACGTAGTCCTCGCCGAACTGCGCCAGCACGTTGGCCCGGACCACACGCGTGAGCTGCGGGGTGTACAGGAAGGCGATCGTCAGGATCAGCACCGGGATCGACGACCCGGCGACCGCGACGAACACCGCGGCCAGCGCGATGCCGGGGAAGCTCATGATGATGTCGAGGATGCGCATCAGCACCTCGGAGACCCACTTGCCGCCGGTCGCCGCGATCGAGCCGAGGACGGCCGCCGCCGCCAGCGCGACCAGGGTGGCGCAGACGCCGATGATCAGCGACGAGCGGGCGCCGTAGGCGACGCGGGCGAAGATGTCGCGTCCGATGACGTCGGTGCCGAACCAGTGGACGCCGTCGGGCGGCGTCGCCGGCGTCCCGGACGCGAGCGGGTCGAAGTGGGCGATCAGCGGCGCGAAGACGGCCAGCGCCACGACGAGCGCGATGATGCCGAGGGCGATCTTGGACGACGTGCGCAGGGCGCCCAGGCGCAGGCCGGGCTCGGAGAGGCGTTCGGTGAGAGAGCGGCGCATGTCAGACCGTCCTGATCCGGGGGTTCACAAGCACATACAGGAGGTCGACGATGATGTTGATCACGATGAAAGCGATCGCCACCGTCAGCGTGACGCCCTGGACGAGGTAGACGTCGTTGCGGGTGACGCCGTCGAGGATCAGCTGGCCCATCGCCTGGATGTTGAAGATGATCTCGATGATCACCGCGCCGCCCATCAGGTAGCCCACCCGCAGGCCCAGCACGGTGATCGGCGTGATCAGCGCGTTGCGCAGCACGTTGCGCGCCACGACGACCGACTTCGGGATGCCGGCGCCGACGGCCGTCCGCACGTAGTCGCGGTCGAGTTCCTCGACCATCGACGTCCGGACGACGCGGGTCAGCGACCCGGCCACCGGCACCGCGAGGGCGACGGCGGGCAGGGTGATGTTCCTCAGGTAGGCGGCCGGGTCGTCCGAGAACGGCACCCAGTCGGCGACGACCGCCGGGAAGATCCCGGCCCCACCCGGCACGGTCGACAGCCACTGGATCAGCAGGATCGCCAGCCAGAACGAGGGCGTCGCCAGAGCCGCGATCGAGAGCACGCGGATCACCTGGTCGGGCCAGCCGTCGCGGAACAGCGCCGCGGTCACGCCGAGGACCAGCGACGCGACGACCGCAATGACCAGGCCCAGGAACGTCAGCTGCAGCGTGATCGGGAACGCCTTCGCGACGAACTCGGTGACCGGCACGTTGCCGGCGGACGTCCCCAGGTCGCCGCGCACCAGACCCGCGAGGAACAACCCGTAGCGCACCAGCAGCGGCTGGTCGAGCCCGTGGTCGGCGCGGTACTTCGCGAGGGCCTCCTCGGACGCCGACTCACCCAGGGCGAGCTGCGCCGGGTCGGCCGGCGAGAACGACATCACGAAGAAGACGAGGAACGTCACCCCGAGCACCATGATCGGGAAGGCGACGAGGCGGCGTCCGATGAGCCGCAGCAGTGTGGTCACGCGACCTCCAGAGACGGACGGCCGGGCGGACGAGGAGGGGTCCGCCCGGCCGTCACAAATGGGGTGTTACTTGGACGAGGCCACGTCGATGAACGACAGGCCGGTGAGCGCGATGGGCTTGAAGTCGGTCAGCGACGTCTTGTCGTAGCCCGTCGTCGCCTTGCGGTGGAACAGCGGGTACAGCGGGACGACCTCGCTGATCAGATCGAAAAGTTCGCCCCACTTGGCCTTCTGGGCGTCGCCGGTGAGCTTGGCGGCCTCGTCGAGCTTGGTCTGCACCTGCGTGTAGGACTCCTGGCCCTTCCAGTGCATGCGCTTGTCGGTCCACGTGTCGTTGGCGTACCACCAGCGCAGCAGCAGGTCGGCGTCCGAGCCGAAGACCGACGGGTCGCCGGGCGCGATGACGGCGTCGAAGGCCTCGGGCTTGGCGTCGATCGTGTTGTAGACATCGGCCGACTTCTTCTCGGTGAAGTCGACGGTGAGGCCGGCGGCCTCGAGCGACTCCTTGATGATCGGGGTGGCCTTCTTGACCCAGCCGTGGTCGGTGCACAGCAGCCGGATCTTGGTCAGCCCCGTCGCGGCGAAGAGTTCCTTGGCCTTGGCCTGGTCGAGCGTGTAGACGACCTTCGCGGTCTTGTACGACGGGTGGGTGTTCTGCAGGAAGCTCGTCGCCGGGGTGGCGTTGCCCAGGTAGGCGGTCTTGACGACCTTCTCCATGTCGAGCGCCCACAGGAACGCCTGCCGGTTGCGGACGTCGTTGAACGGTGCCGACCCGCAGTTGAACATCGCGAACAGCAGCGAGAAGCCCTGAACCGACTCGACGGCCGAGGACGCCTTCAGCGTCTCGATCGACAGGTCGGGCACGAGGTCGATCGCCTGGACGGTCTTCGAGGTGAGCGCGTTCATGCGGGTGGCGTCGTCGGGCATGACCTTCCAGGTCATCTTGGACGCCTTCGCCGGACGCGGCCCGTTGTAGCCGGCGAACTTCTCGAAGACGATCTGCTTCGAGGTCGCCGAGTTGTCGGTCATCTTCCAGGGCCCGGTGCCGATGGGGTTGGCGTCGAACGCCTTGGCGTCGGCAGTCGCGGCCGCCTTCGGGACGATCTTGACGACCGCGATCCGCTCGGCGACGAGCGAGAACGGGTACTTCAGCTTGATGGTGACCGTCTTGTCGTCCTTCTTGGCGACCGAGTCGATGAAGCTGATGAACTGCAGGTAGAGCGACTTGTTGGCCGTGTCCATCACGCGCTGGAAGCTGTAGACGACATCGTCGATCGTGACGGCCGCGCCGTTGTGGAAGGTGGCGCCGTCGCGGAGCGTCACCTCGTAGGTGGTGTCGTCGACCTTCTTCGGCAGGTCCTTGCCCAGGGCGGCGTACACGTCGCGGTTGCCCGACGGCAGGATCTCGGTGAGGCCCTCCATCGTGTGCCAGTTGGCGGCGACGGTGAGCGCCGACGACGTGGTCATCGGGTCGAAGCCGTTGGTGCCGAGCTCGTAGGAGATCGCCGCGGTGATCGTGCCGGTTCCTGAGCCCCCGGCCGGGCTGGAGGTCGTCGCCGACGGGCTGCCGCAGGCCGACAGCGTGCCGGCGAAGGCGGACGCCGCCCCCATGGCGCCGACGAGCTTGAGGAAACTGCGCCGCGAGGTGGCGGGGAGGGGATCATTCATCGTGTTCTACTCCTCTGATATCAGACGTCTGATGTCTGATGTTGTGACAGTATAGGCACAGGGACGCCTCGCAGGGCAAGGGAGGCTCCGGAAGAAGGGGGTCGCGATGGCGACGTCGGACGGGTCCGCGGCGGCGGCGATCAAGCAACTCATCCTCGAGCGCGGGCTGCAGCCCGGCGACCCGATGCCCACCGAGGCCGAGCTGATGGCCGAACTGGACGTCTCCCGCTCGTCCGTCCGCGAGGCCGTCCGGACGCTCGTCGCCCTCGACATCATCGAGGTGCGCCACGGCACCGGCACGTTCGTGGGCGCCATGTCGCTGCGGCCCCTGGTCGAGGCGGTGGTGTTCCGGGGCGTCCTGAACCCGGGCGAGGACTTCGAGTCGCTCCGCGACGTCGTCGAGGTGCGCATGGGGCTCGACTTCGCGCTCGCCCCGCGCATCGTCGAGCAGTTGGCGCGCAGCGAGGCCAGCGACCTGCGCGCGAGCGTGGACGCCATGACCGCCGCCGCCCAGCGCGGCGAGAGCTTCCTGGTCGCCGACCGCAGCTTCCACCTGATCCTCGCCGAGCGGCTGGGGAACCGGCTCTACGGCGAATTGGTGGCCGCCTTCTGGGACATCCAGCGCACCATGTCGCCCCGCCTCGGCGTCGCGAGCCAGCGCGATCTGAACGAGACGGCGTCCGCGCACACCGAACTGCTCACCGCCGCCCTGGCCGGCGACCTCGACCGCTACCGCACCGCGATCCGCGCCCACTACGCGCCACTGCTGCGGGTCCTGGAGCAGAAGCGCGTCCAGCCGGCGGCGTCCGCCTGAGTCGCCTCGTCGAATCACTCCCAACGCCCCGGCACGACTGTTATCGTCGAGCGATTCATGTGCCAACGACGTTCGGGAGACCGCATGGAGGACCAGGGGCCTGACGGCGTCCGGACGCCCCCGGCGGACGACACTTGGGACGCCGGGGACATGGGCTGCGGCGAACTCGTCGTGCTGCTGCGCGGCCGGGTGCGCCGGCTGCAGCCGGGGCAGACCCTCGAACTCATCGCGCTCGACCCGGGCGCGCGCGAGGACCTCCCCTCCTGGTGCCGGATGACCGGCCACCGGCTCGTGGACGCCACCCACCCCCGCTACCTCATCCAACGAAAGGAAGACTGACCATGGGCACCTTCTGCGTCTCGATCACCCACGCCAAGGACGACGCCGACAAGGCCACCGTCGGGTTCGTCGTCGCCAACGCGGCGGTCGGCTCCGACCAGGAGACCGTCGTGTTCCTGTCCACCGAGGCCGCCCGCATCGGCGAGGCCGGCTACGCGGACGACATCCACGAGGAGGGCTTCTCGCCCCTGCGCGACCTGATCACCAACTTCGTCGAGGCCGGCGGCACGATCTGGGTCTGCTCGCCCTGCTACAAGAAGCGCGGCCTGGACGAGTCCGCCCTCATCCCCGGCGCCACCCTCGTCGGCGGGGCGAAGCTGGTCGAGTTCCTGTCGGGCGGCGCGCCCTGCGTCTCGTACTGAGCGGACGCCCGTGAGCTCCTTCCCTGACGGCACAAGCCAGGACGCCCCCGCGACCGTTGCTCCGGACGCCGTTGGTCCGGACACGTCGGCGCACCCCTACGCCCCGGACGCCAGTTTC
This sequence comes from Propioniciclava sp., assembly GCA_036803965.1. Taxonomy (GTDB): domain Bacteria; phylum Actinomycetota; class Actinomycetes; order Propionibacteriales; family Propionibacteriaceae; genus Propioniciclava. The sequence goes on from DAIRTI010000028.1 coordinate 17,897, forward strand.
GACGGCGGCGACCTGGACTGCGGCAACGGGCTGTTGCTGCTGATCCGCAAGCACATCGACCCGCTCGAGACCGGACGCCTGCTCGAGATCGCGTCGGTGGACTCGACCGTTCAGGTCGACCTTCCGGCCTGGTGCCGCCTGACCGGCAACGAGCTCGTCCACGTCGCCACCGGCGAGATCGACGACCGCGGCCGGCGGCGTCCGCAGTGGCGCTTCCTGGTCAGCAAGGGCGCGTTCACGGCGTCCGGCTCATCGACCGGACCGCAGGACCAGGGCGGGCCGACGGCGTCCGGGCACCAGAAGAAGACGCGGAAGAAGCCGGAGATGGCGATCGTGCAGGAGGTGGTGGTGCCGTTCATCCCCGACACGCTGCCCGAGCCGGCGCCGGTGGCGGCGATCGAGCCGTTGTCGGTGCTGAACATGGGCAGCTGGCCGCGTCCGGGGTGGATGCTGCGGGCGCTGCACGAGCACCTGGAGGGACGCCTCTCCGAAGAGGACTTCCAGGCGACGGCCGACGACGCCGTGCAACTCGCGGTGGCGGCCCAGCTGCGGTCGGGCATCGACGTGATCTCCGACGGCGAGATGCGCCGCGACAACTACGCCAGCTTCGTGGGCGGGCTGCTGGACAACTGCCAGCTGATCCCGATCACCGACCTGCTGCCGTACGTCGACGACCCGGCGCAGTTCGAGCGCGAGCTACGGTCGCTCGACGTGCCCGCAGGGGAGGTTCGGCACCCCGCCGTGTTCGGGCCGCTGGGGCGCTCGCGTCCGCTGGCGGTGCACGAGGCGGCGTACGTTCGGACGCTCACCGACCGGGCCGTGAAGGTCGACCTGCCCGGGCCGTACCTGCTCACCCGCACGATGTGGATGGAGTGCATCTCCGACCGCGCGTACGCCAACCGCGAGGACCTGGCCCGCGACATCGTCCGGGTGCTGCGGGAGGAGATCCACGAGCTTCTGGCCGCCGGGGTCGCGATCGTCGAGCTGGACGAGCCGGTGCTCACCGAGGTCGTCTACGGGCACGTCGGCGAGGGCGGACGCACGTTCATGTGCGGGGCGCTCGGCGAGCGCGGCGCCACCGCCGACGAGCTCGCCTTCGCGCAGGGCCTGCTGCAGGAGGTCACCGCCGGGCTGCCGCCCGAGCGGCTGGCCGTCCACGTGTGCCGCGGCAACTGGACGCCGGACGAGTCCAAGGCGCTGGCCGGCGACTACCGCCCGCTGACACCGCTGCTGGCCTCGCTGAACGTGGGCAACGTCCTGCTCGAGCTGTGCACGCCGAGGGCCGGAGAACTGGACGCCGTGGCCGGGCTCCGCGACGACCAGCGCGTCGGCGTCGGGGTGTTCAACCAGAAGCGTCCCGGTGACGAGACGTTCGATGCGGTGTTGGCTCGGGCGCGGCGGGCGATCGACACGTTCGGACGCGAGCGCGTCCTGCTCAACACCGACTGCGGCTTCGCGACCTTCGCCGACAACCCGATCCTGGCCGGCGGCCAGGCCGAGGAGGCGCTGACGATGCTCGCCCGCGTCCGGGACCGCCTGCGCGCCTGAGCGTGGGCCGCGCCGGCGGCGTCCGACTCAGCGCTGCTCGTAGGGCACCCAGGGGGTCTCGGGGCGTCCGACGTAGAGCTGGCGCGGACGGTAGATCCGCTGCCCGGGGGCGTCGTGCACTTCCTTCCAGTGCGCGATCCACCCGGGCGTGCGGCCGATGGCGAACATGACGGTGAACATGTCCAGCGGGATGCCGATCGCGCGCAGGATGATGCCCGAGTAGAAGTCGACGTTCGGGTAGAGCTTGCGCTCGACGAAGTAGTCGTCGGCGAGGGCGGCCTGCTCGAGCTCGCGGGCGATGTCGAGCAGCGGGTCGGTGACGTGCAGCACGTCGAGGACGTCGTCGGCCGCCGCCTTGAGGATCTTCGCCCGCGGGTCGAAGTTGCGGTACACGCGGTGGCCGAAGCCCATCAGCTTCTGCCCGGACGCCTTGTCCTTCACGCGGGCCAGGTAATCAGTGGGCGCGATGCCCTCGTCGCGCATCACCTGCAGCATCTCGATCACGGCCATGTTCGCGCCGCCGTGCAGCGGACCCCACAGGGCCGTCACGCCCGCCGACACGCTCGTGAACAGGTTCGCCTTCGAGGACGCCACCATCCGCACCGTCGACGTCGAGCAGTTCTGCTCGTGGTCGGCGTGCAGCACCCAGAACATGTTGAGGGCGTGCGCCACCTCGGGCGTCGGCTCGTAGTCGCGGTACGGCTGGGAGAACATCATGTGCAAGAAGTTCTCGGCGTAGGGCAGGTCGTAGCGCGGGTAGACCAGCGGCTGGCCGAGGTGCGACTTGTACGCCGCGGCGGCGATCGTCCGGGTCTTCGAGATCAGCGCCGCCGCGGCCCGCTCGAAGCCGGCCTCGTCGGCGATCTGGATCTCGGGCAGGTCGTACGCCTGCAGCGCGTTGATCATCGCCGACAGGATCGCCATCGGGTGCGCCGTGGACGGGAATCCGTCGAAGTGGCGCCGCATGTCGCGGTGCAGGGCGGCGTTCTCAGTGAGCAGGGTGCGGAAGCGTTCGCGCTGGTCAGGGTCGGGCAGCTCGCCGAAGATCAGCAGCTCGGCGGTCTCGATGAAGCTCGACCGGGCGGCCAGGTCCTCGATCGGGACGCCCCGGTAGCGCAGGACGCCCCGCTCACCGTCGATGAACGTGATCGCCGAGCGGCACGAGCCGGTGTTGCCGTAGCCGTCGTCGAGGGTGATGTGGCCCGTCTTGGTCCGCAGGGCGCCGATGTCGATCGCCCGCTCGCCCTCGCTGCCGACGTAGACCGGCAGTTCGTAGCGCTGGCCGTCCAGGGTCAGTTCGGCCACCTCGGCCTGCGCGTCGCTCATGGTGATCTCCTCGGTTCCGGCCCGGACGGGCCCCTCGTATTCGCCCGGTCACGCTAGCTCAGGCTCCGGAGTGGGCGGTCCGGGCGTCCGAAACGCTCGGGTCGGGGCGGACCTCGGACGGACGTCATCGGTGTTGCATGCCCGTCGCGGGAACGACGAGATTGCTACATCGATGGGTTCTCGGAGGGAGTCGCCCGGGACGACAGCGAGTAGGGCGGAGACGAGTGTGTCGGGCGGACGCCGACGGCGTCCAGGCGACGCCTACAGCGCGTCGGTGAGGTGCGTCCAGACGTCCCCGCGCGCACGCACCTTGCGGACCCGCAGCACCTCGGCCGCCAGGATGGCCGTCCCGGTCAGGACGGCCAGGAGGCCGGTCATCACATTGCGCACCCGAGCAGCCTAGACCGGACCGCGGTCCGATGCCCGGACGCCGCCGCCCCCCTACGCTGGACGCCGATGCAGTTCCGAGAGGTGGTCTACCCGCCCGGCGCGACGGGTCGCGACTGGGTCGTCGACGCGACGCTGGCCGTCACGCTCGCGGTGGGTCAGCTGGCCTCGAGGGTCATCCTCGGCGAGCCCTACTTCCCGCGGACGCCCTGGGAGCTCTTCGTCTGCCTCGCGATGGTCGGCGCGCTGGTGTTCCGGCGCCACTCCCCGATGCTCACGTTCGGACTGGTCACGATCTTCGGCATCGCGCACCTGTCGACGCTGAACCGTCCGACGTTCTCCCTTGTCGCCGTGCCGATCGTCGCCTACGCGGTGGCCCGCTGGGTGCCCGGGCTGATCACCCGCTCGGTGCTCGTCGTCGGCGCGATCGCCGCGGTGCTCGGCCCCTACCGCTGGTTCTGGGACATCGGCGGCTACCTCCCCGAGAGCCCCCGCGAGGGCATGCTCTTCTTCACCTTCGCCTGCCTGTGTTTCGGCGCGGTCGCGACCCCGTACATCATTGGACGCCGCGCCGCCGAGGGCGAGGGCGCCCGCGAGCGCGCCCGCGAGACCGAGCGCGAGTTGTACGCCCGGGCCGCCGTCGAACGCGAGCAGCAGGCGCGGCTGGCGGAGGCGTCCACACGGGCCCAGATCGCCCGCGAACTGCACGACGTCGTGGCCCACTCGCTGTCGATCATCATCGTCCAGGCCGAGGGCGGACGCGCGCTGGCCCGCAAGAGCCCGGACGCCGCCGCTGCGGCCCTCGACACGATCGCCGACGTCGGACGGGAGTCCCTGCACGAGATGCGCCGGATCGTCGGCGTGCTGCGCGGGGCCGCGGACGGCGCCGACCTCACCCCCGCCCCCTCGCTGGCCGGGCTGCCCGACCTGGTCCACCGGACGTCCGACCGGGCGGAGTTGCGCACCAACGGCGTCCCGAGCGGGCTGACGCCGGCGCTCGAACTGACGCTCTACCGCGTCGTGCAGGAGGCGCTCACCAACGTCCTCAAGCACGCCGGCCCGGACGCCCACGCGGTCGTCGCGCTCGACTTCAGCCCGGCGCGGATCACAGCCGAGATCACCGACGACGGACGGGGGGTACCGGCCCCGGACGCCCCCACCACCGGCGGCAACGGGCTGCGCGGCATGCGCGAGCGGGTCGCTGCGATGGGCGGGGTCCTGGAGGCGGGGCCGCGTCCGAACGGGCCGGGCTTCCGGGTGCGCGCCGAGATCCCCGTCGTGCCGCCCCGAGCCACGTTGTTCACCACCGCCACACCCACCCAGGAGCCCCGATGACCGCGATCACCGTCTTCCTCGTCGACGACCAGGCGCTGGTGCGCAGCGGCTTCCGGATGCTCATCGAGGCCGAGGACGACCTCGAGGTCGTCGGCGAGGCCGCCGACGGGGCGGCCGCCGTCGCCGCGCTGAAGGCCCGCCCGTGCGACGTGGTGCTGATGGACGTCCGCATGCCCGTCATGGACGGTGTCGAGGCCACCCGCCGCATCGTCGAGGCGGGGCTCGGCACGCGCGTCCTGGTGCTGACAACGTTCGACCTCGACGAGTACGCGTTCGCGGCGCTGAAGGCGGGGGCGTCCGGGTTCCTGCTCAAGGACGCCCGCCCGGCCGACCTGCTGAACGCCATCCGGGCCGTGGCTGCGGGCGATGCGGTGATGGCTCCGTCGACGACGAAGCGGCTGCTCGACCACGTCCGGCCATCGCTGCCGGCCGAGCCCGGGGTTCAGGACGCGCGGCTCGCGTTGCTGACCGACCGCGAGAAGGAGGTCCTCGAGCAGATCGCCGCGGGCGCCACCAACGCCGAGATCTCCAAGAATCTGTTCATGGCCGAGGGCACGGTCAAGACCCACATCGGACGCCTCCTCGCCAAGTTGCAGTGCCGCGATCGCGTGGGGCTGGTGCTGGTCGCGCACGATGCGGGCATCGTCCGGCACTGACCCCGCGGGGCGAATCCCACACGAGAGGGCAGGTTAACCCGCAAACAGGCGACAACCCGGGGCGATACGGGCTAGGGTATGAGCGCCTGGGGGGCTGCCGGGTCAATCGGACCGCAGTCCCTCGGTGCCGTTAAGGCCCTTGCCGGGCCGCTTTCCTGCACCGTGCCGCGCTAGTCGCGCCGGCCCTCCAGCACCCGCTCCAGGAACCAGGTCAGGGCGCCGCCCTCGCCGTCCTTGCCGTTGGCGGCGACCATCAGCGGCGGGTCCTCGGGGGTGAGCTTGATGCCCGACAGGCGCGCGAACAGGCCCAGGTCGGGCACGACCAGCCGGTAGTAGCCGCCGTCGGCGCCGATGGCCAGGCTGTGGCGGCGGTTGAGGTACCACCCGGTCTTGTCGGTCTTCACCGACTGCCCCGAGTAGGTCGTCGCGCGCAGCGGCTCGGGCGCGAGGCCGCGGGCGCCGGCGTCCGCGACGAACGTGTCGATGATCTTCTGCGCCTCGGCCGCCTCCAGGCGCCGGGCGGCGGCGTTCATCTCGTGACGGCGGCGGGCGTCCTCGCGGCGGTCGGCGCTCTCGGGCATGCCCCAGACGCTACCGCGCCCCGTTTCGGTGCGGAACGCCCGGCCGCCCGGTTAGCGTGTGGGCAGCTCCGGCAGAAGGGGACGCCATGGGCGCGGCACGGTTCTCGGTCGGCTACGACGAGGCGCAGGACCCGCTGGTCCTGGCCCTCGACGTCGGGTCCACCGGCACGCGCGGGGGGCTCTACGACGCCAGCGGCGTCCCGATCAGGGGCAGCAAGACCAAGATCGAGCACGCGTTCACGACCGTCGCGGACGGCACCTCGACGATCGATCCCGACCAGGTCGCCGGTGAGATCGCCCAGTGCATCGACCACCTGGCGGGGCTCGGGCGGCGTCCGATCGCGGCGGTCGCGCTGGACACGTTCGCGTCCTCACTCGTCGGGGCGGACGCCGACGGTCGCGCCATCACCCCTTGTTACACGTACGCCGACAGTCGCTGCGCTGCGCAGGTCCACTACCTGCGCAGCATCCTGAACGAGGACGAGACCCAGCAGCGCACCGGCACCCGCCAGCACACCGGCTACCTCCCGCCGCGGTTCCTGTGGCTCAATGCGACCGCGCCCGACGTCGTCGCCCGGGTCGCGCGGTGGCTGTCGCTGGGCGAGTACGCGTGGCTGCGCCTGATCGGCACCACCGCGGCCGGCACCTCGACCGCGGCCTGGACCGGCATGCTCGACCGCCACGCCGGCACCTGGGACACCGAACTCTGCGAGCTGGTCGGCGTCGGGATCGAGAAGCTGTCGCCCATCGCCGCGCCGCGCGCCACCCTGATGCCCCGCCTCGCGGTGGCCGCCCGCTGGCCGGCGCTCTCGGACGCCCGGTGGTTCGCCCCGATCGCGGACGGATTCTCGAGTTCGGTAGGCGCGGGCACCGGGGCGCCGCACGTGGTGCTCGCCGCGGCGACCTCGGGCGCGCTGCGCATGCTCGTCGACGGCGACCTGCCCAACCTGCCCCGCGGCTTGTGGTGCAACCGGATCGACGAGTCGCGCTCGATCCTCGGCGGGGCCGTCAACGACGTCGGACGCGCCGTCACCTGGCTCGACTCGACGCTCAGGCTGCCGGACGCCGAGACCCTGCGGTCGGTCCTGTTCGACGAGCCGACCCCGGGGACGCCGCTGGTGCTGCCGTTCTTCTCGGGCGAGCGGTCGACCGGCTGGGTCGGCGAGAGCCGAGCGGTGATCCACCGGATCAACGCCGCCACCGGGCCCCTGGACCTTTACCGCGGCACGATGGAGGGCGTCGCCTGGACCTACGCCCGCATGCTCGCGCAGATGCTCGACGTCATCGGACGCCCCGCCGAGATCCTCGGCACCGGACGCGTCTCGAACGAGCTCCCGGGCCTGCTGCAGCTGGTCGCCGACGCCACCGGGGTCCCGGTGACGCCGATCACGATCAAGCGCTCGACACTACGCGGGACCGCCCTGCACGCGCTGGAGGTGCTCGCCCCGGACGCCGCCCGCATGCCGCCCACGCGGGGTGCGACGCTCGAGCCGGTCGTGTCCCGGGCGACCTACTACCACCGCCGCGCCGAGCGATACCAGGTGCTCTACGACAAGGTCATCGCCCACGCGAACTGAAGTTCAAAACGCCCGCCCGAGCGCTGTCGCCGAGCCGGCGTGGGCGGCGCGGCGGCGTCCTATGCTGTCGAGAAGCGCAAAGGAGCACGAATGGCACTTGATCTGTTCGGCCTTCCGAAGGCCGAGTTGCACCTCCACATCGAGGGCACGCTGGAGCCCGAGACCGTCATGGAGCTGGCGGACGCCAACGGCGTCCGACTGCCGTACGCCGACGAGGAGGCCCTGCGGGCGGCGTACAGCTTCGGCGATCTGCAGGAGTTCCTGAACCTCTACTACGCCGCGAGCGCGACGCTGAAGACGGCGGCCGACTTCCACCTGATGGCGTCGCGGTACTACGCCACCGCCGCCGCCCAGGGGGTGGCGCACGCCGAGATCTTCCTCGACCCGCAGGCGCACGTGAGCCGCGGCGTCCCGTTCGACGAGATGCTTGACGGCGTCGCGCAGGCCGTCGCGGACGCCGAGCGCGACCACGGCATCACCGGCGGCATCATCGCCTGCTTCCTGCGCGACCAGCCGGTCGCGGACGCCCTCGAGACCTACGACCAGATCCTGACCCGGCGCGATCGCTTCCTCGGCATCGGGCTCGACTCGGCGGAGCGTCCGTACCCGCCGGAGCTCTTCGCCGAGGTGTTCGCCCGAGCCGGACGCGACGGCTTCAAGCGCGTCGCCCACGCCGGCGAGGAAGGTCCGGCGGCGTTCGTCACCACCGCCCTCGACGTGCTCGGGGTCGACCGCATCGACCACGGCGTCCGCGCGATCGAGGACGCCGCCCTCGTCGACCGCCTGGCCCGCGACGGCGTCCCGCTAACGGTGTGCCCACTGTCGAACGTGGCCCTCAAGGGCGTCCCCGACCTGGAGCATCACCCGCTGCTCGGCCTGCTCGAGCGCGGCCTCAAGGTCACCGTCAACTCCGACGACCCCGCCTACTTCGGCGGCTACGCGGGCGACAACTTCGTCGCCCTGCGCCACGCCGGCATGACGGACGCCCAGGCCGTCGCCCTCGCGCGCAACTCCGTCGAGGCGTCCTTCTGCCCGGACGCCCGCAAGGCCGAGCTGCTGGCGTCCATCGAGGCCTTCGCGGCGTCCGAGTAGAGCCCGGACACGCAACTGCGGCCGGGGAAGATCCTCGGCCGCAGCTGTGGTCTTGCGAGTCAGCTCAGCAGTCGACCTTGCTCGGCGAGACGCCGACCGCGCCGTTGTTGCGGCAGATGCTCAGGCCCTTCTTGGCCAGCCCGGTCTTGATCGCCGACAGCGCCGACTGATTGAAGGCCGCGTACTGCATGTGCATCAGCACCGTGTTGCCGGCCTTGGCGTTGTTGATCACGTAGTTCACGACCGTCGACTGGGACTTGCCGGTCCAGTCCTCGGTGTCGATGTTCCAGGTCCAGATGCGCATGGGCTTCGAGGCGTACGCGTTCTTGACCGTGAGGTTGTAGGCGCCGTACGGGGGGCGTCCGTAGCTGGTCTGCGGCCCGGGCGCGGCGAGCTCCTTGAGGACGCCCGCGTAGCTCAGCGTCGTCAGGTCGGCGTGCGTGTTGGAGTGGTTGAACACGTAGTGGCCGTGGGCGCGGGCGTAGGCGGGATCGATCAGCTTCCAGTTGACGCAGTCGCCGTAGGTGAAGATCACCAGCCGGATGCCCAGCGACTCGGCCGCGTTCACGGTCGTCTTGAACGCCGACAGGCTCTTGGGGCAGTCGTCGAACGAGAGCACCACCTTGGAGGTCGTGTTCGGTCCCTTGCCGACCGAGTACGGCGTGCCGCCGCCGTTGATCAGCATGTTCCAGGTGTTCGGGCCGGCGATCCCGTCGATCGTCAGGTTGAGCCACGACGACTGGAAGCGCCGTACCGCCTGCTCGGTGCGGGTGGTGAAGGTGCCGTCGGTGTTGACGTCCCAGCCCTGGTTGGCGAGGTTCTGCTGCAGCAGCCTGACGCACGACCCCGTGTCGTTGAGCCGCAGCGTCGGCCGGCTCGACACCGGAGTCGAACTCGTGCACGAGACCGTCGCCGCGGACGCCGTCAGGACCGGCCCCGACAGTGCCAGACCGGTGGCGGCCAGGGCCGCGGCGCAGCCGAGGGCCAGCGCTCGTTTGAGGGTGTTGAGCATGACGCAACCTTTCTGGACCGATAGCTCGGGTGGTGGCGCCTGCTGGCGGACGGCAGCGACCGCGCCTCGGCGACGTCCCCCCGATCTGCGCACACTAACGGGCCCGGCCGGGCGGCACGGGAGAACCCGCCACGCGGCGTCCGGTTCTTAGCGTCCGTTCAGACTCGCCCTGATCAGCCCAGCAGCTGCCGCGCCAACTCCTTGGCCTCCGCGGCGGTCGGGCAGGCGAGGACCTGCTCGGCGGCGTCCTGACACTGCTGCAGGGTCACCGAACCGAGCTGGACGCCGACGGCCGCGATCGCGCTGGACGCCATCGACAACGACGTGACGCCGAGGCCGAGCAGGATGCACGCGAGCAGCGGGCCCGCCGCCGCCTCGCCGCACACGCCGACGGGCTTGCCGGCGCGCTTGCCGGCGTCCGCCGCCAGCTTGATCAGCCGGAGCACCGCGGGCTGCCAGGGGTCGGTCAGCGTGGCCAGCGGGGACGACATCCGGTCGGCCGCCATCGTGTACTGGGTCAGGTCGTTGGTGCCGATCGAGAAGAACTCGACCTCGGCCAGGAACTCGTCTGCGAGCAGCGCCACGGCGGGGATCTCGACCATGATTCCGGGCTTGAGGTCGCGCTCGTGGCACAGCGCGGCGAACCGGCGGGCCTCGTCGATCGTCGCGACCATCGGCGCCATCACCCAGGGCCGCTCGACGGAGTTGTCCTCGCCGGCCTGCGCGACGGCGTCCAACTGACGCTCGATGAGCCCCTCGTTGGTCTGCCACAGCCGGATGCCCCGGACGCCGAGGGCCGGGTTCTCCTCGCTCGCGTGGTTGGCGAAGGGAACGGGCTTGTCGGACCCGGCATCGAGGGTGCGGACGACGACCTTCTTGCCCGGGAAGGCGGCGAAGACCTCGCCGTAGATGCGGGCCTGCTCGTTGACCGACGGCTCGGTCTGCGAGGACAGGAAGCACAGCTCGGTGCGGAAGAGCCCCACGCCGCCGGCCTCGGAGGTCTCGGCGGCCCGGGCGGCGCCGGTGCCGTCCTGGACGTTGGCGAGCACGTCGACCGGCACGCCGTCGGCGGTCTGCGCCGGGCCGCGCCAGGTGCGGATCGCCTCGCGCCGGGCGAAGTCCGCGGTCACCATGGCCTCAGCTTCGGCCACGGGGACGCCGAGTTCGATGGTGCCCTTGGTGCCGTCGACCAGGATCGGCGAGCCGTCGGGGACGTTGCCGAGGTCGGCCGCCGCGACGATGCACGGGATGCCCAGCTGGCGGGCGATGATCGAGGTGTGGCTCGTCGGGCCGCCCAGGCGGGTGACGATGCCCCTGATCAGCGCGGGATCGAGGCCGGCCGTGTCGGCCGGGGCGAGGTCGTCGGCCAGCAGCACGACGGGGGAATCGGGGTTCGGAACGCCCGGCTCGGGAAGCCCCATCAGCTCGGCGATGACCCGGTCGCGCACGTCGCGCAGGTCGGTGACCCGCTCGGCCATGAGCCCGCCCACCTTCGTGAACATCTCGACGAACTGCTCGGTTGCGGCGCCCGTCGCCGCCTCGGCGGCCGTGCCGGCGTTGATCAGCTTGGCGGCGGCGCGCTGCCAGCCGCGGTCAGTCGCCAAGTTCGCCGTCGCGGCGAGCACCTCCGCGGCGACCCCGGTCGCGTGCGACGCCCGCTCGGACAGCCGCGCGCCCACCGCGACGGACGCCGCCTTGAACCGCTCGACCTCCGCGGGCCGGTCGTCGTCCTCGATCACGCGCACCTCGGTCGGCGGCACGGGACGCGGTCGCGTCCAGGCGGCGGGGGCGTAAGCGAATCCGGGGACGACCCCCGTGCCAGTGACGGTCAGGGTGCCAGTGCCGGTCAGGGTGGAAGCCATGCCCTCTCCTCTGTGGGTTTGCCTGCGATTCAGCGGCGGCTTGATGGGGTAAATCTGTCAGAACGCTTGCATCCGGTCAAGGGAATCCTGTAAAACAAGACATACCAACATCCGAGTGTGTGGGAAGCCACCCGGATCCGGGTACAGGAGGACGCATGACGAGCATGTACGCCGAGGAGCGGCAGCAGGCGATCGCCGAGCTGGCCCGCGACCACGGCCGTGTGTCCGTCGCCGACCTCTCCCAGCGGTTCGACGTCACGTCCGAGACGATCCGCCGCGATCTCGACGCGCTGGCGTCCCGCGGACTGCTCTCCCGCGTGCACGGCGGGGCCGTCCCGGCCGAGCGCATCCGGCTCGTGGAGTCGGGCGTCAACGCGCGGCAGAGCGAGCGGGCGTCCGAGAAACACCGCATCGCCGAAGCCGCCCTCGCGCTGCTGCCCTCCGGCGACGACGTCACGATCCTGCTGGACGCCGGCACGACCGTCGGGCGCGTGGCCGAGCTGCTGTCCCCCGGACGCGTCACCACGGTCGTCACCAACTGCCTGCACACCGCGTCGACGGTGTCCGCCATGAATGTCGCCGAGGTGCAGCTGCTGGGCGGGCGCGTCCGCGGCATCACCCAGGCCGCCGTCGGCGCGACAACGGTGGACGCCCTGCGCGCCATGCGCGTAGACGTCGCGTTCATCGGCGCCAACGGCATCACGCTCGACCACGGCTTCTCGACCCCCGACCCTGCCGAAGGCGACGTCAAGCGTGCCATGATCGGCAGCGGGCGCCGGGTGGTCGTCCTCGCCGACTCCTCGAAGTTCGGCGCCGAGTACCTGATCAGCTTCGCCAAGCCGGCGGACGTGGACGTCCTGGTCACCGACCGCGGGCTCTCCTCCTCAGCCCGGCAGCTCCTCATCGACTCAGGAATCGAGGTCGTCCTCGCATGATCGTCACCTTCACAGCCAATCCCAGCATCGACCGCACGGTCGTCCTCGAGGGTCCGCTCGAGCGCGGCGAGGTGCAGCGCGCCGCGTCCGTCATCGAACAGTCCGCCGGCAAGGGCGTCAACGTCGCCCTGGTCACCTCGGGGGCGGGCATCGACACCCGGGCCGTGCTGCCGTTCTCCGACGAGGGCTACCTCGCGATGCTGTCCGGACGCCTCGGGCCCCACATGCGGCTCTCCTCCGCCGCCTGCGCCCACCGGCCCCGCACGAACACGGCCATCACCGAGCCCGACGGCACCACGACCAAGATCAACGAGCCGGGCCCCACGCTGGCGTCCGGCGACCTGGACGCCGCGCTCGACCAGCTGGTGACGGCCAGCAAGGACGCCGACTGGGTCGTCCTGTCGGGCTCCCTGCCCCCCGGCGCCCCCGAGGACTGGTACGTCGCGCTCACCCGCGCGGTCAAGCCGCTGGGCTGCAAGGTCGCGATCGACACCTCGGACGCCGCCCTGGACGCCGTCCTCGCCGCCCTGCCCGAGCCGTCGTTCGACCTGATCAAGCCGAACAGCGACGAGCTCGCCCAGCTGACCGGTGGGGACGCCGCCGCCTTCGAGGCCGACGCCAAGGCCGGACGCCTCGACGCGATCGTCGCCGCCGCGCGCCGGCTGCAGGGCCGGGGCATCAGCAACGTGCTGGTCACCCTCGGCGGGTCGGGCGCCGTCCTCGTCGACGCGTCCGGGGCCTGGTACAGCACCGCCCCCGACGTCGAAGTCAAGAGCACGGTCGGCGCGGGCGACTCGTCCGTGGCCGGCTTCATCCTCGCGGAGGTTCAGGGCGGGACTCCCGCTGACTGCCTCGCCTCGGCCGTCGCCTACGGCTCGGCCGCCGCCGGACTGCCCGGCACCACCCTCCCCCGCCCACATGACGCTCACCCGGAGCAAGCCCGGGTGACGAACCTGGCCTGACAGGCCGACCACTGAAGGGAATCACCATGGAACTGATGACCCCCGATCTTGTCTCCTTGGACGCCGATCTCGGCGCCACGAAGGAGGATGTGATCGGTTCGCTCGCCCAACTGGTGGCGAACGCCGGCCGCGCGGACGCGTCCGGTCTCAAGGCCGACGCGATGGCCCGTGAGGGCATGGCCGCCACCGGGCTGCCCGGCGGCATCGCCATCCCGCACTGCCGCTCCGCCGCCGTGTCCCAGGCTTCGCTCGCCTTTGCCCGGCTCTCCAATAAGGTCGACTTCGGCGCCAAGGACGGGCCGGCCGACATCGTGTTCCTGATCGCCGCCGCGGCCGAGGGCGACGCCGACCACCTCAAGCTGCTCACCCAGCTGGCCCGCGCGCTGGTCCGAAAGGACTTCCTCGCCTCCCTGCGCGCCGCCCAGTCGCCGGAGGAGATCGTCGCCCTGGTCAGCGACGTCGTGAAGCCCCCGGTCCCGGCCGCCGCCCCCGCCGCTGCTGGGGTTGCTGCTGGTGCTGCTGCCGCCGCGGTTCCGGCCGCTGCCGCCCCGGCCGCCGCCCTGCCGATCATCGTCGGCGTCACCGCCTGCCCGACCGGCATCGCGCACACCTACATGGCCGCCGACTCCCTCGTCAACGCGGGCAAGGAGGCGGGCTACGACGTCCGCATCGAGACCCAGGGCTCCGGCGGCGTCGAACTGCTCCCGGCGTCCGTCATCAAGGACGCCGTCGCCGCGGTCTTCGCGACCGACGTCGGCGTCAAGGACCGCGAGCGCTTCGCCGGCCTGCCGGTGATCGAGTCCGGTGTGAAGCGGGCCATCAACGAGCCCAAGAAGATGATCGAGGAAGCCATCGCGGCGTCCACCAACCCGAATGCGCGGCGAGTCTCCGGCGTCGCGGGTGCGGCGGCGGCGTCCGAGGGCGGTTCGCAGCTCTCGATCGGCAAGCGCGTCATGCAGGCCCTGATGACCGGCGTGTCGTACATGATCCCGTTCGTCGCGGCCGGCGGTCTGCTGATCGCGCTCGGCTTCCTGTTCGGCGGCTTCGACATCGCCCTCAAGCCGGGCGCTCCCGGCGGACGCACCTGCGCCGACCTGGCCTGGGCCGGCGAGGCCTGCGCCAAGGGCGCCGACACCATCGGCGCGATGGCCATCGCGGTCGGTCCGGCGTCCGGCTTCGGCAACTGGATCGGCGCGATCCTGTTCGCCATCGGCGGGGCGGCCTTCGGCTTCCTGCTGCCGGCCCTGTCCGGCTACATCGCGTACGCCATCGCCGGACGCCCCGGCATCGCCCCCGGCTTCGTCGGCGGCGCAATCGCAGGCACGCTCGGCGCCGGCTTCCTCGGCGCGATCATCACCGGTCTCGTCGCCGGCGTCGTCGCCTGGTGGTTCGCCTCGCTCAAGGTGCCGCGCTGGCTCCGGGGCCTGATGCCGGTCGTGATCATCCCGCTGGTGGCGACGCTCATCACTGGTGGCCTGATGTACCTGCTGCTGGGCAAGCCGCTGGCCGCCATCACCACCAACCTGCAGGCCGCGCTGAGCGGCATGTCCGGCGGGTCGGCGATCGCGCTCGGCATCGTCCTCGGCCTGATGATGTGCTTCGACCTCGGCGGCCCGGTCAACAAGGCGGCCTA
>DAIRTI010000029.1:0-31147 GCA_036803965.1 Propioniciclava sp.
GGGTCGAGGTTGCGGCCGCGGCGTCCGGTGGCGAGGGTGTGGTAGCCGGGGTCGATGTAGTCGGGTCCGACCTTGAAGGGGGCGACCGCCAGGCCGCGGGCGGCCAGGGCGGCCATCAGCCCGAAGGCGACCGTGGTCTTGCCTGCGCCGGACTCCGCCGCAGCCAGCACGAGGCGCGGGGTCACCATTCGAGCCCCGGCTGGGCCCGGACGCCCTGGCTGAGCGGGTGCTTGACGGCCGCGATGTCGCTGACCTGGTCGGCGATCTCGAGCAACGCGTCGGGGGCGCCGCGGCCGGTGATGACGACGTGCTGGCAGCCGGGGCGGTTCCTGAGGGCCGCCAACACGGCCGCGGCGTCCACCCAGCCGCGAGCCAGCGGGTAGGTGAACTCGTCGAGGACGTAGAAGCGGTGGACCTGTGCGGCTAGCTGTTCGGCGACGGCGTCCCAGCCGGCCCGAGCGAGCGCGGCGTGGTCGACCCCCTCGGTGGCGCGCAGACCGGTGCGCCCGCCGCCGAGGGTGCGCCACTCGACGGGCCCGCCCTGCCCGGTCGTGCGGTGGAGCTCGCCCAGCGCCTCGAACGCCGCCCGCTCCCCCAGCCTCCAGCGCGGCGACTTCACGAATTGGTGGACGCCCACCGACCAGCCCTGCGCCCACGCCCGCAGCGCCATGCCGAACGCCGCGGTCGACTTGCCCTCGCCGTCGCCGGTGTGGACGATCAGGCGTCCCACTTCGCCCTCGACCCGGTCCGTCATCGGACGCCCTCCCTCGCCAGCGCCAACAGTCGGTCGAGGTCCAGGTGGGCCTCGACGGCGTCCGCGAGGGTGTCGATCATGGCCTCGCGGCTGGCGGCGTACGAGGGGGCGTCCGGGTCGGGACGCCAGCCGCTGCCGGTCGTCCGCGCGACCTCGGACAGGAAGGCGGCCCGGAAGGCGTCGTCCTCAAGGGCGCCGTGCAGCATCGTGCCGAACGTCGGCCCGACCCGGCAGCCGTCCAGGAACGGCTCGACCCGGGCGCCTTCGCGGGGCGTGCAGACCCCGTGGTGGATCTCGTAGCCTGTCACGGCCAGCCCCGCCCAACGGTGGGTGGGGCGTCCGGTGATCTTCTCGTCCGCGAACGCGACGGTCACCGGCAGGACGCCCAGGCCCGCCACGGCTCCGGCGCCCGACTCGACCGGATCGTCGATCGTCTCGGCGAGCATCTCGTAGCCGCCGCAGATGCCGAGCGTGGGGCGTCCGGCGGCGTGGCGCTGGGCGACGACCGTAGCCAGCCCACGATCGCGGAGCCAGCCCAGGTCGTGGACGGTCGCCCTCGTGCCCGGCAGCACGAGCAGGTCCGCGGACGCCGCGACGCCGGCATCGGCGGTCACGACGACGTCGACGTCGGGGGTGTGGGCGAGGGCGTCCACGTCGGTGGCGTTCGAGATGCGCGGGAACCGGACCACCGCGACGCTCAGCCGGCCGCGGTCGGCGGTCGCGTCCGCGTCGGGGCGTCGGCTCCACCGGGCGAGGTCGAGGGCGTCCTCGCCGTCGAGCCAGACGCCGTCGAGCCAGGGCAGGACGCCGAAGCACGGCAGTCCGGTGCGGCGGGTGATCTCGGCCAGGCCAGGCTCCAGGACGCCGAGCTCGCCGCGGAACTTGTTGATGACGTAACCCGCGAGCAGGGCCCGGTCAGCGTCGTCGAGCAGCGCCCAGGTGCCGTAGAGCGACGCCAGGACGCCGCCGCGATCGATGTCGCCGACGACCACGACCGGCAGGCCGAAACGCCTGGCCAGGCCGAGGTTGACGTAGTCGCGCTCGCGCAGGTTGATCTCGGCCGGCGAGCCGGCCCCCTCGACCAGCACCAGATCGGACGCCGCCGCCAGCTCCTCGTAGGCCGCGTACGCCGCCTCGGCCAGATGGGCGCGTCCGGTGGCGTACTCGCCGGCCTCGAGGGTGCCGGCGGGGCGTCCCCGGACGACGACGAACGACCGCCGGTCGGTGCCCGGCTTGAGCAGCACCGGATTGTGGACGCTACCCGGCTCGACCCCGGCCGCCTGGGCCTGCAGGTACTGGGCGCGTCCGATCTCGGAGCCGTCCGCGCAGACCGCGGAGTTGTTCGACATGTTCTGCGCCTTGAACGGCGCCACCTTCAGCTCGCGCCGCGCGTACGCCCGGCACAACCCGGTGACGACCAGCGACTTGCCGGCGTCCGAGCTGGTGCCTGCGATGAGGAGTCCGGTCACGGCGTCCTCCTGGACGCCAGCGACGCGAGCAGAGCGAGCGCGGTGGCCGCCGCCGTCACCCAGCCGACCAGGCGGGACGCCTGCCGCACGGCCGCCGCGTCTGGACGTGGGGCGTTCGGGTCGCCCAACGTGCCACGCACCTCGACCCGGTCGCCGTAGCGGTTCTCCCCGCCCAGCCGGACGCCGAGCGCCCCGGCCCACGCGGCCTCGCACCAGCCCCCGTTGGGGCTCGGGTGGTCGTGGGCGTCGCGCAGCATGGTCCGCCAGGCCCGCCGGGACGCCCCGCCGACCAGCGGCGCACACGCACACGCGAGGACGCCCGTGATCCGAGCCGGCAGCCACGCCAGGGCATCGTCGAAGCGCGCGGACGCCGACCCGAAGCGTCCGTAGCGGGCGTTGCGGTGGCCGACCATGGCGTCCAGGGTGTTGACGGCGCGATGGGCGACGATGCCGGGCACACCCGCGACGGCGCCCCAGAACAGCGTGCAGACCACCGCGTCGTTGGCGTTCTCGGCGAGCGACTCGACGGTCGCGCGGGCGAGTTCGGGCGCGTCCAGGTCGTCGGGACGGCGTCCGCACAGGTTCGGCAGCTGCTCCCGGGCGCCGGGCAGGTCATCGGCCGCAATCCGGTCGGCCATCGTCAGCCCCTCCGCGACCAGGCTCCGCGCCCCCAAAGCGGCCCACGTCACGGCGGCGGTGAGCGCGGTGTGCACCAGGGGACGCGGCCGAGCCATGCGTTCGGCAGCAGCGGCGGCCATCACCACAGGAGCAGTGGCCGCAACAAGGAACACTCCCCCGCGCACGGTCGAATCGGTGTAGAGGCGCCGCTCGACAAAGCTCGCCCACCGCCCGAACAGAGCCACGGGATGCCCGCGCCGCGGATCGCCGAACGCGGCGTCGGCGGCCACGCCGAGGACCAGGCCGAGGGAGCGACTCACCAATCCGTCCTTCGCGCGTGAGTCTGGTGACGCGCGACACGAGGCGACCGGGCTCGTCTGCCAAGGGCTTCGCCCTGGGGAGCATCACCGTTGCGGGACAGCGTCGGAGTCTCACCGACTTCGCTGGTGGGGCGCGTGTCGGCGGCGCCGACGCCCGTCACCCTAGCATCGCGGCTCTGGCAGGCTGAGCGGCGTGAAGGTGCTGCTCCTGGGCGGGACGACCGAGGCCCGTACGGTCCGCGAGACCCTGGACGCCGCCGGCATCGAGGTCGTCGAATCGGTCGCCGGACGCACCGCCGCGAGCCGGTCGGCGACTTCCGGAACGCGCATCGGCGGCTTCGGCGCGGCCGAGGGGCTGGCCGCCTATCTCGCCGAGACAAGGCCGGACGTCGTCGTCGACGCCACCCACCCCTTTGCCGCGCGCATGTCCGCCAACGCGGCGTCCGCCTGCGGCAGCCTGGGGACGCCGTTGGTGCGGCTGGTCCGGCGCAGCTGGGCCGAGCGCCCGGACGCGGCCACCTGGTCCTGGGTGGCCGGCCACGACGAGGCGGCGCGGGCGGCGTCCGGGAAGGGCCGCGTCCTGCTGACCGTCGGCCGGCAGGGACTGGTCACCTACCACGCTCTGCCCGATGTCCTGGCCCGCGTGGTCGACCCGCCCGACGGCGAGGTTCCGGAGGGCTGGCGGATCCTCCCCGACCGCGGGCCCTATGTCTACGCCGACGAGCTGGCCCTGCTGCGCGACGAGGGCATCGGCGTCCTGGTCAGCAAGGACTCCGGCGGCGACCACACCTCCGCCAAGCTGGACGCCGCCGCGACCCTCGGCGTCCAGGTGGTGATGATCCGGCGCCCGCCGTCCCCACCCGGCGTGCCCGAGGTGACCGACGCCGACGGCGTCCTGGCCTGGCTCAACGCGCACCGGTGACCGCCCGGCCTGGGGCGGGTAAGGTCCAGCAATGGCATTCGGCGCAAACCCCTCCCTCGTCATCGACTGTCCCGACTCGGCCATGCTGGCCGCCTTCTACGGCGAGATCCTCGGCTGGCGTGTGGAAGAGTCGCCCGGCTGGGCCGATCTGCGTTCCGACGACGGGCAATGCATCTCGTTCCAGCAGGTACAGGGCTACCGGCCGCCCGACTGGCCCGGCCAGGGACGCCCCCAGCAGATGCACCTCGACATCATGGTCCGCGACCTGGACGCCGCCGAGACAGAGGCGCTGAAGATCGGCGCCACCAAGCCGGAGCAGCAGCCGGGCACGACCTTCCGAGTCTTCCTGGACCCGGTCGGCCACCCCTTCTGCCTCTGCACCCAGTAGCAGCCGCAGATCAGCGGGGAGGTGGCGGAAGGGTCGCCAGCGACCCCACGTAGGTCAGGTTCGGGCCGACGTTGACCCCGATCAGGCAGGCCAGCACCGCCGCCGGCCCCGCGGACGCCAGCAGCGGCAGCAGCACCAGCACCGCCGGCAGGTTGTTGATCAGGTTGGCCAGCACCGCAGCGATCGCCGCGATCAGCAGCAGGCTGTGCAGATCGCGCCCGGCCGGCAGCACCGCCCGCATCGCGTCCCCGACGCCGTGGTCGACCACCGCGCGCACGACGACGCTCAGCCCGAGGACGAACAACAGGAACCACCCGTTGGCGGCCTTCGCGAGGCCGGCGAGTTCAGGCCGGACGCCCCCGGCGCGCGTCACCAGCCGCTTGCCCGCCAGCACGGCCGCACCGGCGAGGGCGGCCCAGAACGCCTCGATCCCCACCAGCGAGCTCGCGACGAACCCGGCCAGTGTGAACCCCAGCACGACCAGGGCGAACGCCGGCGTCCGGACTTCTCCTCCGCCAGCGCGCGGGCCGGCGGCGACCGACAGTTCGGCGGCGAAGTAGCGGTGGAACACTAGGTACTCCACCGCGATCGCGACCGCCCACGGGCCGGCCATCAGCCCCGCGAACGCCACGAAGCCGATCCCGGACGCCCCCAGCGCGAGCAGGTTGGTCAGGTTCGAGACCGGTAGCAGCAGGGACGCCGAGTTGGCCAGGTGCGTCGTCGCGTACACGTGCGGCCTGGGCCGGACGCCGAGCCGGGACGCCGTCACGAACACCACCGGGGTGAGCAGGACGACGGTGGCGTCCAGGCTCAGCACGGCCGTCGTCAGGGACGCCACCGCGAACACCAACCCGAGCAGCCGCACCGGACGCCCCTGCGAGCGCCGGGCCATCAGCGCGCCCGCGGCGGCGAACAGGCCCTCGCACTCGCACAGGTACGACAGCATCAGGACGCCGGCCAGGAACGCGATCGTGGGCAGCAGGCCCTCGACCTGCGCGGCGGCCTCGTCCCAGGAGACGACCCCGGCCAGGCAAAGCGCCAGGGCGGCCGGGGCCGCTGCGACCGCCTCGGGCAGCCCCCGCGGACGCGTCACGGCGAACGCCAGCACCCCGATCAGGACGGCCAGGGCGACGGCCTCGGCGACAACGGGCGGCACGGCCCGAGAAGTACCCCGCTAGAAGCCGCCGGGGTGCCGACGGCGCCCGGCGAACAGCGCCCAGAGCAGCGGCAGCGCGGAGGCGATCATCAGCGCGCGTCCCCAGAAGGGGTCGGACCCCGCGAACACCGCGCCGCCGATCAGCAGTCCGGCGAACATCAGGACGCCGTTGGTGCGCGCCAACTGCCGCTCGAGGCGCCTCACGCGGAGGTCGAGGCGCGGCGTCGACACCGACAGCTCGCCGCGCTCGGCCATCGTCAGGACGCGGTCGGCCCGCTTCGGCAGCCCGATCGCCACCCGGGCCAGGGCGCCGGCCTCGGTGATGACGGTGCGCGCGGTGGATCCGCCCTCGTCGGAAAGCATCTTCGCGGCGTACGGCGTGATCTTGGCCCAGATGTTGAAGTCGGGGTCGAGGCCGGTGCACAGGCCCGACAGGATGCCGATGCAGCGCCCCAGCATCAGCAGGTTCTCGGGCAGCTGGAACGGCAGGTTGACCAGCAGGTCGCGGAACTGCAGGCCGAACTGCATCATCTCGTTGGGGTCGATGTCGCGGAGCTCGTCCATGCTGAGGCCGCCGAACCGCTCGAAGGCCTGCATGGTGGCGCGCTCGATCAGGTCGAGGTCGGCGGTGGGCAGCAGCACGTCCATGCCCTTGAGGCCCCGGACGAGGCGGGCGCCGTCCCTGGCCGCGGCGGCGATGACCACGTCGCGCAGGCCCGCCCGCAGGCTCTCGGGGACGCGACCGACCATGCCGAAGTCGACGAAGGTCAGCGTCCACCGCGGACTGTCGCCATCGGCGTCCGGCCTGGGCGTGACGAACAGGTTGCCGGGGTGCGGGTCGGCGTGGAAAAAGGCGTCGGTGAAGATCTGCTCGAGGTAGGTGTCGGCCAGCACGGACGCCACCTCCGCGCGGTCGATGCCGGCGGCGGCGATCGCATCGTGGTCGCCGATCTTGATGGCGGAGACGTCCTCGAGCGTGAGGACGCGGCGCGAGGTGAGCTCCCAGACGACCTTCGGCACGGCCACGCGCGGGTCGTCGGAGAAGTTGGCGGCGAACTCCTCGGCGTTGCTCGCCTCGGCCAGGTAGTCGACCTCGGCGAGCGTCGTGGTCGCGAACTCCTCGACGAGCGCCGGCACGTCGGCCCGATCGGCCACCGGACGGTAGCGCCGCAGCCACCCCCCGACGCGGCGCAGGGCCGCCAGGTCGGTCTCGATGACCTGCTGGATGTGCGGCCGCTGCACCTTGACGACGACCTCGCCGTAGCCCTGCTCGGCGGCGTCCGGATCGCGCAGTCGCGCTCGGTGCACCTGTCCGAGGGACGCCGCCGCCAGCGGTGTCTCGTCGAACCAGGCGTAGTGCTCGGTCAGCGGGAGGGCCAACTCGGACTCGGCGACCGCCCGCAGGGCCTCGAAGGTCTCGGGCGGCACCTCGTCCTGGAGGCCGGAGAGCTCGTCGGTGATCTCGGCCGGCAACACGTCGAGGCGGGCCGACATGAACTGGCCGACCTTGATCATCAGCCCGCCCATCGAGATCGCCAGGGCGCGGAACCGGACGGCGATGCGGCGGCTGCGGTTCGCGCGCGTCCGGGCGACGAGGCGTCCCAGGCCGATGCGGCGCAGGACGATCTCCCACCAGATGAAGCCGAGCGTCACCCGGCCGAAGAACCACACGATGCGCCGGTAGCGGGCGCGCAGGAGGCGCGTGGGCAGGGGCGCAGCGGTCGGCGACGGCACGGCCGGCGGGGTCATGCGTCCTCCTCGGTGGGGGCTGGGGGACGTTCGGCGATCAGTCCTCGGCGAGCAGCGTGTAGAGCTTCTTCCGGGCGTCGTTCAGGATCTCGACGGCCGCGGCGAGCTGCTTCTCCGACCCGGACTTGCCGACCTGGAACACGGCCTGCGCGAGGCGCCCGGCGGCCTGGTGGTAGCCGGTGCCGCCGAACGGGCTGTCGGCGGCCTCCTCCCAGGGGGCCTTGTCGTCGCCCAGTTCGGACGCCGCAGCGACGCCCGCGTCCGTGAGCCGGTAGACCTTCTTGCCGCCGGACTGCTCGGAGACCACGAGGCCCTCGTCGGCCAGCAGCTGCAGGGTTGGGTAGACCGAGCCGGCGGACGGGCTCCACGCGCCTCCGCTGCGCTCGGCGAGCTCGCCGATGATCTGGTAGCCGTGCATGGGCTGCTCGGTGAGCAGGCGCAGGACGGCCGTCCGGACGTCGCCGCGGCGGGCGCGCTGGCCGGGGGCGGCCATGCCGTGCATGGGACCGGCGAAGCCGAACGGGGGCTTGAAGCCACGGCCCCAGGGAGCTGTGTTGTGCGGGTGCATGAGCGTTCCCTTCGTTACCCCAGCGACATATCGCTAAGTGTCGCTCAGGCTAGCAGGGGCGTCCAAGAGATCGAGCCCGGCGACCGCACCGATGACGGTGATCGCGGGCGGAGCGATATGGCCCTCCCGGGCCAGGTCGGCGACGGTGGCCACCGTGCCGCGCAGGACGCGGGCGTCCGGGGTGGACGCCTTCGCGACGATCGCGGCCGGCGTTTCGGCGTCCAGGCCGGCCCGCAGGAGTTCGGCCGCGATCTCGGTCAGGTGCTTGACGCCCATGAGGATGACGAGGGTCGTCCGCGAGCGGGCGAGGGCCGCCCAGTCGATGCCGGACCGAGGGTCGTCGGGCGGGACGTGGCCCGAGACCACCGAGAATCCTTGCGACAAGGTGCGATGCGTGACGGGGATACCCGCCAGCTCGGGGGCGGCGACCGCCGAGGTCACCCCCGGGATCACCTGCACCGGCACCCCGGCCTCGGCACAGTGGATCCACTCCTCGCCGCCGCGGCCGAACACGAAGCTGTCGCCGCCCTTGAGGCGCACGACGCGGCGTCCGGCCTTCGCGTGCGCAACGAGCAGCGCGTTGATCTCGTCCTGGGACGAGCCGGCCGCCCGGGGCATCTTGCCGACGTCGATCAGTTCGGCCTGGGGCTGGGCCTGGTCGAGCAGCTGCGTCGGTGCGAGCCGGTCGTAGAGGATGACGTCGGCCTGACGAAGCGCGTTCAGTCCGGCGACGGTGATCAGGTCGGGGTCGCCTGGCCCGCCGCCGACGAGGACGACTGTGCCGGGGACGAGGTCACGCATGGTGCTCCTGGGCGGTCGAGGTGGGGCGGGCGGGGGTCGTGGCTGGATAGGGTCGGGCCGTGGACAGCGACGACCTCGGGACGACGCCCGGGCTGCCCGACGAGACGTTCGAGCACGACGGGCTCATCACCAAGCGGCACCAGCGGGCGAGCGCGTTCGCGTTCCTGCGCCCCCGTTCGGGCGAGTTGCTCTGGGACCTCGGCGCCGGCTCCGGCGCCGTCGCGATCGAGTGGTGCCGGGCGGCCGCGGACGCCCGTGCGGTCGCCGTCGAACGCGACCCCGAGCGCGCGGGCCGGGCACGGCGCAATGGCGAGCGGTTGGCGTCCGGACGCGTCGAGGTGCTGGTGGGCGACGTGCCGGGACTCCTGGGGACGCTCCCCCGCCCGGACGCCGTGTTCGTCGGCGGGGGTGCGTCGGCCGAGGTGCTGGATCGGTGCTGGGACGCCCTCGGTGCGGGCGGGCGGCTGGTCGTGCACGGGGTGACGATCGACACCGAGGGGCTGCTCGTCGAGGCGTACCGGTCGCGCGGCGGGTCGCTGGCACGGCTGGGCGTCGAGACCGCCGAGCCGCTGGGACGGTTCCTGGGATGGCGTCCGCTGCGGCCGGTCGTCCAGTGGGCCTGCGTCAAGGGGTCCTCTTCCTAGCCCCTCGACAAGGGTGTGAGAGGGTGGCACGAGTTTCGCACACCCGGGAGAGGCCATGGACGCACCCACCTACCGCTACCTGACCGACGGGGCCGCGATCTACGCCGAGTCGTTCGCCATCATCCGGCGTGAGGCGGACCTCTCGGGTCTGCCGGCCGACCTCGCCGGGGTTGCGGTGCGCATGATCCACGCCGCGGCACAGACCGACCTGGTGTCCGACCTCGAGGCCTCGCCGGGGGTCGTCGGTGCCTGCCGAGCGGCCCTCGTTGCTGGTGCGCCGATCCTGTGCGACTCGACGATGGTGGCGACCGGGATCATCCGGTCGCGCCTGCCGGCGTCCAACGAGGTGGTCTGCCGGCTCAGTGACCCGGCGCTGCCGGAGTTGGCCGGACGCCTCGGCACCACCAAGACCGCCGCCGCGGTCGACCTGTGGCTGCCCCTGCTCGAGGGCGCCGTCGTGGCCATCGGCAACGCGCCGACGGCGCTGTTCCGGCTGCTGGAGGTCGTGCGCGACACGGGCGTCCGGCCGGCGGGGGTCATCGGGATTCCGGTGGGCTTCGTCGGGGCGGCCGAGTCCAAGCGCGCCCTGGCCGAGAACCCCTATGGGGTCCCCTACCTGACCGTTCACGGACGCCGTGGCGGCTCCGCGATCACGGTCGCGGCGGTCAACGCGATCGCGTCCACGGCGGAGACCACCAACGAGGCCCGTCCCTGAACGGCGATCTGCCTCTTAGTCCTCGATGACGTCGAGACCCTGCTCCCGAAGTTGCGCGAGGCTGTCGAGCATGTGCTTCAGCACCTCCGGGCTGTGGCCTTGCCAGTCCTCGACCTCGGCGACGACACGCAGTGGATGGCGCGTCCGATACGACTGGGTGATGTTGCCGGGGAACCGCTTGTTGGTGACGTTGGGGTCGTCCTCGAAGGGACCGGTCGGCTCGACGACGTAGATGTGTCCGCGCTCGTCGCTGCCGGCCAGCGCCGTCGCCAGTTCCGCTCCCCACGCGGCCGTCTCGACGAGCGCGGAGAAGTAGATGTTGTTCGAGACCCGGCCCTCTTGGTAGTTGGAGCCGTAGCCGGGGACCAGTTCGATACCCACCTCGAGGGCCGACTTCGTGCCGTGGTAGAAGGGCCCAGCGACCTGGGCGCAGTTGTCATAGGTGACCGGCGTGAAGTCGGCCTGCGTCTCGTCCGCCATGCCAGGACGGTACCCGTGCGGAGTCTTGACCGCGCCCCGGGCCCACGCAGCTACCGAGTGACCGGAGACGAACGCCCGCATGCTCTCGCAGACATCGACCGCAAGGTGGAGGCTCACCGCAGGATCGAGCGGCCCCCGTGGGTATCTGGTTCAAGGGCTGAGCGAGAGCGAGGTGACATGGACTCCATCGTGAATCGGGCAGACGACTTCCGGCACTTGCACGAATCGGGATGCTTCGTGATGCCGAATCCCTGGGACATCGGCAGCGCCCACGCGCTCGCGGCCATGGGTTTCAAGGCGCTGGCGACGACGAGCGCCGGATTCGCGTGGTCGACCGGCCGGCCCGACAACAGCGTCGGTCTTGAGCCAACGCTCTCACACCTGCGCCGGATGGCGGCGTCCGTGAGCCTGCCGGTCAATGCCGACTTCCAGGACGGCTACGCCATCGGGCCGGAGAACGTGGCAGCGAACGTCACCCTGGCGGCTCAGACGGGCGTGGCGGGCCTGTCGATCGAGGACTTCACCGGAGACCCGGCCGAGCCCCTCTTCGACCTGGGCCTCGCCGTCGAACGCGTCCACGCGGCACGAGCCGCGATCGATCAGAGCGGCACCGGAATCGTCCTGACCGCCCGCTCGGAGGGCTTCGTCTGGGGCCGTCCGGACATCGACGAGACGACCCGACGCCTGCGGGCGTACGCCGAGGCCGGGGCCGACTGCCTGTATGCGCCGTGGATCACGTCCCTCGACCACGTGGCAGCGATCGTGGACGCCGTCGCACCCAAGCCGGTGAACCTGCTGATCCACACCCCGTTCACGACCGTCGCCGAAGCCGCTCGGCTCGGCGTCCGCAGGATCAGCGTCGGCGGGATGCTCGCCAAGACGGCCTGGCGAGGCTTCCTGGAGGCAGCTGCCGAGATTGCGGAGCACGGAACGTTCTCCCGGTTCGCCGACTTGCCCGACCTCAACGCCCTCCTCGGCCCCGACGCCTGACCGCTCCGCTCGGCGTGCCCCAGCTCCGCGACCACCCAGACACTCGGCCCGACCCGCCCCTTCTTTAGCGTTAAAGAGCCTCGCTCATTGCGTTCTGTAACGTTACAGACGAGCATGGATACAACGCGAACGGGACAAGCCAAGGGTCGGAGGTGAGATGAGCCGGGTGACGATGAAGAGCGTCGCTGAGGTGATGGGCGTGTCCGTGATGACGGTGTCCAACGCCTTCAATCGCCCTGACCAGCTCTCGCCCGACCTCCGGGCGCGAATCCTGCAGAGGGCCGAGAAGATGGGCTACGGCGGCCCGAGTGCGGTCGCCCGCCAACTGCGCTCGGGCAGGACCAACGCGTACGGCGTCCTGCTGTCGGAACCCCTCAGCTACGCATTCGAGGACCCGTTCTCGATCCTGTGGCTGTCGGGGCTCGCTCAGGCGCTGGAGAGCGCGGAAGGCACGATGGTGCTGCTGCCCGTCCGGCAGGGCAACGAGTCCGACCTGGAGCAGCTCCGTCGTGCCAGCGTCGACGGCGTTGCGGCGATGTGCAGCGAACAGCCAGTGGCACGCCTGGTGGCTCAGCGCGGGCTGCCCCTCGTCTCGACCGATCCCGACGATCCGGACGGAAGCTGGGTCGCGATCGACGACCACGCGGCGGGCGTCCAGCTCGGCAGCTACCTCGCCCGCCTCGGGCACACCGACGTGATGGTCGTGGTCGGGCGGCACCAGCACCGCGACATGGGGCTCCGCGAGTACACGCTCGACAACTACAACGCGACCGTGCAGCGGCGCGGCGGAAGCGGGTTCTACACCCAGGCCCGCCTGCGGGGGCTGGTCGAAGGGCTAGGCCACGTCCGCCCGACGATCCTGACCGCGCAGGGCAATTCCCGAGAGTCCGGACGCCGGGTCGCCGGCCTTGCTCTCGATCGACAGAACCGGCCCAGCGCGCTCGTCTGCCTCTCCGACGTCTTGGCCCTCGGCGTCCTGGACGCCACGTCCGATCGTGGGCTGACCCCCGGCCGGGATCTGTCGGTGACCGGTTTCGACGACCTGCCGGACGCGTCGCGGGCCGGGCTCACCACGGTCCACCAGCCCATCATCGAGAAGGGCCGGCTCGTCGGCGAGTTGCTCCTCGACCCGAGTCGGCAGCCCCGGCGCATCATGCTCGAGCACCGCCTCATCGTCAGGTCATCGACAGGCCCGGCGCCCCACGACTGACCCGCCACAACCGAGTTCCCGGGCCCGACAACTGAGCCCGCCCCAAGTCCTCCCGCCTGCACGGCGGGCCATCGAGTACACCCACAAGGAGACAACCATGTCCCAGTTCCTGTTCGCCCCCGTCGTCGAGAACGCCCGCTCGCTGAGCTGCTCTGCCCTGCCGGACAGTCCGGTCGTCGAGGACGGCCGTCCCACCCTGGCCCGCCGGACCAGCCGCACTTCGGGAGCCCCTTCGACCCGGCGGCTCTCGTTCCTGCCCCTACGCACGAAGCAGGCAACGTCCTACCGGACCTCCCCGGCGCTCTGACACCCGAGGGCTTGCCGTTGGGCTCCCGCGAGGGCGCTTGCCGCCACAGGTCGAGTTTCAACAACCTTCCATTCGGGTTTGACAAGGGGCGGCGCCAACGGCGCTCGTGACCCGGGGCGGCAGGCGCCCCCTGTCCGGCCCGCCCACAACGCCATGGGCGACCCCCCGCCCGCGCTCGGCGGACAGCCTTGGTGAACCTTGGCCTGGACGCCATTGGCGAGGGTCAGTCCGGGGCCTGGTCCATGCGTTCGGCGAGGGCCACGATGATCCCTTCCGGGCCGCGCACGTAAGCCATACGCCAGACGCCCTCGTACTCGCCGATGCCGCCGACCAGTCCGAAGCCGTTGCTCGCCGCCCAGTCGACGGCGGCCTGAAGGTCGCGAACCTCGAACGCCACGCTGCGCAGCCCGAGTTCGTTCGCCGGAGCGGCCGGGCGTCCGGGCAGATGGTCCGGGCGGGTGAAGCTCGACAGTTCCAACCCCGATCCCCCGTCGGGTGCTCGCAACATGACGATCTCGGTACGCGCACCGCTCATGCCGATCACCGTGTCGATGAACTCGCCCTCGACGAAGGTCCGGCCCTCGACCTTGAGCCCCAGCCCGACGAAGAATGCCGCCGCGGCGTCCAGGTCTGCGACGGTGACACCCACGTGGTCGAATCGTCTGACGAATGACATCGGGCCATCCTGCGCGATCCGCCCGAGATTGACCAGCCGCCCTGGAAGCGAGAGGGCTTGGCCCCTGATGGGCAGTGACCTATCGTCGCGCCATGACAGGGGTCGAAGTAGGACGCCCGCGATTGGGCGGCCGCACCGCAACGTCCTCCCCCGACCCGGCGACGGCGCAGCCTTGAGCGCCGTCGGCTACCGCGCCTCGGGCGCGGACCTTCCGTTTGGACGCCCCGAGCGGGCTCACGGCGTCGCGATGGAGGGTTACTTCTGGCGGATCACCGACCCCACCACCAAGCGCGTCGTGATCGCGCTCATCGGCGTCCAGACCGATCGCACGGGCCGTTGGGCGCTCGCCGGACTGGGGGCGTCCGACGGGTTCTGGCGCCACGAGATCATCCCGGCGGCCGACGCCCGACCCGGCGGTCTCGGGGCGCGGGCGACGGGACCAGGGACGTCCTTCTTCGGGACCGACGAGCGGGTCGTGGTCGACCTCGGTGAGGACGCGCGCCTCGATGTCCGCCTGGACAAACTGGCCCGCTGGCCCCGCGGACGCCCCTTCGGCGGCTCAAGCTGGTTCCAGACGATCCCGGGGCTCAACCAGTACTGGCACCCGTGGCTGCTGGACGGGCGGGCGTCCGGGAGCGTCGTGCTGGACGGCCGCCGCTGGGACTTCGCCGGCACCCAGGTCTACGGCGAGAAGAACTGGGGACGGGCCGGGTTCCCCGACTCGTGGTGGTGGGGCCAGGCGCACGGCTTCGCCGAGCCGGGCGTCTGCGTGGCCTTCGCAGGCGGGGACGTCGTCGCCGGGCCGCTGCGCACCGAGGTCACGGCCCTTGTCGTGCGACTGCCCGACGGGCGAGTCCTGCGGTTGGGGAACCCGCTGACCTCGCCCGTCCGGGCCGACGTCGGCGACGAACACTGGCGCCTGGAGGGCCGGTCACGCGGCTGGCTCGTTTCGGTGGACGCCGAGGCGCCACTCAGCGCCGCGCACGTCCTGCCCGTGCCGTTGGTGGGCCAGCGGCGCGCGGTTCCGGGCGCGATCGAACACCTCAATGGACGCCTCCACGTCCACGTCAGCCGCGGCGGACGCACGGTCTGGGACGGGGAATCGAACCTGGCAGGCCTCGAACACGGAGGACTCGACCGCGCGGCCGCACTCGCCGCGTTCCGGAAGTGAACTCGTCCCCGCCGTAGCCATTGCCGACAGCCCCGACTAACTCCGGTCGGCGAGGAAGCTGCCGCAACGACGATTCCGCACCTCCCGAGGACCCCAGTGAAGTGGCTACACTTGTGGCCATGACGGTTGACGGCTCCATGGCTTTGAAGGATGTGAAGAACCACCTGTCCGAAGTGGTGGACCAGGTGGAGCGTGAGCATGACCGGGTTGTCATCACCAAGCACGGCCGGCCCGCCGCCGTGGTTCTCAGCGTGGACGACCTGGCCTCCCTGGAAGAGACCCTCGACATCGCTGGTCGCCCTGCCCTCATCAAGCAGATCCGCGCCAGCCTGACCGAACTCCCCGCCGGCGAGGCCGAAATCCTGACCAAGGATGAGATCCTGCGCTCCCTCAGCGCATGAACGACGCACCACTCTCGATCGCTTGGACCCCCACCGCCAAACGCGCCCTCACCCGACTCCCGGAGAAGGCCGCTGCCGCGCCGATCGAGTTCGTCTACGGCGCGCTTGCCGACAACCCCCGCCGCGTCGGGAAACCCCTGCGTCACGAGTTGGAAGGCCTGCACAGCGCGCGCCGAGGCGACTTCCGCATCATCCATCGGATCACGGACGTCGTCACGATCGTCGCGATCGACCACCGGGCGGATATCTATCGCAAGCGTTGAGTTCCAGGGACCTCGCGGCAGAGTGGCTCCGCCTCTGCTGCACGCGGGTCCTGCCCCCTCCGGCCGGTAAGGGCAGATTCCGCCATGCTTCGACTTTCAACCACCTGGCTTCTTCCTCTGACGAGGAAAGATCCCGATGTGTGTACTCCACCTGTGGCAGCGCACGCCCCTTCATTCGGATCAGCCGGCACCCGAGACATCGCCACCGACAACTGGGGTTGAGGCCCAACTGACGTGCGAGGCACGATCAGGACTGTCCCAGCTCCGCGATCGCCCGGACCGCGTCGTCCCTTGCTTTGGCCGAGCGGCGCGGCGTCCGATCGCCGATGACGGCGACGGTCAGGTCGCCGACGGACGCCGAGGCCGGCGTGCGGGCCGTTCCGGACGCCGCGTCGTCGGCCCGCACGCAGAACGTGTGCCGCTGCGTGGCGACCTCGACGAGCAGCGCGTTGGCGTCCGGGTCGTCGGTGACGGCCAGAACGTACCAGGCGTCGGCGGCGTCCTCTGCAGTCACGCGGCGTCGCGACCAGACGATTCGCCCCTGCCCCGCGAGCTCCTTCACAAGCTCGGACGCCTCGGGCGCAACCACGTGCACCTCGGCCCCGACGCCCAGCAGCACGGGCAACCGCCCGGACGCCACCCGTCCCGCCCCCGCGACGAGCACGCGCCGACCGGCGAGATCGAGCCCGGCGAGGTAGACCGGCGCGCCCGGACCGCCGCCAAGGGCGTCCGCCTCGCGGTAGCGATCGACGACGACGCCGGCGAGTTCGTCGCAGTCGCCGATGACGTCCGCGACGCGCGCCTCAACGTCGGGATGCGCCGCCGCCCAGGCCGTCACTTCCCGCTCCATCCACACCTGCAACCGGCCCGGGAAGAGGAAGTTCGGCGAGACGACGATCCGCCGCGTGCCGGTCGCGTAAGCGGCATCCAACGCCCCGATCAGGCTGGGTCGCGTCACCTGGATGAACGCCGGCAAGACCTCCCGGTAGCCGCCCTCCTCGAACAGCATCCGTCCTAGTCGCACGTGATCGGCGTTCGCATCGGCCACGCTGCAGCCGCGTCCGAGGAACACCACAATAGTCTCCGCGGCAGCCCACTCACCGGACGCCGCAGCGATCCGCTGCCGGACCGCCGACCGCAGCCGAGGGTCGGGGCCGAGGTGGCGCGACCGAGTGGCGCGCCCGCCCGGAACCTCAGCGACCCCCTCGGCGACGGCGTCCGGGATGTCCTCCAGGACGTGCCCGCCCGCCCCGAGCATCAGCGGCACGACGGCGACCCGTCCCTCCGCACTGCCACCCAAGGCCGCGGCGACGGCGTCCGCGATCGTGGGGCCGTCCAACTCGACGTACGCGCCGACGACCTCGACGCCGGGCAGCATCGACGCCACCCGCGCGACCAGCGCCCTGCAGGCGGCCTGCCCCTCCGGGAGCCGCGTGCCGTGCGCGGCGATGACCAGCGGCGTGTTCATGCGTTCATCCATCGGTAGTCGCGGGGGGTCACCAGGAACGACTTGCCCGACCCGGTCGGGACCAGCCGGGTCGTCGAGCTGCCCACGATGACGATCGAGTGCATGTCGACCCACTCGGGGTCGAACTCGGCCAGGGTCCCCACCCGGACGCTCTGCTCGGGCCGGGAGGCGTCGCGCACCACCGCCACTGGCGTCCCAGCCGGACGGTGTCCCGCGAAGATCTCCAGCGCCCGCGGCAGGGCGGTGACCCGCTTGTGGCTACGGGGGTTGTACAGGGCCACCACGAGATCGGCCTCAGCCGCGGCCAGTAGGCGGCGCTCGATGGAGTCCCAGTCGGTGTGCAGATCCGACAACGAGATCGTCGCGTGGTCGTGGCCCAGCGGCGCGCCCAGAATGGCGGACGCCGCCAGCTCCGCCGTCACCCCCGGCACCACCTCGACGTCGAGGCCCTCGGTGCCCTGCTCCAGCGTCGGGGACGCCATCGCGTAGATCGCCGGGTCGCCGCCGGTGACGAGCGCGACGCGGCGCCGCTCGCGGGCGGTCGCGATAGCCTCCGCCGTGCGCCCCGCCTCGTCGCCCATCCGGCTGTTGACGATCCGCGTCCCGGGACGGAGCAGGTGCTTGATCTGCGCCACGTAGGGCCGGTACCCGATCACCACGGACGCCTCTGCCAGCACCCTCCGTGCCCGCGGCGTGAGCAGGTCGTCCGCGCCCGGCCCGAGGCCGACGATCGACAGCCGCCCGCGCGGGGCGAGGCGTCCGATCGCGCACGTCGCCTCCGGCGTCTTGCGCTTGTCGACGACCAGTTCGGCGCCTTCGGCGAGCACGGACGCCTCCGCGACGCTGGGCGTCCCGACCGCTTTCGCGGGGGCGTCCGACGGGTTGGGCACCTCGAGTTCGGCCAGGACGCCGCTGGCGTGAGTCCGCAGCGGGACGCCGAGGCGTCCGGCGAGCTCCAGCAGTCCGGGCTCGGAGGCCTTGGCGTCCACCGTGGTCAGCACAGCGACACTCGCCCGCGCCAGACCCGCCTCGGCGAGAGTCGCGTCCAGGAGGGCCTCCAGGGCGTCCGCGGACGTGCCCCGGTTGCAGCCCATCCCGACGACGAGGCCGCGCGGGTGCAGCACGACGGTGGCCACGTCGGCAGAATCTGGGACGCCGTCGGTCACCACGATGCGCGCCTCGGGCGCGAGGGACGCCTCGCCCGCCTCGACGACGTTCTCGGGCAGCGCGGGCAGCGGCCAGGGCCGGGCGCGGACCAGCTCGACCGGACGCCCGTCCAGCACCGCGCGGGTCACGCCGGCGAGGTCGCCGGAGGTGTCCCAGCCGAGGGTGTCGAGGCCGGGCAGGCCGAGGGCATCGGTGGCGGTCGTCAGCACGGCGGTCGCGCCGAGGCCGTCGGCTAGCTGGCGGGCCAGGTCGTTGGCGCCGCCGACGTGGCCGCCCACGAGCGGGATCGCGAAGCGGCCGGCCTCGTCGACGACCACCACGCCGGGGTCGGTGTGCTTGTCGGCGAGCAAGGGCGCGACCAGCCGGGTCGTCGCCCCGAGCGCCAGGTGGCTGACGATCAGGTCGCATTCGGCCCAGGCGCGCGGCAGATTCTCCCGGGCCGGGCCGTCGTAACGCCTGGTCGGGCCGAGGATCGCGTCGATCGCGTCCGCTCGGGCCCGGGACGCCGGCGAGTTCGTCAGCTGTCCGATCCTCGCGGGGTCCCCGGCCGCGCGCCTCGCCGGCTCCGGCTCGGCCGCGGGCACGTCGGACGCCGTTTCGTCCAGCGCGGCGGGATCGTCGGGGTGGTGCGCGAGCACGAGGATCACGTGGGGCTCCGCGATGTCGTCGACCACGCGCGCCTCGTCCTCCGACAGCACCCGGACGCGCTCGCCGTCCTCCCCGAACCGCTCGCCGACGACGAAGGTGCGTCCCTGCCCGGCGGTCGCCGCGACGAGGTCGGCCAGCCATGCACCCTTGCCCGGCAGGACGCCCACCTTCGGGTGCCGGCGGACGGCGTCCAGCGCCGCGCCGGGCTCCTTGCCGTGGGCCGACACGAGCACGGCGTCGTCCCAGGGCAGCGCGACGGCGGCGAACGCCGCCTGCAGCGAGGTGACCTCGGGCACCACCCGCAGCGTCAGCCCGCCCTGCCGCAGCTGCCGGACGACCCCGTGGAACAGGGGATCCCCGGACGCCACGACGACCACGTCGGCGTCCGGCCCGAGCGCCGCGATCGCCTCGATGGCGGGTGCGATCTTACCGAGGACGACCCGCCTGTCGGCTGGGACGCCGAGGGCGTCCAGGTGCCGTGCGCCGCCCACGACCAGCTCCGCGGACGCCGCCGCCTCGATCAGCGCCGGCGACAGCCGGCCCAGGTAGCCGTAGACCGTGATCATTGCCCGCTCCCCTCGCGCTCGGACGCCCCCGGCGCCGGCGGGGCGGCGGTCGGGTCCGCGGCCCGGTACTCGTGGGCGAAGCCCGGGTGATACAGGTGGCTACGGCGTACGGACTCCCCTTCCGCCAGCGCCGGACCCACCAGAATCACCGTGTGCTTCACGAACCCACGCTCGGCCAGCGTCAAAGCCAGCTGGTCGAGCCGGCAGCGCACGATGACCTCCCCGGGCCAACTCACCTGGTGGCCGACGATCACCGGCGTGTCGGGCGGGTAGCCCCCGGCGAGCAGTTCCGCCTGCAGCACGTCCCCACGCGCCGCCGAGAGATACACAGCCATCGTCGTGCCGTGCCGGGCGAACTCCCGCACCGACTCGCGCTCGGGCATCGGCGTCCGACCGCCCTCCAAGCGCGTCAATATCAGCGACTGCGCCACCTCAGGCAACGTGATCTCGACGCCGGTCGCGGCCGCGGCGGCCGAGAACGCCGACACCCCCGGGATCGTCTCGTGCTCCACCCCGAGCCGGTCGAGCACGGCCCGCTGCTCGGCGGTCGCGCCGTAGATCGACGGGTCGCCCGTGTGGACGCGCGCCACCAGCAGCCCCTCGTCGCGGGCGCGCTCGTACAGGGGAACGAGGTCCTCCAGCGAGGCGGACGCCGAGTCGACGACCAGCGCATCCGCGCGGCGGCCGGCGATGACGTCCGCGTTGACCAGGGACGACGCCCAGATCACCACATCCGCCTCGGCGATGACCCGCGCCCCCCGCACGGTGATCAGGTCGGACGCCCCAGGCCCGGCCCCGACGAAAACGACCCGGCCGGTCACAGCCGACCGCCGATCTCGTCGCGCTCGGGCGTCCACAGGACGGTCGCGAAGTAGGGCGCCCCGTCCAGCGCCGCGACCGGGGCGATCAGCTCGCTCGGCAGGCCGACGTCGATGCCGACGATCGCGTCCGCCTCCATGGAGGCCAGGTAGTCGGCCAGCTCGGCGAAGTGGCGTCCGGGCTTGTAGACGACGATCGAATCGACCTCGGGCGCCACGTTCACCAGAGCGTCGATGCCCCCCTTGAGGGGCACCAGGGCCAGGATCTCGTCGCCCTCGACCAGCGGCCGGCCGGACGCCGCCGCGAGCGCCTGCATCGCGGTGACGCCCGGGACGACCTCGACAACAACCTCGGGCACCCGTTCGCGCACCGCCCCGGCCAGGTAGGAGAACGTGGAGTAGACACTCGGGTCGCCGATGGTCGCGAAGACCACGAGGCTCGCGCCGCCGGCGAACGCCTGCGCGACGGCGTCCCCCGCGGACGCCCAGGCGTCGGTCCGCGCGGTCGAACGGCGTCCGCCAAGGGCCATGCTGAATGGCAGGCGCACGATGCGAGCGACGGCGTCCGGATGGACGGCGCGGACGATCGTCTCAGCGCGACCCTCGCTGGCGGCGTCCGTCTGCGGCACGAGGATGACGTCGGCCTCGGCGAGCACGCGGGCCGCTTTGAGCGTGACGAGTTCGGGATCCCCGGGGCCGACGCCGACGCCGACCAGACGGGGAGGAAGCTGCGGGTCCATTCACACGTCCTTCGCGAGTGAAGCGGGGCCTGACCAGGCACGACCCCGGAGCGGACTGGACGCCCCAGGCGACCGGGCTCGTCCCCCACAGGGGGCATCACCGTTGCGGGACAGCGTCGGGATCGCACCGACTTCGCTGCTGGCGGCCGCCGGTCACCGACCGGCCGGATCAACTTAGCATCGCCCGCCGACGGGCTCAGATCACGATCCAGCCGTACCGGGCCAGCTTGACGGCGAGGGCGGCGAGGAAGAGGACCAGCATCACCCAGAAGACGACGTTCACGGTGCGGTTCTCGACCTGGTCGAACGCCCGGTCGGTCACCGGGAAGACGAAGTACACGAACAGTGTCGCGAACAGGCCGAACACCAGCACGGACGCCGACGACGTGCCGGCGGCGGCCAGCGGGTAGCGGGAGTAGTCCCAGAACGGGTTGCTGCCGAGGGCCAGCATCAGCACCTGCGCGCTGATCACCTCGACCGCCCCGCAGAAGGCGGTGTTCAGCATGAACACGGTCGGCAGGCGCAGGCGGTGACGCTCCTTCAGGGGCACGATCACGAGGATCACCGCGATCGTCCCCAGGCCGTACGGCTCGGCGAACTGCAGGATGTCGATGACCCCCGCCGGACGCCACCACGAGTGATCGCCGGTCAGCGCCAGCATGACGATGCTGAGCCCGATCTCGTACCAGCTGCCCAGCAGCGCGATCACCCACGCGTAGATGAACAGCTCCTGCCAGTAGCGCAGCGTGCGGCGCGACAGCTCTCTCGGCGGGGAGGGCGCGACCGCCTCCTCGCGCTTGTGACCTGCCGTCCGGATGAGGCCGACGTGCGGCCGGGAGCCATTACGAAAGACCATGAAAACCCCTCCTTCGCCCGCAGCCTCGGCCGCGGCGATGACACCCCCATCATGCCTCAGCCACCGCCGACGACTTTCCCGGACGCCGCCCGTCGGCCAGGCTGGACCCATGAAGGACGTCGTCATCGTCGGCGGCGGCGTGTCCGGCTTCACGACCGCCCAGGAACTGCGCCGGCTCGGCTACGCCGGCCGTCTCCGCGTGGTCGAGCCCCAAGGACTGCCGTACGACCGCCCGCCCCTGTCCAAGAACTACCTCGACGGCTCGCTGCCGCCCGGCGAGATCTTCTTCGCCGGCGAGGGCTGGTTCGCCGAGCACGCGGTCGAACTGATCGAGGACCGCGTCGAGTCCCTGGACGCCGCCGCCGGCCGGGTCAGGCTGAGCGGCGGTTCGAGCCTGGACGCCGACGCGGTCGTCCTCGCGACGGGCGGCAACCCGCGGAGCCTGCCGATCCCGGGCGGGGACGACCCCGGCCTGTTGTTCCTGCGCACCAGGGCGGACGCCGACCGCCTGCGCGCGCACGTCGGTCCCGGACGCCGCCTCGTCGTCGTCGGCGCCGGCCTGATCGGTGCCGAGGTGGCCTCGAGCGCGACGAAGCTCGGCACCGAGGTGACCCTCGTCGACCCCGTCGCCGTCCCCGGCGTCCCCGCCCTCGGGCCGACGATCGCGGCCGAACTGCACGCGATGCACGGACGCCACGGCGTCCGTGCCCTGACCGCACCGACGGCGTCCATCGAACGCGCCGGGGAAGGCTGGCTGCTGCGGCTCGGTCAACCGGCCGCGGACGGTACCGAGACGGTCGAGGCCGACGCGGTGCTCATGGCGGTCGGCATCGCGCCCGAGCTGTCGCTGGCCGTGTCGGCCGGGCTCGAGGTCGACAACGGCGTTCTGGTCGACGCCGGGCAGCGCACCAGCAACCCCTGGATCTACGCCGTCGGCGACATCGCGCGGCACTGCCTTCCGGACGGGGCGCTGACCCTCCGCCACGAGCACTGGGACTCGGCCATGCACGGCGCCCAGGTCGCCGCCGCGGCCATCCTCGGCCACGACCTGCCCGCGCCCGCCGCCCCCTGGTTCTGGACCGACCGGCACGGCGTCCACGTCGAGGCGACCGGATCGATGCTGGGCGGTCGCGAGGTGGTCCGCGAACGAGACGGACGCCCCTGGCTCGCCTTCGCAGTCGGCGACGACCAGCGCCTGCTGGGCGCGGCTGGCATCGAGCCCGGGCAGGCGATCCGGGCGGCGCGGCGCATGATCGAGCACGGCACGGTCATCGACCCGGAACAGCTGGCCGACCCCGGCGTCGATCTGAAGCGGCTCGCGCGCGCGCCCAAGGGCACTGACGGGTAAGCCCCTCGCATGACCCACGCGGACGACGCCGGCCCGAGCAACGGCGCGCCCAGAGCACGCACGGAGCTCGGGCGGTTCTTCCGGGCCGCGCTCGTGGACCCGGTCGAGCCCGAGCGTCCCGAGACGGCGTCCGCGCTGATCCGGCGCCGCGTGGCGGTGGCCGTCACCGCGGTGATGGGCGCCGTGGCGCTGGGCCTTACGCTCGCGATCCGGCCGGGCGACGTTCTGTTCTACCCAGCCATGCTGGGGGTCGCAGCGGTCTGGGCGGGCGGCGCCCTGGCCTCCGGACGCCTCCGGCTCGGCCGGGCCCGCACCCGCGCGGGGGCCACCAGCCGCTCGGTCCTGCAGGGGGTGATCCTGGGCGGAGTGCTGCTGGCGGTCTTCCTGGCGGGCGCCGTCGCGGTCGCCCGCATACCCGTCCTGCGCGGGCCGGTCGACGCCCTGCTCGATCACGCCCGCTTCGGCTCCTTCGCCGTCGTCACCGTGCTGACCGCGGTGAACGGCGTGGCCGAGGAGCTGTTCTTCCGCGGCGCCGTCTTCGCCGCCCTGCCCGCGCGGTGGCGGGTCGCCGGCACCACGCTGCTGTACGCGGCGACCACGCTGTTCAGCGGCGTTCCCCTGTTGACGTTCGCCGCCGCCTGCATGGGGGTACTGACCGCTTTCCAGCGTCGGGTGACCGGCGGCGTCCTCGGGCCGATCGCGACCCACCTCACGTGGTCGATCGGCATGCTGTGGCTGCTGCCGTTCGCGTTCGCGCTCTGACAAGGAGGACCATGCCCCGCACCGCACTCGTCACCGGCGCCACCGGCTTCGTCGGATCGGCCCTCGTCCCTCGACTGCTGGACGCCGGCTGGACCGTCCGCGTCCTGGCCCGGCACCCCGAGCGCCTCGACGCGGCCTGGTCGGGGCGGGTCGAGGTCGTCACCGGAGACGCCGGCTCGGCGTCCGACCTGGCCGTCGCGCTGAAGGACGCCGACGTCGCCTACTACCTACTGCACTCGATGGACGCCGGCGGCGACTTCGCGGCCCGCGACCGCACCCTGGCAACGGAATTCGCCGCAGCCGCCCGCCACGCCCGGCTCGGACGCATCGTCTACCTCGGCGGGCTGCACCCCGACGGTGTCCCGCTGTCACCGCACCTGGCCTCCCGCGTCGAGGTCGGCGAGATCCTGCTGGGCTCCGGCGTGCCGACCGCGGTGCTGCAGGCGGGCGTCGTGCTCGGACGCGACTCGGCGTCCTTCCTGATGCTGCGGCACCTGACTGAGCGGCTGCCGGTGGCGGTCGGGCCGGTGTGGCTCGCGAGCCGCATCCAGCCGATCGCGCTGCGCGATGTTCTGCACTACCTGGTGGCCGCCGCGGACCTGCCGCCCGAGACCAGCCGCACCTTCGACCTCGGCATGGACGAGGTGCTCACCTACGCCGGGATGATGCGCCGCTACGCCCGCGTCGCGGGGCTGGTGCCGCGGGTGGTGGGCACGGTGCCCGTCCTCACGCCGAGCCTCGCCTCGCACTGGGTCGGGCTTGTCACCCCGGTGCCGGCGTCCGTCGCCAAACCGCTGGTGGGCAGCCTGGTGCACGACGCCGTCCGGCACGAGTCGGACGCCGACGCCGTCCTCGGTCCCCCGCCGGGTGGGACTCTCGGGTTCGACGACGCCGTCCGCGACGCCCTGGACGGGACCGACCCCCGACTCTGGGGACGCACCGCCCGGCGCGTCGGCGCTGGCGTCGCGGCGACAGCCCTGGTCGGCTCGCTGTTCACGGACCCGAGCAGCAGGTGGTACGCCCGCCTGCGTAAGCCCGCCTGGCAGCCGCCCCCCGTCGCGTTCCCGATCGCCTGGACCACCCTGTACGCCCTCGTCTGGGCGGCGTCCACGGCCACCATCCACGAGTCGATCGAGGGCGGGCAGCGCCGCCGCGCGGACGCCTTCGCGGCCGCCCTCGCCGCCAACCTCACCCTGAACGCCGCCTGGAGCGGCCTGTTCTTCCGGGCCCACCGGCTGCGTGTGTCGACGGCGGCGGCGGCGGTCTTGGCGGCCTCGTCCGCCGACCTGGCGCGGCGGGCGGCGCCCACCGGCCGCGGTAAGGCGCTCGGACTCGGCCTCTATGCCGGCTGGTGCGCCTTTGCGACGGCGCTGACGGCGGCCGTCGCCCGTCGCAACCCGACCTGATTCAGCCCGCGCGCAGGGCGGCAAACTCTCCGTCGGTCAGCTGCAGGTCGGCGGCGGCGCAGTTGGCCTCGAGGTGGGCGACCTTCCCGGTGCCGGGGATCGGCAGCATGACCGGTGAGCGTCGCAGCAGCCAGGCGAGCGCGACCTGCGCCGCGGTGGCGTCCGGGTGGGCCCGCAGGACGGCGTCCAGGACGCCGCCCGGCTGCGCGAGGCGTCCGGCGTCGATGGGCGCCCAGGGGATGAAGCCGATGCCGTGGGCCTCGCAGAAGTCCAGGACGTCCTCGCTCGCGCGGTCGGCGAGGTTGTAGCGGTTCTGCACGGACGCCACGACCAGCCCGGCCTCCTGGGCCGCCCGGATCTCCTCGACGCTCACCTCGGAGAGGCCGACCAGCCGCACCAGTCCCTCGTCGACGAACTCCTTCATCACGCCGAACTGCTCCTCGCGCGGGATCTGCGGATCGATGCGATGCAGCTGCCACAAGGGGATCTGCTCCAGCCCCAGCCGGCGCAGCGACATCAGGACGCACTGGCGCAGGTACTCCGGGCGCCCGACCGGCACCCACCGGTTCGGCCCCTGCCGCGTGTGGGCGCCCTTGGTGGCGACGACCACGTGGCCGTAGCCGTCCGCGCCGTGGAGGGCCTCGAAGATCAGGTCCTCGGAGACGAACGGGCCGTAGGCGTCCGCGGTGTCGATGAAGTCGACCCCCAGCTCGACCGCGCGCCGCAGGACGGCGATCGCCTCCTCGTGGTCGGCCGGAGGCCCCCAAACGCCGCGGCCGGTGATGCGCATGGCGCCGAAGCCGAGCCTGGTGACCGGCAGCGTGCCGGCGAGTGCGAACGTTCCCGATGAAGCAACCGTCATGGACGCGACCCTACCCACCTAGGCTCGTGGCATGAGTCCGGGCTGGTGGGGGGTCGTGGCGGTCGTCGTCATCGGGACGGTGGTCGTCTGGTACGGCTGGTGGCGCGACCGGGGGCGCGCGCGGGCGGCGTCCGAGCTGGCCTCGAAGCCGACCCGGACGATCCCGGGCCTGCCCGAGCGGGACGCCCCGGCCTACGTCCAGGAGTCCGAGATCCTGGGGACGCCGATCGACCAGTCCGCGACGAGTGCGGACGCCGACCTGATCGCCCGCAAGGACGCGGCGGCCACGCTGCCCGCCGGAGCCGCCGACGGCGGCTTCCTCAACCGCGCCGACGACGGGCTGGCGGTGCTGGCGTCCCCCGACGTGCTGGTGCTCGACGCCGACCTGGAGGTCGACCGCGACGCCAACACGCTGCTGTTCGCGGCCAAGCGGCGCGGGCGTCCGCTCGTCATCGTCGCCCCCGACTTCTCCCCCGCCGTCGTCGGCACCCTCCGCGCGAACGCGGTCAAGGGCCTGGTCCGGACGCTGCCCGTCCCGCTCGTGGACGCCGCCGCCCGCCGCAAGGCCGTCGCGTTGACCGGCGGACGCCTCGTCGAGGCTGGCGACCTGGCGTCCGGCTGGCTGCCGGAGGAGTCCTGGGGCACCTGCGACGGCTGGGTGGCCGATCTCGACGACTCCTGGGTCGTCGTCGCCGGGCGTGACAAGCCCATTCGCCCCGAGGCCGAGTCTCGACCCTAGGTCGAGCATCGACACCGCACCTGGTGACAGCACCCTGAGAGAACCCTTAGCGTGCCTGGGTAGGCGATGGTTCCTGCCCGGTTCACAAGGGCGGACGCCGTCGCGACTCCTGCCACGCCCCCGACGGAAGGACGCCCATGCCGACGTTCGCACGCGCCAAACGCGCCGTCGTCGGGCTCACCCTCGCGGCCACCCTGACCGGCGCCGTGAGCGTGGCCGGCCTGGCCGTCGTCTCCGCCGCCGTCGCCACCTCGACGATGCAGGCCACGACCGACGTCAACCTGCGCTCGGGTCCCGGCACCACGTACGCCGTGCTGACCGTCGTCCCCCAGGGCGCGACGGTGACGGCGACCGGTGCCTCGTCGGGCGCGTGGCTCGCGGTGAGCTACGGCGCCACGTCCGGCTACATCAACGGGACCTACCTGACCGCGGCCTCCGGATCGACGCCTTCGCCGACGACGACCGCGACGGCGTCCGGCTCGGCCGTGACGACCGCCGACGTGAACGTCCGGACCGGCCCGGGCACCACGTACTCGATCGTCGCCGTGGCCACCCAGGGAACGAAGGTGGAGACCACCGGCGTCACCTCGGACACCTGGACCCAGGTGCTCTGGTCCGGCACGGTGCGCTGGATCTCGAGCAAGTACCTGCAGCCCGTGGCGGCCGGGTCGACGCAGCTCGCGTCCTCGGTGGGGGCCAGGGTCGCCCAGTACGCCCTCGCGCACGTCGGCTACCCCTACGAGGTGGGCACCAAGGGCCCGAGCACGTTCGACTGCGCCGGGCTGGTGGTCGCGGCGTACGCGTCCGCGGACGTCAAGGTGCCGTTCTCGCTGGCCCAGCAGTCCAAGCTCGGGACGCCCGTGGCGCGCGCCGACCTGCGACCCGGCGACGTGATCCTGTGGGGCAGCCCGGTGAGCGCGATCAGCATCTACGTCGGCGACGACCAGCTGGTCATCGCGGACGGCTACGGCTACGGCGTCCGGAAGATGTCGGTGACCTACCGCACGTCCTGGGCGACGTTCGCAGGGGGACGCCGCTACGTCAGTTGATCCACCCGCGCCCCACCCGGGGCGCGGACCAGAACGGAGTGCCGCGCGACGCCGCGCGAGCTTGGAAGAAGGGGGAGTGCCAGGTGGACTGGCTCGGAGTTCGGCTGAAGAAGACCGCCGTGGGCCTGCTGGCCGCCGCGACCCTGGCGTCCGTGGGCGCCGTGACCACCGTGGGCACCGCGCTGGCAGCGACCCAGACGATGGTCGCGACCGGCAACGTGAACCTGCGCTCGGGTCCTGGAACGTCCTACACGATCATCGCCGTCGTGCCCCTGGGAGCCACCGTGACCGCCACCGGGGTGACGTCCGGCTCGTGGGTCCAGGTGACCTACGGCAGCAAGACCGGCTACGTGTCGGGGTCGTACGTGAAGGCGGCCGGCGCGACCCCGACGGCGACGGCCACCACCTCCGCGCCCGCGACGTCCTCGGCCCCCGCCACCACCGGCACCGCGACGACCACCGGCTCGGTGAACGTGCGCTCCGGGCCGGGCACCTCGTACACGATCGTCGCGGTCGCCTCCCCCGGCACGGTCGTCAACACGACCGGCGTGACGTCGGGCTCCTGGACGCAGGTGGTCTGGAACGGGACGGCGCGCTGGATCTCGACGTCCTACCTCAAGGCCGGGGGGAGCGCAGGCACGACCACGCCCTCCACCCCCAGCACGCCCACCACCCCAGCGGTGGTCGGCCAGGTGCGCACGACGACCAACGTCAACATGCGCACCGCCGGGAACTCCAGCGCGACGATCGCCGGGCAACTGCCCGCCAACACCGTCGTCGACGTCACCGGGCAGACGACGAGCACGTACACACAGATCCTCTACGGCGGCAAGCTGCTGTGGATCTACTCCGCCTACACGACCCCGGTCACCGCGAGCCCGCTCGTGACGACCACGACGGCGTCGGCCAAGGTGCAGAAGGTCATCGACTACGCCAAGTCGAAGCTCGGCATGGCGTACGTGTGGGGTGGCGCCGGGCCCAACTCGTTCGACTGCTCCGGCCTCACGATGGCCGCCTATGCGACCGTCGGCATCTCGCTGCCGCACCATGCCGCGGACCAGGCCACGATGGGGACGCCGGTGACCCGTGCGAACCTGCAGCCGGGCGACCTGATCTTCTGGTACTCCCCGGTCGGGCACGTCTCGATCTACATCGGCAACGGCCAGATGATCCACGCGCGCGGGACGGCGTACGGCGTCGTCCAGCAGACCGTCGACTCCTACATCGCGGCCGGCGGCAGCTACACCAGCGCGAGGCGTTTCATCTCCTGACGGACGCCTCCGCTCACCCGGGTCGGCGCGGAATGTTGCGGCGGGCTCCCTGCTATGGGGGCCCGCCGCTTTCTGATTCGGAAGTCGAAGCCTCAATAAAAGGCTCAAGTAACGGTCGAGGACCTGAGGATTTCCTGATGCCGCGACCCTGAGGGCGGATTCGTTCGATTGCCGTCACGGCCTCCTCGCGCGCAATCCCTCATTAGCAGCAGAATCAGCGCGAACGAGGCGCACCTTGGGACGACTCAGGAAGCGACTACGCCGGACGCTCTCCGAATAACATGACTGTCATTCGTTCGAAAAGGGCGCCCGAGGGCGTCCACAAAACTCTCAACCCTGAATCAGAACCGTTGCGAAGGACCCTGAGGAAACACTTACCGTTGCCGCTGTTACACGCTCGTGCGTGCAGTGGTAGGGGGCACTGCAATGCTGCGCGCGTTCATGCCCGCAGGAATGTGAATACGAAGGGGAGTAGAACGTGAACAAGGTCGTCCACCGA
The DNA here is from genome assembly GCA_036803965.1 of Propioniciclava sp. Taxonomy (GTDB): domain Bacteria; phylum Actinomycetota; class Actinomycetes; order Propionibacteriales; family Propionibacteriaceae; genus Propioniciclava. The sequence continues at coordinate 29,802 of DAIRTI010000029.1, forward strand.
TTGAAGGCCTCAGTCGTCGGCGTCGCGCTCGCGTCCACCCTGGTCGGGGTCGGCGGCGTCGTCGTCGTCGGAACCGCCATCGCCGCGTCCCAGACCATGGTCACGACCACGACCGTCAACATGCGTTCCGGACCCGGCTCGACCTACGCCGTCGTCGACGTCGTCGACTCGGGCGCTAGAGTCACCGCGACCGGCTCCCCCGTGACCGGCCCGAGCGCCTCGAACAGCACCTGGACGCCGGTCACCTACAACGGGCAGTCCGGCTACATCGCGACCGTGTACCTGTCGGTCGCGGACGCCGCGGACCCCGGCGGGACGGCGTCCGGAAGTGCCGCCGACGCCGTGACGAACACCGACGTCAACATCCGCAGCGGACCGGGCACCACGTACTCGATCGTCGCCACCGTGGACGCCGGCACGAGCATCAAGACGACCGGCGTGACCTCCGGCAGCTGGTCGCAGGTGCTCTACCAAGACGTCAAGCGGTGGATGTACACCGCCTACCTCACGATCAGCGGATCCTCGTCGGGCTCCAGCACGACGTACGGCCAGGTGCGCACCACCGACAACGTCTACCTCCGCTCCGAGGGCTACTACGGGGCCACGATCCTGGCGACGGTGCCCGCCGACTCGATCGTCGACGTCACCGGGCAGACGACGGACGCTTACACCCAGATCGTCTACCAGGGCCAGAAGGGCTGGATCGCCAGCGCCTACACCGTCGTGGTCAGCTCGGGGCCCCAGTACTACTCCAGCGGCTCCAGCAGCAACCTGACCGCCCAGCAGAAGAAGCTGGTCGACTACGTCCGCGCCCAGGTCGGGGACGCCTACGTCTGGGGCGCCGAGGGCCCGAACTCCTTCGACTGCTCGGGCCTGACGATGATGGCCTACCGGCAGATCGGCATCTCGCTGCCGCACCACTCCGCGACCCAGGCCACGCTGGGCAAGGCCGTGACGCGCGCGAACCTGCAGCCGGGCGACCTGATCTTCTGGTACTCCCCCGTCAGCCACGTCTCGATGTACGTCGGCAACGGCATGATGGTCCACGCCCGCAACACGGCGGTCGGCGTCGTCGAGCAGTCCGTGGACTCCTACATCAACGCGGGCGGCCTCTACAACAGCGCCCGGCGCTACATCAGCTGAGGACGCGTCCGTTCCGTCGGGGAAGCGGAACGAACGGCGAAAGGCGGCTCCCGAGACCGGGGGCCGCCTTCGCGCGTCCGGCCCGCGCCCGGTGCCACAGGCGGCGATGCCGTATGCTTGGCGGGCCTGGTCCCCATCGTCTAGCGGCCAAGGACACCGCCCTTTCACGGCGGCGGCGCGGGTTCGAATCCCGTTGGGGATAC
>DAIRTI010000030.1:0-30988 GCA_036803965.1 Propioniciclava sp.
CGGCACGTCGAGACCCAGTGCCTCGCGGACGCCCACGGCAACGTCGTCGTCGTCTCGACCCGCGACTGCTCGCTGCAGCGCCGCCACCAGAAGCTCGTCGAGGAGGCTCCCGCGCCGTTCCTCACCGCGGAACAGCTCGACAAGCTGTACGCGTCGTCGAAGGCGATCCTGAAGGAGGCCGGCTACGTCGGTGCCGGCACCTGCGAGTTCCTGGTCGCGCAGGACGGCCTGATCTCCTTCCTCGAGGTCAACACCCGCCTGCAGGTCGAGCACCCGGTCTCGGAGGAGGTCACCGGCATCGACCTCGTGCGCGAGATGTTCCGCATCGCCAACGGAGAGCCGCTGGGCTTCGGCGATCCCGAGATCCGCGGTCACTCGATCGAGTTCCGGATCAACGCCGAGGACGCCGGGCGCAACTTCATGCCCGCGCCCGGCACGCTCGTCAAGTGGACGCCGCCCACCGGCCCCGGCGTCCGGGTCGACTCCGGCTACCTCGAGGGCATGAGCGTCCCGGGCAACTTCGACTCCCTCGTGGCGAAGATCATCGTCACCGGCGCCGACCGCACCCAGGCGATCCAGCGCTCGAAGCGCGCCCTGGGCGAGACGATCCTCGACGGCATGCCCACGGTCATCCCGTTCCACCAGGTGGTGCTGGACGATCCCGCCTACGTCGGTTCCGACGGCCGGTTCGGGGTGTTCACGAACTGGATCGAGACCGAGTTCAAGAACACCATCGAGCCGTTCACCGGCACGCTCGGCGAAGCGGAGGCCGAAGAGAAGAGCACCTACGTCGTCGAGGTCAACGGCAAGCGCATCGAGGTCAAGGTGCCCGCCACGCTGGGCGCCCCGGCGGCCGGCCGCGCCGCCGGCACCGCACCGAAGCCGACGCGGCGCAGCCGCAGCGGCGCCACCGCGAAGGCGCCGTCGTCCAACGCGCTGCAGTCGCCGATGCAGGGCACGATCGTCAAGGTCGCCGTGGCCGAGGGCGACGAGGTCAACGAGGGCGACCTGGTCGTCGTCCTGGAGGCCATGAAGATGGAGCAGCCGCTCAACGCCCACCGCTCCGGCATCGTCAGGAACCTCACCGCCCAAGCGGGGTCCACTTGCTCCAGCGGCGAGACACTCTGCGAGATCGTGGACGCCGAGTAGTCGCGTCCCGCTGCACCAACTCACGAGCACACCGAACGGGCCGGCGCGAAGCGCCGGCCCGTCGGCCACCCACCCCGGGAGTCAGCCCAGGTCCACGTGCTTGAAGGCGCGACGGAACGTGGGGAATGTCCGGAGGTCCTGGGCGAGAATGGAGCGCACCTGCGCCGCGTAGTCGTCGGCCTTGGCCTGCATGGTCTCGGGCGAGGCGCCCGACTTGGCCAGCGCGGCCAGCTTGACGTTGATCAGCGACAGCTTGATGCGGCCGGAGACGGTCATGAACGTCCAGCGGTCGTTCGAGACGACGAACTGGTACGCCAGGGCGGTCGAGGAGCAGCGGCTGCACTTGGTGTTCAGCGCGAGGGCGGTGTTGTTGGCGGTGAGGTCCGTGGGCGCCCCGCTCGCCACGACGACCTCGAAGGCGATCGCGGTGGCCTTGCAGCCGTTGCACGTCGTGGTGGCCCGGGCCAGGTTGTTGGCCGTCACCTTCTTCTGCAGCGTCTCGGCGTACGTGAGCCCGCCGCTGCCGCGCACCTGGCCCGACTTGCCGGACAGGTCGACGGTGCGGCTGTAGTTGATCGTGCTCGGACCGAGGCTGGCGGCCTGGGCCGGGGCGGCGAAGCCGGCGACCGACAGCAGGGTCGCGACCGTCAGGGCCAGGACGCGGAAGCGCGTGCGCGACACCGGCCGGGCGAGGGCGTGTCGAGGATGGGCGTTCATGACATGTTCTCCTTGAAGGTTCGACGGGGTGAGAGGGACGTTGTTACCGGGGCGAGGGTGCGGGGCGCCGGGACGCCACGGCGTCCGCGTGCGGCCCGCCGACGGGCCAGCCGGCCGCCGAGGCGGACCAGGATGGCCGCCAGGACGAGCGAGAGGCCCAAGAGGGGCAGGGGCATGAGCACCAGCGAGAGGGCCGAAACGACGACCGAGGCGATGTCGGACGCCGCCACCGCGGCCTGGAGCGCCACCCATTCGTCCTGCATGGCGGCCCAGGTGTCGAGGGCGATCTGCGGCGAGAACCACAGCAGGTAGCCGAGGCAGAAGGCCAGCAGGGGCAGGGTGATCAGGGTCCAGGCGGTGACGAGGGCCCGAGTGATCGGCCTCAGCCGCAGGGCCGGGTCGCTGATGCGTCCGGGCAGGAGCTGCTTCAGCACTCCCCCGCTGCGGGCGAACAGGTCGGGGACGCCGGCGATGTCGGCCAGCACGAAGTACCCGTCGAGCCGCACGAACGGCAGCAGCTGTTCGAGCGCCTCGAGGTGGACCAGCAGGATGACCAGCAGGAGCGGCTGGTAACCGGTCGCCAGGTAGGCGGCGGCACAGCCGAGGATCCACAGGACGTGGAAGTAGACGCCGCCCAGGTCGGTGCGGAGCCGTCCGGCGCGGTTCAGCCGGTAGCTGTCGGTCACATCGGTGTACAGGGCGGGGAAGATCAGATACAGGCCGACCCCGATCGCCCCGGGCTGCGCGCCGCCGTAGCGGCAAGCCGCCGCGTGGCCGAACTCGTGGAACAGGGTGCCGGCCAGCACGATGCCGATCACGCCCAGCAGGGCGGGAGGATCGACGAAGACGCCCTCGAACACCGCCGTCACGCTGGTGTGCGCGAACAGGGTGAAGTCGACCCAGACCAGCGCTGCCAGGGCGGCGATGACGACCGGGGGCCAGAACAGCGGGGCGAGCGCCGTGGCCAGCACCCGGCTCGCGCGCGGCGGCACGAGCACCCGCCGCAGCCGCAGGCCGAGCACGAGGCCGTGCGGAGTAACGGGCTTGACGGGCTCCGTGGCCGCGGACGCGTCCGGGTCGGGGTTGACGGACTCGACCAGGCCCAGCGGGCGCAGCTTCTCGTCCACGAGGTAGGACAGTCCCTCGGTCGACAACTCACGACCGACGGCGGTGCTGACGCGCTGAGCCACCAGGTCGGCCTCGCCGCCGGCGAGCAGCCCGTCGAGGACGTGCTGGACGAGCTCCGGTACGAGGATGACCTTCCCGTCCGCGCGGCGGACGAGGAAGCGCGGCTCGGCGTAGCCCGAGTCCTGGTACGGGCCCAGGAGCCGGACGCCCTCGGCGATCGCGTACGTCGGCATGGCCTACTCCGTTCGGAAGCCTGCGGGGGCCGGCGCGATCGATGCGCGCCGGCCCTCGGAGTCAGGCTCAGTGCTGGAGGACGAAGATGGCCTGGTTGGCGGACGACAGGGCGGCCGACCGGTTCGTCAGCACGTTGGCGGCCACAGAGACGTTGGTGGCCCGGATCCGGTTCACGTTGAGGCTGATGAAGGCGAGGGTCTCGCGGTCGGGCAGGATCTCGACAGCGGTGGCTTCGAGCTCGGAGAGCGTGATCTGCGACATGAGGTGCACCTTTCGGTTCGGGGTGAACCCGGCGCTTGCCGGGACGCCCCCAGCTAACCGAGACACCTGTCGCCAAAAAGTCGCGCCCCGCGTCGTGCGCTCGCCTTTCTCGCGCCTATCTCTCGCCGAACCCGCGTGCGACGCGCGCCGCCATGGCGTCCGCTGCCTCGTCGCGCTCGCGTCGCACGTGCGTCACACGAACGTCACCGACGCCTCCCCTATGGCGCGGGCCGGGTGGATGGGGAACGCCGAGGAGGTCGCGCACGATCGCGGTCAGCTCCTCGGACGGCGCCAGGCCCAGCTCACGCATGAGCCGTTCGGCGAACGAGGAATAGTGCCGGACGGCGGCGGACCGGTTACCGGCCGCGATGTAGGCGCGCAGGAGGCCCGCGTGCGTGGGCTCGCGGAACGGATCGAGCGGGATGAACCGCAGCGCCAGGTCGATCGCGCCGAAGGGGTCGCCCTCGTCGATCCGGCCCTCGACCAGGCGGTCGAGCAGGCGGAAGGTGCGCTGGCGCGTCCGTTCGCGGACGACGTCGAGCCAGTCGGCGTCCCAACCGGCGAGGAGGTCGTGGGACAGGGCGTCCAGGCACTCCTCGGGGGGCTCCTGCTCGGGGTGCCGCGAGGCCTCCGCCAGTTGGTCGAGCATGTGGGTCAGGTCGACCTCGACCTCGCTGGAGAGCGCGAGGTGGTGCCGGGTCGAGATGATGACGTCGGAGGCCTCGGGACAGCGCCATAGGGCGGTGCGCAGATTGCTGCGGGCGCGTACCTCGGAGAAGTCGGGCCAGAGGCGTCCGGCGACGGCGGACCGCTCGACGGGGCCGTCCGCGAGGGCCAGCAGGGCGATGACGCGCTTGATGGCGTCGGGGAGTTCGATCGGCTTGATGCCCCGCGCGAGGCGGAAGCGGCCGAGCATGGTGAGCGAATAGGGGCTGGCGGTGGTCGTTGGCAGTGCAGACATCGAAGCTCCATGAACCTCGTCCTGGGGCGGGACGGTCGGGGATGGGGTCGCGCGCACGGGGGGCGGGCTGGGGGGCGGGACACCGGGTGCAAGGTCGTGGCAGGGTGCGGTGGCACGGGACGGCGAGCTTAGGTCATCGGCTCCTCCTCAGGCCCGGGACAGGTCATAGTTACCCCGGCTAGGGTCACATACTCGCCCGTACTAGCGCGGATGGCTACCCCATTCTTGATGAATTTTGGGGACGCCCCCGAGTGCCTGGCCTAGTAGTCGACGTGGTCCTCGACGGCGGCGCCCGGGTGGAGCCTGCGCGCGGCCTCGGCGATGGACCCCGACAGCGACGGGTAGACCGTGAACGCCTGGGCCAGCTGATCGACGGTCAGCCGCGCCGAGACCGCCAGCGCGATCGGATGGACCAGTTCGGACGCCGAGGGCGCCACCACCACGCCGCCGACGACGATTCCCGTAGTGGGCAGGCAGAACAGCTTGATGAAGCCGTCGGACAGGCCCTGCATCTTCGCCCGGGCGTTCGAGCGCAGCGGCATCATGATCGCCCGCGCGTTGAAGCCGCCGTCGATCTCGGCCTGGCTGATGCCGACGCTCGCGACGGAGGGCGCGGTGAACACGTTGGCCGACACCGTGCGCAGGTCGAGGGGCGCGACGGCGTCCCCGAGCGAGTGCCACATCGCGATGCGTCCCTGCATGGCGGCCACGGACGCCAGCGCAAACACCCCGGTGCAGTCGCCGGCCGCGTAGACACCGCGGGCGCTCGTGCGAGAGACCTTGTCGACCACGATGTGCCCGGACGCCGTCGTCGCGACCCCGGCCTCGGCGAGCCCGAGATCCTCGGTGTTCGGCAGGCCGCCGACGGCCATCAGCACGTGGGAGCCCTCGACGGTGCGTCCGTCGTCGAGGGTCACGAGGACGCCGTCGCCGCCCCTGCTCGCCGCGACCGCCCGCGACCTCGACAGGATCGTCATGCCGGTGCTCTCGAAGACCTGCTGGATGACGCCGGCGGCGTCGGCGTCCTCGCTCGGCAGCACCTGGGCCCGCGAGGACACCAGCACGACCTCGACGCCGAGCGCGTTGTAGGCGCTGGCGAACTCGGCCCCGGTCACGCCGGAGCCCACGACGATCAGCCGCTCGGGCAGGTCGGTGAGGCCGTACATCTGCGTCCAGTTGAGGATGCGCTCGCCGTCCGGCCTGGCCTCCGGCAGTTCCCGGGGACGGACGCCGGTGGCGATCAGCGTGACGTCGGCGTCCAGGGTCTCGGTGTCGCCGGACGCCGTGGTCACCCGGACGTGGCGGGTGTCGGCGAGGCGTCCGGTGCCCTCGATCACGCGGATGCCGTTGGCCTGCAGCCGCGCGCGGATGTCGGCGCTCTGCGCGCGGGCCAGGTCGAGGACGCGGGCGTTCACGGCGGCGAGGTCGGCGGTGACGCCGTCCTTGATGCGTCCCTGGCCGGAGCGGGGGCGCAGGCCGAGCCGTTCGGCGTCCCGGACCCGGCTCATGACGTCGGCCGCGGCGATCAGCGACTTACTGGGCACCACGTCGGTGAGGACCGCCGCGCCGCCCAGCCCGTCGCGCTCGACGAGCGTCACGTGTCCCCCGAGCTGAGCGCCCACGAGGGCCGCCTCGTAGCCGCCGGGACCGCCGCCGATGATCACCACGTCCGCCACGCCCAGCATTGTCGCAGGCGGCGCCTTCAGGCGCTCCCGTCGGCCCGGCGCGCGGCGATATCGTGGCGCGATGAGCCTGTTCGAGGACCCGTACGCCGCGGCAACGGCCGCCGCAGGCGACCTGCGGGAGTGCCTGGGAGTGTCCGCCATCGACGTCGGGCTCGTGCTCGGCTCGGGCTGGTCGGCGGCCGCCGACGGCGTGGGCGAGCTGGTGGCCGAGGTGCCCCTGGAGCAGTTGACGGGGTTCTCCAAGCCGGTCGTGGCCGGCCACGGCGGCGTGGCGCGGGCGCTGCGGACGGCGTCCGGGCGCCTCGCGGTCGTCTTCACCGGACGCACCCACTTCTACGAGGGACGCGGCGTCGCGCCCGTCGCCCACGGCGTCCGGACGATGGCGGCCGCCGGGGCGTCCCGGCTGGTGCTGACGAACGGGTGCGGCGGGCTGCGGCCTGAGTGGGGCCCGGGGACGCCGGTGCTGATCGCCGACCACGTGAACCTGACCGGCGCGACGCCGCTGGAGGGCGCTCGATTCGTCGACCTGACCGACGCCTACTCCCCTGCGCTGCGCGAGCTGGCGCGGACGATCGACCCCGAACTGGACGAGGGCGTGTACGTGCAGTTCCGTGGGCCGGCGTACGAGACGCCGGCGGAGGTGCGGATGGCGCGCGTTCTCGGTGGCGACCTGGTCGGCATGTCGACCGCGCTGGAGACGATCGCGGCCCGCGAGGCCGGGCTCGAAGTGCTCGGCCTGTCGCTCGTGACAAACCCCGCGGCGGGGCTGTCGGGGCGTCCGCTGTCGCACGCGGAGGTGCTCGAGGCCGGCGCGAACGCGGTGCCGAGGCTGCGGGCGCTGCTCGCCGGACTGTTGGAGGTGCTGTGAGCGAGGACCTGTTCCTGCGCGCCGAGGCGTGGGCTGCCGAAGACCCCGATCCCGTGACCGCAGGGGCCCTGCGCGACCTCGTCGCCAGCGCGCGGGCGGGCAATCCCGAGGCGCGGGACGAGTTGGCCGACAGCTTCGCCGGCGCGTTGGCGTTCGGCACAGCCGGGCTGCGGGCCGCGCTGGGGCCGGGTCCGAACCGGATGAACCGGGTCGTCGTGCAGCGGGCGGCTGCTGGACTGGCGCGCTGGCTGGTGGCCAACGGCCACGCGGGGGCGCGGGTGCTGATCGGGTATGACGCGCGGCACAACAGCGACGTGTTCGCGTCCGATACGGCGGAGATCCTGGCGGGGCACGGGCTGCGGCCGCTCCTGACGACGACGCACGTGCCGACGCCCCTGGTGCCGTTCGGCATCGGGACGCTTGACTGCGCGGCCGGGGTCGTCGTGACGGCGTCCCACAACCCACCCGCCGACAACGGCTACAAGGTCTACGTCGGTCAGTCGCAGATCGTGCCGCCGACGGACGCCGAGATCGCCGAGCGGATCGCGGCGGCGTCCCTCGGGCCGGTTTCTGAGCTGCCGCGGGGCGGCGACATCGAGCTGGTCGGGGACGACCTGGTGGCGGCCTACGTGGAGCGGGCGGCGTCCCTGGCGCGAGCCGACGGGCCGCGCGACGTGCGCTGGGTGTACACCGCCATGCACGGCGTCGGGCGGGCCGTCGTGGCGCGCGCGGTCGAGGCCGCCGGGTTCCCCGCGCCGGCCGTGGTCGGGGCGCAGGCCGAGCCGGACCCCGACTTCCCCACCGTCGCGTTCCCGAACCCCGAGGAGCCCGGCGCCATCGACCTGGCGCTGGACCTGGCGCGCCGGACGGACGCCGACGTCGCGATCGCCAACGACCCGGACGCCGACCGGTGCGCGATCGCCGCGCCGTTCGCTGGGGGCTGGCGCATGCTCACCGGCGACGAACTCGGTTCGTTGCTCGCTGCGGATGCCCTCGAGTCCGGACGCCGTGGCGTCTACGCCTGTTCGGTCGTCTCGTCCACCGTGCTGGGGGCGATGGCAGCGGCCCACGGGCAGCCGTTCGAGATGACGCTGACCGGGTTCAAGTGGATCGGACGCGTGCCCGGCCTGGCGTTCGGTTACGAGGAGGCGATCGGCTACTGCACCGACCCGGCGTCCGTGCCCGACAAGGACGGCATCACGACCGCGGTGCGCATCCTCGACCTGGTCGCGCGGCTGAGGGCCGGCGGCCGGACCATCGCCCACGCGCTCGACGACATCGTCCGGCGCTACGGACTGCACCACACCGCGCAGCTGTCGTTCCGCGTCGAGGACCTCTCGATCATCGCGGACGCCATGGCCCGCTTCCGCGCCACGCCGCCGGCCGCGCTGGCCGGGGAGGCCGTCACGGCGTCCGACCTGCTGACCGGCTGGAACGGGCTGCCGCCGACCGACGGCGTCCTGGTCGAGGGGGCCACGGCACGGGCCGTCGTGCGGCCCTCGGGCACCGAGCCCAAGCTGAAGTGCTACCTGCAGGTCAGGCGGTCGCCCGAGCAGAGCGCCGATCCGGACGCCGCCCGCGCGGACGCCGCCGAGATCATGCAGCGCGTCAAGGACGACGTCCGGGCCGCGCTCGAGTTGTGACCTCGGCCTACTGAGAGTCCTCGGTCGGGGCCGGCGCGGCCTCGGGCTCGGGCAGGAACTCGGCGACCGGGTCGTCCACCGCCTTGGTCTCCTGCGCGGGGGCCGGCGCGGCGCCCAGCTGCGGGGTCGGGGCCAGTCGGGCGAGGCGTCCGGACTCGAGCTGCTGGGCCTCGGCGATCGCCTGCTGGACGGACCGCTTCGACTCCTCGTCGGCGGCCTTCTTGGAGTCCTCGATCTCGGCGAAGACGTCGACATGCGCGGGCGCCTTGAACTTGCCCTTCTCGACGGGGGCGTAGGACCGCAGGGCGTCCCCGACCGTGGACCCGAGCCCCTTGAGGGCGTCGTTGAGTTCGGAGGGGACGACCCACACCTTGTTGGCGTCCCCCTGGGCCAGCTTGGGCAGCATCTGCAGGTATTGATAGGCGAGCAGCGCCTGGTCGGGCTCAGCGGCGTGGATCGCGCTGGACACCGTCGTGATCGCCTGCGCCTCGCCCTCGGCCCGCAGCATGGACGCCTGCCGGTCGGCCTGGGCGCGCAGCACGTTGGATTCCCGCTCGCCCTGGGCCCTCAGGATCGACGACTCGCGGTCGCCGGACGCCGACAGGATCTGCGACTGCCGCTGGCCCTCGGCCAGCAGGATCTGGGCGCGCTTCTCACGCTCGGCGCGGGCGCCCTTCTCCATCGCGTCGCGGATCGTGGCCGGTGGCTCGATCGAGCGCAACTCGACGCGGTTGACCTTGATGCCCCACTTGCCGGTCGCCTCGTCCAGCACGCTGCGCAGCTTCTGGTTGATCTCCTCGCGCGAGGTGAGGGTCTGCTCCAGATCCATGCCGCCGATGATGTTGCGCAGCGTGGTCATCGTCAGCTGCTCGATCGCCTGAATGTAGTTCTGCGCCTCGTACGCCGCCCGGACCGGATCGACGATCTGGTAATAGATGACCGAGTCGATGCCGACCATCAGGTTGTCCTCCGTGATGACCCCCTGCGGCGGGAACGGGACGACCGCCTCGCGCATGTCCATCGTGTAGCGGACCTTGTCGACGATCGGCACGATCAGGTGCATGCCGGGCTCGATCGTCTTGTGGAACTTACCGAGCCGCTGGACGATGCCGACCTGCTGCTGCTGGATGACCCGCACCGACAACACGATCGCGACCACGACCACGACCGCCAGCACGATGAGTGAGAAGAGGAAACCGGGCACTGGGAGACTCCTTCCGGGGGTCCCAACAGCCTAGCCGGACAGCCGCGAGAACCTGACCCGGGAGTCGGGCAGGTCGACGCTCATCGCCGCGCCACAGACGACGAAGAACACGGCCCCGACCGCGGCCGCCGCCGGCCAGGCGCCAGCGACGGGAGCCGGCGCGGACGCCGACGAAAGCGCCGGCAGCACCGCGCCCACGGCGTACATGGCTACCGCGAACCACTGGTAGAGCCGCAGCAGCCCGCGCACGATCGGGGTGAGCGGCTCGCCCCGGTAGGCCACACCCCGGTCGTGACGAGGTCGGGCGGCGGGAAGGCGTTCATCGGCAGCCCGTGGCCGCGCCGGACGATGCCCGCCACACCGAGGCCCAGGATCGCCAGGCCGCGACCGTCAGCACCAAGCCGAACAACGGGGCCTGCACCGCTGGGAACGGCACCCGGACGCGCACCGCCAGCACCACCAGCCACGCCGGCCAGACGACCGCGAAGAGGGCGCCGTAGAGCACCCGGCCAGCCGCTCCCCCGCATCGAGTACGCGGGCCGGCCTCGGGCATCATCGCGCGTTCCCGCTCATGTCCACCGCACCCTCTCATGGACGACCCAGCCCCCGTGGCATCCGGCCGCATCGACCAGGACGCCGCGGCTCAGCCGCTTCTCCTCCGCGATCCCGCGGACGCCCCGCGGAAGCAGCCGCTCGAAGACGGCGAGGCGTCCGAGCAGCGACCGGCTCACCCGCTCGCCCCGGATCGGCCGACCGGTGTCCCAGGTGAGCCGGACGTCCCCGTCCGGGCCGCAGGCCTCCACGGACGCCTCCCCCACCCGGGCGTCCAAGCGTCCGTCCGGCGTCCAGGCGCCCTCGAACGTGGACGCCCCGCCGGCGGCGATCCAGGTCAGCGCCGCGGATCGGTCGTCAGCGACGAAGCGACCCCAGCGAAGGTCCGACAAGGGCAGACGCCAGGGCGGCAGGCTCAGCCGGACGACCTCGGCGTAGCCCGGCCCCGCATAGCGCCGGCCGTCGCAGGTCACGGACGCCGCGGCGTCCAGGCTCAGACACTGCCACTCGATCGCCCCCGCCTCGGTCTCGGCGACGACCACCGGCGCGGTGCCGGTGCCGCCGGACCACTCCCCCACAACGTCGAGCACCGGCACCCGCCACGACACGTCGCCCGGGGTGGCCGAGACGAGCCCTCCCCGCAACGACTGCCGCTGCTGCAGGACCGCAGCCGGACTCGCGCCAACGGCGTCCGACTCGAGCATGGCGGCGCACCGCAGGCGGAGGCGTCCGAAAGACAGGACCGCGACGTAGCCGATGTACACCGCACCCTCGGGGGTCACGCAGTCGGCTTGCCACTTCTCAAGCCGCAAGTGGCGGGCCCCGTCGAGTTCTGTGCAGACTAATCCGCATCAAAGTCATGCGCGGACACGTGCAAGATTAGCGATTCTTCGATGCTGATCATCCGTCCTCGGTACACACTCAACCTGGAGGGGGAATGGACCAGAGGCCTGGCATCTGAGTCGAAAGGTCGAGCAATTCGATGTCGCCTATGCGCCCATCCTGGGCCATGGTCAGATTCGCGACCAAGCGGCCTTCCAAGAAGATCGGGAGAGTTCTTGTCTCGCGACCCCGGACCGAAGGATCCAGGATGATTGTGCCGAGACGCGCCTCGTCGTCGACCAAGAAAGAAAGTGTCAGGTGACGTAGATCATCCTCGGGATTGGGATCTGTCACACTGCGATCCGCCATGACCCACCACCTCCAACCCACATGGTCGTCACGACAACGCCCTGCGAGTTGAGCACGACTGCTGGGTGGCCGGGATAGTAGAAGGTGCGGTCCGCAAGCCCCACTGATGTGTCTTCGATCCAGGCTTGAGAGCAGTTCTCGGAAACGGTGCGCTTGACCTCTGCTTCAGAAATATCCCTCGTGGCCATGCGGAATCTCGCATGAAGACTGAACCCGTACACCTTGCAGGGCGGGTTTCGGAAGTACGTGGCAGCTGAAGCCATGGGCGCCGCAGCGAGACTCATCGTCGTAATCATCACAATTGACAACACGATGACAATCAGGCTTCTACGCATGATGGGAATCCTTCCTGAGGGTGACTCTCATCATGCAACCCCATTTCGCTGGCGTCAATAGCGAGCACCTATACCGTCACGCTCGCCCCGCAAACTGCCACGTCCTTCGCTGTGGTGCGTCACTCGTTATCGCCGCCGGTGGCCAGGGTCGCGGCCACCTCCCGCCCGGACGCCGCGTCGCCGGCGTCGGGCCAGACCCAGTTGGCGATCTCCGGCAGGTCCTCGCCCCAGGCGTAGGCGTACTGCCGGGCGTGGATGCGCGCGTCGGCCATCTCCTGCCGCAGCCGCGCGTACCGGGACCCGAGCGACGGGACGCGGTCGATGACGTCCATGACCAGGTGGTACCGGTCGATGTCGTTGCGCATGCACATGTCGAACGGCGTCGTGGTGGAGCCCTTCTCCTTGAACCCGCGGACGTGGATGTTCACGTGGTTCGTGCGCCGGTAGGCCAGCCGGTGGATCAGCCACGGGTAGCCGTGGAAGTTGAAGATCACCGGCTTGTCGGTCGTGAAGTAGGTGTCGAACTCGCGGTGCGACAGGCCGTGCGGGTGCTCGGCCTCGTCCTGCAGGCGCATGAGGTCGACGATGTTGACCACGCGCACCTTCAGGTCGGGGATGCGCTTGCGGAGGATGTCGGCGGCCGCCAGCGTCTCGAGGGTCGGCACGTCGCCAGCGCAGGCCAGCACGACGTCGGGGTCGGAGCCGTCGACCTCGTTGCCGGCCCAGTCCCAGATGCCGAGGCCGCGGGTGCAGTGGGCGATCGCCTCGTCCATGTTCAGGAACACCGGCTCGGGCTGCTTGCCCGCGACGACGACGTTCACGTACTGCTTGCTGCGCAGGCAGTGGTCGAACGTCGACAGCAGCGTGTTGACGTCCGGCGGCAGGTAGACCCGCACGACCTCGGGCGACTTGTTGAGCACGACGTCGAGGAAGCCCGGGTCCTGGTGGCTGAAGCCGTTGTGGTCCTGGCGCCAGACGTGGCTGCTGAGCAGGTAATTCAGCGACGCGATCGGACGCCGCCAGCTGATGTGGTTCGTGACCTCCAGCCACTTGGCGTGCTGGTTGAACATGGCGTCGACGATGTGGATGAACGCCTCGTAGGAGCTCATCATGCCGTGGCGCCCGGTGAGCAGGTAGCCCTCCAGCCAGCCCTGGCACTGGTGCTCGCTGAGCATCTCCATGACCTGGCCGGCCTGCGCCATCGGGTCGCCGGAGTCGGCGTCCAGGAACCTGGCCATCCACTGCTTGGGCGTGGTCTCGAAGACCGCCTGCAGTCGGTTGGACGCCGTCTCGTCCGGCCCGAAGACCCGGAAGTTGTCGGGGTTCAGCCGGGCCACCTCGCGCAGGAATTCGCCGAGCCGCTTCGTGGACTCGACCATCGGGCCGCCGTGACCGTCGGCGTCCGCCTCGACCGCGAAGTCGCGGAAGTCGGGCATGATCAGGTCTTTCAGCAGCGCGCCGCCGTTCGCGACGGGGTTGGCCGACATGCGCGCCTCGCCGCTCGGCTTGAGCGCGTCGAACCTGGGCAGGAAGCGGCCACGGGCGTCGAACAGCTCGTCGGCGCGGTAGGACGCCAGCCAGTCGGCCAGCACCTGCAGGTGCTCCTCGCTGTCGCGCGCGCTGGCCAGCGGCACCTGGTGGCTGCGCCAGTGCGCCTCGGTCATCTTGCCGTCCACGGTGGCCGGGCCCGTCCACCCCTTGGGGGTGTCGAAGACGATCATCGGCCAGCGCGGACGGTCCTGATCGAGCTCGTCGGACGCCTCCGCGGCGGCCTTGATGTCGGCGATCATGTCGAGCGCCTCGTCGAGGACGCCGGCGAACCGCTTGTGCACCTCGATGTGGTTCTCGTCGGCGGTCGCGCGGAAGAACAGCGGCTCGTGGCCGTATCCGCGCATGAGGTCGGCCAGCTCCTCGGTCTCGATGCGGGCCAGCACCGTCGGGTTGGCGATCTTGTAGCCGTTGAGGTGCAGCACGGGCAGCACGACGCCGTCGCGGCGGGGGTTGACGAACTTGTTCGAGTGCCACGAGGTGGCCAGCGGGCCGGTCTCGGCCTCGCCGTCGCCGACGACCGCGAACGTGATCTGGTCGGGACTGTTGAAGATCGAGCCGTAGGCATGCGACAGCGCGTAGCCGAGCTCGCCCCCCTCGTGGATCGAGCCCGGCGTCTCGGGGGCCACGTGCGAGGGGATGCCGCCCGGGAACGAGAACTGCTTGAACAGCTTGCCCAGGCCCTCGTCGTCGCGGGTGATGTTCGGGTAGACCTCGGTGTAGGTGTCCTCGAGGTAGGCGTTGGCGACCAGGCCCGGCCCGCCGTGCCCGGGGCCGGCGATGTAGAGCGCGTTCAGGCCGCGCTCGATGATCGCCCGGTTGAAGTGGGCGTAGAGGAAATTCAGCCCGGGCGTCGTGCCCCAGTGGCCCAGCAGACGCCGCTTGACGTCGTCGCGGCTCAGCGGACGCCGCAGCATCGGGTTGTCGAGCAGGTAGATCTGGCCGACCGAGAGGTAGTTGGCGGCCCGCCACCAGCCGTCGATCAGGCGGGCGGTGTCGTCGTCGATGGCCTCGCTCGCGCCGGCGGGGCGGCGGCGCCAGGTGGTCTCATGGGTGGTGGCGGACATGCTTCTCCTTGTCAGGGAACGGAGCAGGGGCCCCCACGGATCACGAGTTCCGCAGCGAGCCCCTCACGGCGTCCATCTTTGCCCGGCCGACGCGCCGGGCTCAACCCGGCGTGCCTTGTTGCCTGCGGTTACCCCGTCAGGGGCTTGTGCTTGGGGTAGACCAGCGCGGTCAGGCCGTCGACCTCGAGCACGTCCACCTCGGTGCCCGCGCCGATCACGGACGCGTCATAGCTGCGCGCGGACCACACGTCGCCGCCGATGCGCACCTCGCCGCCGGAGGCCGTGATCTCGCCGACCGCTGTGCCCGAGGCGCCGAGGATGTTCGACGTGGACGACCGGTACCCCGGCGAGCTGCGCAGGCGCTTCAGCAGCGCCGGACGCGTGACGAACAGCATGGTCAGGGCGACGACGATGGCGACGGCCACCTGCGCGGCCAGCAGGCCGGGCAGGAAGAAGGCCGTGACCGCGCCGGCGAGCGCCCCGCTGGCCAGCATGAGCAGGGTCAGGTCGAGCGTCAGCATCTCGCTGACCGCCAGCCCACCGGCCAGGATCAGCCAGACCGCCCAGGCGTTGTCGCCCAGCCACTGCAGCAGCACGGCGCCTCCTCGTCAGGATCGGACGGCGCGGGCCGTCCAGCGGCCCGCATCCTCGGTAACCGTCAAGGGTAGGCCGAAGGTCGTGCTGAGCGCGTCATCGGTGAGGATCTGCCGGATCGGCCCCGCGGCGACGATGCCGCCGTCGGCCAGCAGCATGGCGTGGGTCATGCCGCGCGGGATCTCCTCGAGGTGGTGGGTGACCAGCACCATGGCGGGCGAGTACGGGTCTTCGGCGAGTTCGCCGAGCGTCTCGACGAGCGACTCGCGTCCGGCGAGATCGAGGCCGGCGGCGGGCTCGTCCAGGAGCAGCAGCTCGGGGTCGGTCATCAGGGCCCGCGCGATCTGGACGCGCTTGCGCTCGCCCTCGCTGAGGGTGCCGAACGTGCGCCGCGAGAGGTGCCCCACCTGCAGCTGGCCCATCAGCATGGCCGCGCGCTGCAGGTCCATCGGGTCGTATTGCTCGCGCCAGCGGCCGATCACCGCGTAGGACGCCGACACGACCACGTTGCCGACCGACTCCGCGCGCGGAATGCGGTCGGCCAGCACCGCCGAGGTGACGCCGATGCGCGGACGCAGCTCGAACACATCGACCGCGCCCATGACCTCGCCGAGCAGGCCGACGACGCCGGTCGTGGGGTGCATCGTGGCGCTGACGAGCTGCAACAACGTGGTCTTTCCGGCGCCGTTGGGGCCGATGATGACCCAGCGCTCGTCCTCCTCGACCGTCCAGTCGATGTCGTGCAGCAGCGTGCTGCGCCCCCGGACCACCGAGACGCCGGCCAGTTCCACGACAGCTGCCATGGACCCAACCTATCCAAGGACTCCTGTGCCGTGCCTCAGGCGCCCGTGGAGTGCAACCCGCCGTCGACGTGGACCATCTCGCCCGTGGTGGACGGGAACCAGTCCGACAGCAGGGCGACCACGGCCTTGGCGGTCGGGGTCGAGTCCGTCGGGTCCCAGCCGAGCGGGGCCCGCTGCGCCCAGACCTCGTCGAACGACTCGGCGCCCGGGATGGCCTTCTTCGCGATCGTCTGGATCGGCCCGGCCGCCACGATGTTGCAGCGGATGCCGTCGGGGCCCAGATAGCGGGCCAGGTAGCGCGACGTCGACTCCAGGGCCGACTTCGCGACGCCCATCCAGTCGTACTTCGGCCAGCTGACCTGCGCGTCGAACGTCAGTCCGACGACGGACGCCCCGCGGCCCAGCAGTGGACGGCACGCCACCACGAGCGACTTCAGCGAGAAGGCCGAGGTGTGCAGGGCGGTCGCGACGTCGTCCCAGCCGGTCGACAGGAATGCCCCGCCGAGCGCCCGCTCGGGATTCGCGAACGCGATCGAGTGCACGACACCGTCGAGCGATTCCACGCCCAGGCCGCGCAGTGCGTCCGCGAGACCGTCGAGCGCCTCGGCGTCCGTGACGTCGAGATCGAGCACCTCGGGGACCGGGTCGAGCCGCTTGACGATGCGCCGGGTGAGGGACGCCGCCCGCGGCAGGTTCGACACGATCACGCGGGCGCCCTCGGCCTGCGCGATCTCGGCCACGCGGTAGCCGATCGAGGTGTTCATCGTCACGCCCGCGATGAGAACAGTCTTGCCGTCGAGGATGCCCATGTCAGTGCCCCATTCCCAGGCCGCCGTCGACCGGGATCACGGCCCCGCTGATGTAGCCGGCGCCGTCGGAGCACAGGAACTCGACGGCGTTCGCGATGTCGTCGACCGTGCCCATGCGGCCTGCCGGGGTCTGCGCCTTGAAGCCGTCTGTCACCTCGGTCGGCAGGACGGCCGTCATCTCGGTCTCGATGAAGCCGGGCGCGACGACGTTGAACGTGATGCCGCGCTTGCCGACCTCGCGGGTCAGCGACCGGGCCATGCCGACCAGCGCCGCCTTCGAGGCGCTGTAGTTCACCTGGCCGGCGTTGCCGTACAGGCCGACCACCGAGCCCATGAACACGACGCGTCCGTGCCGGGCGCGCATCATCGTCTTCACCGCGCGGCGCGCCGTGTGGAAGCAGCCCTTGAGGTTGACGTCGATGACGGCGTCCCACTGCTCCTCGGTCATGCGCATGATGAGGCCGTCCTTGGTGATGCCCGCGTTCGCGATCACGATCTCGACCGGGCCGTGGGCCTTCTCGGCGGCGTCGAACGCGGCGTCCACCTGGGCCGGGTCGGCCACGTTGCAGGTCACCCCGAGGGCGCCGGCCGGCGGCTCGCCGCCGAGGTCCGCGCTGGTCACCTTGTGCCCGGCGGCGAGGAAGCGTTCGCAGATGGCGCGTCCGATGCCCCGGTTGCCCCCGGTCACCAGCACGCTGCGTGAGGTCGTCGTTTCAGTCACGGGAACCTACGCTACCGTAACCGGGCTTCGGGGCTCTCCCCGTCACCTTGGGGTCAGGGGCTCGCAGGCAGGCTGACGGGGGTCCAGAGCCTGTCGATGGGCATCACGTGGAGCCGGTCGGCGTAGGTGTACGAGCGGCGTCCGGTCGTGAGGACGATCCCGGCGGCGAACCGTGACCCGAGCGCGTCGCGGAGTTGGGTCAGGCCGCGGAACTCCTTGGCGGACGCGCGTTCGCTGGCCTTGACCTCGAAACCGATCACGGTTCCGTCGTCGTACTCGAGGACGAGGTCGACCTCGACGTCCTCGCTCGTACGCCAGTGGCCCAGGGTGACAGGCTCGTCCAACCATGAGGCCTGCTTCCTCACTTCGCCGACCACGAAGGTCTCCAAGAGGTGACCGAAGTCGGTGAGCGCTGCTGGGTCCAGACCCGCCAGCTTGTCGGGGGTGAGACGCAGAAGACGTGCCGCCAGCCCCGAGTCGACCACGTGCACCTTTGGGCTTGCGTTGACCCGCGAGCGCAGCGTCCTGCCCCAGGCCGGTAGCCGAATTACCAGGAACAGGTCCTCCAGCAGTCTCAAATGACCCTCGGCGGTGGCGCGGTTGACCCCGATCGCCTCCGCCGCCTTGGAGAGGTTGAGTAGCTGTCCGGTCCGCGCAGCCAGGAATGCCAACAGGTCGGCCATCGCCTGCCGCTCGCGGATACGGCTCAACTCGAGCGCGTCACGTTCCACGGAGGCACGCACGAAGTCGTCGAACCAGCGAGCCCGCGCCGCACCTGCCCGTCGCAACGCCAGGGGCAGTCCGCCGGCGCATACCCGCGCCACGTAGTCATCGCGAGTCGTCGATGAGGACGGGATCTGTTGCACCGTCCCGGCCGGATCGATGGCAAGACCCTCCAGCAGGTTCTCACGAACCCCGCCCAACTCTCCCTGGGACAGAGGCCAGATGGTGAGGGTGTGCAGGCGGCCGGTGAGCGCCTGCGCAGTGGCAGGAAGGGCGTCTTGCCGCGTAGACCCCGTGATGACCGCCGTGCCGGGACGGCTGCCCTCGCGGTTCAGACGGGCCTTGATCGCGTCGAGCAGGTCCGGCACGCGCTGGTACTCATCCACACACAAGGGAGTGGCCCCCGCCACCACTGACGTGAGGTTCCCGGTCACGGCCTCTCGAACCTCGACGTCATCGAGGTCGATGACCGAGCCACCCTGCCGGTCGGCGAAGCCTTGAAGCACTGTCGACTTACCCACCGATCGAGGACCGTGCAGCGCGATCACCGGTTCCACCGCGACCAAGCGGGCCAGCAGCGCGCTCACCCGCCGCTCCACCAGTGTGTCCAGCACCATGCCTCGAACTTAGCAGACCAACGGTGTCGAACTATGCAAACGTGAGGGTCCGAACTATACAAATGCCAGGACTCGAACAAGGCAACCGTGAAGGCCCGAACTACACAAACGTGCGGCACTCAACCTGCCGGCCGCAGGACTCGGGGGTCGGGGCTGTGAGACCGGGCGGCACCCCCATCGGGCCGGCGCGACATCGCGGTTAGGCTGGCCGGGTGACCGGACGACGAGGAGGGGTGCCCGCGCTGATCACGAGCGCGCGAATCCCCAAGTCACTGGACGCCGACCAGCGCATCCGGCGCTACCTCGCGTCCATGGCCGTACGCGTCGTCTGCTTCATCTCCGGCTGTTTCGCGCCGTTCCCCTACAACGTCCTGCTTTTCGTCGGCGCCGCGGTCATCCCCGGCGTCGCCGTGATCCTCGCCAACGCCATCGACCTGCGGACGCCCCCTCCCGAGTCCACGGGCACGGGGCTGGCGGACGCTCATACGCTCACCACCGGCGGCGTCGTCCCTGGTGACGTCGAGGACGCCGCACCCACAGAGCAGGGCGAGGAGGCGTCCGGTGAATGACCCGACAACGCACGGCACGACCAGGCGCGCGAGCGAGACCGCACCATCGGCGTCCACCGTGCCCTGGAAGCGCTGGGTGGCGCTGCTGGTGCTGGTGGTGTGCCTGGTGATCGCGTTCGTGAACCTCGGGCAGTGGCAGCTGCGGCGCCTCGACGAGCGGCGCGGCGACAACGCCGTCGTGGTCGCCCACGAGGACGCCCCCGTGCGGCCCTACGAGCAGGTCTTCGACCACACGATCACCGACGACGACCAGTGGCAGCGGGTGACCATCACCGGCACGTTCGACGCCGAGCACCAGCTGATCGTCCGGTACCGCAACAACGGCGACGCCGCCGGCTACGAGGTGGTCGTGCCGCTGCGCGCCAGCGACGGGCGCACGATCCTGATCGACCGCGGCTTCATCGCCCGCCCCGCCGGCCAGGACTTCCCCACCACCGTCGCTCCCCCGCCGGAGGGACAGGTCACGATCGTGGGCCACGTCCGGCGCAACGAGCAGGGTCCCGACAACGCGACGACCCCGGCGGCGAGCAGCGTCCGGCTGATCAACAGCGACGCGATCGCGAGGGCGTCCGGGCTGACCCTGGTGAGCGGCTATATCGGCGTCCTGGAGATGACGCCGGCGCAGGCCGGCTACGAGCCGATCGCGACCCCGCCGCTGGACGAGGGCCCGCACCTGTCGTACGCGCTGCAGTGGTTCACGTTCTCGCTCATCGCGCTCGGGGGGCTGATCGTGTTCATCCGCAACGACATCCGAGACCGCAAGAAGGCCCTGGCGCGGGCGGCCCGCGCCGCGGCCGAGCAGGACCCACGTGAGCAGGACCCACGCGAGAAGGAGCAGTAATGGATCTCGGACTAACCGGCAAGGTGTTCGTCGTGACGGCGGCGTCCGGCGGCCTCGGGCGGGCGACCGCGGACGCCCTGGTCGCCGACGGGGCGCAGGTCGTCCTGGTCGCGCGCGGCCACGAGAAGCTGGACGCGGCCACCGCGGCGCTCGGCCGTTCGGCCGTGGCGCTGGCGGCCGATCTCGCCGACCCGGGCGTCGGCGAGCGGGCCGTCCGGCTGGCGCTGGGCCACTTCGGACGCCTCGACGGCGCGTTCATCAGCGTCGGCGGCCCGCCCAAGGGCGGCGCGCTGGAGAACACCGACGGGCAGTGGCGGGCGGCGTTCGAGTCGGTGTTCCTCGCGGCGGTGCGGGTGACGCGGGCGGTCGTCGACGGCGCGCCGGGGGCGGTGCGGCTCGCCTACGTGCTGTCGACGTCGGTGAAGGCCCCGATCCCCGGGTTGGCGATCAGCAACGGGCTGCGTCCGGGGCTCGCGATGTGGGTCAAGCAGCTGGCCAACGAGATCGGGCCGTCTGGCTCGCGGGCCGTCGGCCTGATGCCGGGCACGATCGACACCGAGCGCATCCAGACCGTCTACGACACCGAGGAGAAGAGGCAGGCCAACACGGCCGCCATCCCGCTCGGACGCTTCGGCAAGCCGGCCGAGTTCGGCAAGGTCGCCGCCTTCGCGCTCTCGGACGCCGGCTCCTACCTCAACGGCTGCATCATCGCCGTCGACGGCGGCATGCTGCAGGCCCTGTGAGCGCGCGCTTGGCGGGCCGCACGTCGTGAGCCTGGACGCCGCCCGCGGCCTGCTCGCGTGTCCCGTCTGCACCCGGCCGCTGAGTGCCTCCGCTGACGGGCGGGCGTGGGCCTGTGACCAGGGCCACAGCTTCGACCTGGCCCGTCACGGTTACGTCAACCTCCTCGGCGCGCGGCCACCCGCCAACGCGGACACCGCCGAGATGGTCGCCGCGCGCGAGCGGGTGCTGAATTCCGGGCTCTACGACCCGATCGCGGACGCCGTCGCCCGCCGGCTGGCACGGTGCTCGACGATCCTCGAGGCCGGGGCCGGCACGGGCTTCTACCTCGCGCGGGCGCTCGGCGAGCGGGACGCCCGCGGCGTCGCCCTGGACGTCTCGGTGGCCGCGGCCCGGCGTGCGGCCCGGGCGCACCCGCGGGCGGCGTCCGTGGTCGCTGACACCTGGGGCACCCTGCCGCTGCTGCCCGGACGCCTCAGCGCCGTCCTCTGCGTGTTCGCCCCGCGGAACATGGCCGAGTTCGCCCGCGTCCTGGCCTCCGGCGGGCTGCTCGTGGTGGTGACGCCGACGGCGTCCCATCTGGCGGAACTGCGGGCCGACTACGGGCTCGTCGGCATCGAGGACGACAAGGACGCCCGCCTGCAGCGCTCGGCGGTGGGCGTGTTCGAGCCGGTCGCGCGAGTCGGCGTGGAGTACCGGGCCCGGGCGATGGCGTCCCAGGTTCGCGACCTGATCGCGATGGGCCCGAACGCCTTCCACGGGGTCCCCGACGACGTGCGGGGGGCTGAGATCGGCGTCTCGGTGACGGTCTCGCTGTTCCGCAAGCCGTCGCCCGCCTGACCGGAGGCGGTCTCCGCTAGCGTGGGCCGGATGGAACCGCGTCCCGCCCCCCGCGCCCCGGCATCGCCGGAGCGCGGAGCGTGGGTGGCGCGGACGGTGCTCGCCATCGTCGTGGTCGCGCTGGCCCTGCTGCCGCTGGTGCGGGAACCGTCCTTCTACTACTGGGACGACACCGCCGCCGTCATCGCGCCGACCTGGCGCGCGGCGGGGCTCGACCTGCTCGCCGGTCACTGGCCGACGATGCGTCCCGACTTCTGGATGGGCGGCAACTGGGCCGCCGAGGCGCAGTTCGGGCTGTGGAGTCCGGTGAACCTCGCGTTCTGCCTGTTGTTGGCCGTGGTCCCCGACCTGGCCGTCGGGTGCGCAGTCATCAAGATCGCGCTGCTGACCCTGCTCACCCAGGGCGCCTACCGGCTCCTGCTCGACCACGGCTGCACGCGCGGCTGGGCGGTAGCGCTCGCGGGCGCCCTGCCGTTCGCGGGCTTCACGCTGTACTACGACGCGTCCAGCTGGGTCGCCGGGCTCGCCGCCTTCGCCTGGACGCCGTGGTTCTGGTGGGCGTCCCGGCGTTGCCTTCATGGCCGGGCCAACCCGCTGTGGACCTACCTGACCGGCTACCTGCTCGTCACCAACGGCAACCCGTACGGCGTCCTGGCGGCGGTGGTGGTGCTGGCCGCGCTGGGGGTCGAAGGCCTGATCACGCGGGCGTGGTCGGGGCTGAGGAGGCTGGTCCTGGCGGGCCTGTGCGTGGGCACCACGGTCGGGGTCGCGTACCTGCCGATGCTCGCCACCGCGGGGGTCGGATGGCGCGGCGAGTTCGCGCAGTGGTCCAACGACGCGCAACTCGTGCCCAATCTGACGATGCTGGCCGCCACCAGCACGCCCAGCCAGCTGCCGTTCCTGCTCAAGCTGCTGAACCGGGATCCCGCGCTCGGGTTGAGCCCGACCGGCGCGAGCACGGTCCCCCTGTTGTACACGGCGTGGTTCCTGCTGCCGCTGCTTCCCTGGCTGCCCTGGAGCCGGCTTCGCGGACGCGTCCATGAACTGGCCGGGCTCGCCGTCGTCGCCGCCGTGTTCGCGCTGATGCTCGTGGGGCCCAGCCAGCTGTGGCTGTTCCGGTGGCCGATCCGGCTGCTGCCCTACGTGTTCCTGGCGGCGACGGTCGCGTTGGGGGTCCTGCTCAGCGCTGGCGTCCGGACCGACCGCTTCGTCGCGCGGCTCGGAGTGTCGGCGGGCGTCGTGCTCGCCGGAGGATGGTTGGCGCTCGCCCAGAGCCCCGGACTACGCCTCAGGCACGTGGCCGGCACGCTGCTCAGCCTGGCCCTCGTCGGGGCCTTGGCCCTCGTGCTGCGACGGCGTCCCTCGCTCGGGCCGGCGGTGCTCGTCATCGGGACGGCTCTGGTCCTGGCGTGCCAACTCGCCTGGTCCCCGGTGAACAAGGACGTCATGAACTGGCACTTCCCGACTTCCACGAACTCGCCGTTCGCCGAGCGCTACGCCGGCCCGGTCATCCAGCTCGCGCGCGGCAAGACGGTCCCGATGGACGAGCGGGCCACCACCTACCGCGAACTGCTGTTCGGCAGTCAGCCGGGCATGACAGGCATCGAGTCGACCACGAGCTACACGGGCATCGGCTTCAACGAGTTCTCGGCCGCGCTGTGCCTCGACTTCGCCGGCCAGACGTGTCCCGAGGCGTTCGACGCCGTGTGGGCGCCGGCCGGGTCCGCCGTTCCGGTGCAGCACCTGGCGGACGCCGTCAAGGCCCGCACGGTCATC
Organism: Propioniciclava sp.; assembly: GCA_036803965.1. Classification (GTDB taxonomy): domain Bacteria; phylum Actinomycetota; class Actinomycetes; order Propionibacteriales; family Propionibacteriaceae; genus Propioniciclava. The sequence continues at coordinate 23,578 of DAIRTI010000030.1, forward strand.
GTCCAGCGCGCGCTGGTCCCGGAGGCCGTCACCTTCGAGCCACCCTCGGGCTGGCGGCGCGGCGCGGTCACCGACGTTGCGGTGGTGTTCACGCGGGACGCCGACCTCCCCTGGCCGGACTCGCGCCTCGCCGCCACCTCCGGCGCGGTGACCGTGACCTCGGCAACCGCGACCGACACCACCGAGCGGCTCGTAGTCTCGACGGGCTCGGCGGGCGGTGCTGTTCAGTTCGCCCGGCTCGCCTGGCCCGGCTACACGACGACGGTCGCGGGCACGCCGGCCGAGGTCCGCACCAACGCGCAGGGCCTGATTGAGCTCGTCCTGCCGGCGGGCCTCACCGGGGCGGCCGTCACGCTCGACTTCACCCCGCCCGGCTGGAACGTCGGCGTCCCGCTGCTGATCGCCGGCGCCGTCGTTGCGGTCGCGGAGGGTGCCTGGGTGGCGTCCGGACGCCGTCGCTCGCGTCCGCCGTCCAGCGACTAAGCCGCGCCCATCAGCGCCAGCAGGACGCCGCCGGCCACCACGGACGCGACCTGCCCGGCGGCGTTGGCGCCCATCGCGTGCATGAGGACGAAGTTGTCGAAGTCCTCGCGCGCCGCCTCGGCCTGGACGACCCGCGCGGCCATCGGGAACGCCGAGATGCCCGCGGCGCCGATGAGCGGGTTGAAGCGTCCGCCAGTGGCCAGGTTCATCAGCTTGCCGAACAGGACGCCGGTGGCCGTGTCGAGGCAGAACGCCACGAGGCCCAGCGCCAGGATCGCCAGCGTGGCGGGCTTCAGGAACCGTTCGCCCACCATCGTCGAGCCGATCGCCAGCCCCAGGAACAGCGTCACGACGTTCGCGAGTTCGTTGGACGCCGCCCCGGTCAGCCGCTCGACGACCTTCGACTCCCGCATCAGGTTGCCGAGCATCAGCATGCCGATCAGGGGCGTCGCGAACGGCACCAGCGTGCCCACGACGACGGTGACGACGATCGGGAACAGGATGCGCGTCCGGGTGCTGATCTCGCGCGAGGAGTACGGCATCCGGATCTGCCGCTCCTTCTTCGTCGTCAGCAGCCGCATGATCGGCGGCATGATGATCGGCACCAGCGACATGTAGCTGTACGCCGCCACGGTGATCGGCGCCAGCAGCTCGGGAGCCAGCTTGTTCGACACGTAGATCGAGGTCGGGCCGTCGATGGCGCCGATGATGCCGATCGAGGCAGCTTGGTTGTGGCTGAAGCCGAGCGCCAGGGCGAGCAGCAGCGTCAGGAAGATGCCGAACTGTCCGGCCGCGCCGAGCAGCACCATCTTGGGGTTTTCCAACAGGGGCCCGAAGTCGGTCATCGCGCCGATGCCGATGAAGATCAGCAGCGGGAACAGCTCGTTCTCGACGCCCATCTCGTACAGCACGGTCAGCGCCCCGTGCTCACCGACGAGTGGCGACAGCGGCAGGTTCGCCAGCACGGCGCCGGCCCCGATCGGCACCAGCAGAAGCGGCTCGTACTGCTTCGCCACCGCCAGCCACACCAGCAGCAGCCCGATCGCGATCATCGTCACCGACTGCCAGGTGACGCTGCTCAGCCCCTGCAGCAGGAGCCGGACGGCGTCCGAGTTCACCGGTTCTCCTCGAACCGCAGCAGCGCCTCGCCGTACTTGACCAGCTGCCCCTCGGTCACGAACAGCTCGGCGACCGTGCCGTCGCGGGGTGCCTTCAGCTCGTTCTTCATCTTCATCGCCTCGAGCACCATCACCGTCTGCCCGCGCGTGACGGCGCTGCCAGGCGCGACCCGGATCTCCAGCAGTACCCCCGGCATCGGTGCGGTCATGCGGTCGGTCCGTCCGCCGCCGGACGCCATCGCCGCCGGTCGCGCGCTGGCGGCGGGAGCCACGGGGACGCCGCCGGTGGCAGCTGCGGGGACCGCCTCGGCGTCCGGGCCGGCGCCGGTGACGGGCGCCACCGCTCCCCGGGGACTCACCGGTGCACCGGCGCGGGCCACCTCGATCGTCGGGGCGATGGCGGCGTGGGCGAGGCCGCGGTGATCGTCGAGGCGGACGTCGACGAAGCGTCCGTCCACCCGGACGCGGTAGGTGTCGGCCGTGAGCTCCTCGACGTCGATGACACGGGTGACGTCGTTGACGGTGATCGTGTAGCGGCGCATTACCTTCTCCTCCAGGGCGCGTTCTGCAGCGCGCGCCCGACCGCGACCCAGCGGCTGGCCCACAGCTGGGAGCCGGGGGCGTTGGCGCGCATCTCGGGGGCCGCCTGCTTGCGGCGGATGTCCGCGTGCTTGATGACCGCGACGGCGATCGCCGCGATCGTGTCGTCGTCCAGTCCGTCGGTGTTCGAGACGGTGACGGTGGGTGCGGGCGGCAGCACGGCCGCACCTGCGGCGTCCGACTCTTCGACCGCGGATGCGCGGGCGACCTCGGCCTCGTCGAGGCGTCCGATCACGCGCAGCAGCGCCCACAGCAGCACCAGCAGGCCGAAGACGACCCCCATGCCGGCGACGGTCATCATGGCGCCCCAGGCCCAGTCCACGAGGGGGAACGGCGTCATCGTCGCCTCCTAGACCGGGAAGAGCCCGTGTTTCTTGCCGACGCCGACCTGCACTTTCGTGCGCAGCACCTCCAGCGCCCGAATCAGCCTGGGACGCGTCTCGCGGGGCTCGATCACCTCGTCGATCTGGCCCACGTTCGCCGCCTCGTAGGGGTTGAAGAACCTCTCCCGGTACTCGGCGATGAAGCGCGCCTCCTCGGCCTTGGGGTCGGCGGCGTCCGCGATCGCCTTGCGGTTCAGCAGTCGGGCGGCGCCCTCGGCGCCCATGACCGCGATCTGCGCGGTCGGCCAGGCGAACGCGACGTCGTTGTTCATCTGCTTGCTCGACAGCGCCACGTACGAGCCGCCGATCGCCTTGCGCGTGACGATCGAGATCTTCGGGACCGTCGCCTGGCAGTAGGCGTAGATGATCTTGGCGCCGTGCCGGATTACCCCGCTGTACTCCTGCTCGACGCCGGGCAGGTAGCCCGGGCAGTCGACGAACGTGATCAGCGGGATGTTGAACGCGTCGCACAGAGTGATGTGCCGGGCGATCTTGTCGGAGGCGTTGATGTCGAGGCAGCCCGACATGACCGAGGGCTGGTTGGCGATGATGCCGACCGCGTGGCCCTGCAGCCGGGCGAACGCGGCGATCGCGTTGCCGGCGTAGTGCTGGTGCACCTCGAGCAGCGAGTCGGTGTCGAAGATGCGTCCCAGCACCTCGCGCATGTCGTAGGCGAAGTGGTCGTCGGGCGGGACGATCGTGTTGAGCGCGTCGTCCATGCGGTCGGGGTTGTCCATCGAGACGATCTCGGGCGGGTCCTCGCTGTTGTTCTGCGGCAGGTACGACAGCACGGTCTTCGCAGTGCGGATCGCCGAGTGCTCGTCGTCGGCCATGAACTGGGCGACGCCCGAGGTGCTGTTGTGGATCCACGCCCCGCCCAGGTCCTCGGCGGAGACCTCCTCGCCGGTGACGGTCTTGATGATGTCGGGCCCGGTCAGGAACATGTTCGAGGTGCCCTTGACCATGATCGTGAAGTCGGTGAGCGCCGGGCTGTAGACGGCCCCGCCGGCGCACGGACCCATGATCAGCGACAGTTGCGGGATCACCCCGGACGCCTGCACGTTGCGGAAGAACACCTCGCCGTAGGCGGCGAGTGACTTCACGCCCTCCTGGACGCGGGCGCCGCCCGAGTCGTTCAGCCCGATCAGCGGAATGCCGGACGCCACCGCCAGGTCCTGGATGCGGCTGATCTTGTTGGCCTGCACCTCGCTGAACGACCCGCCCAGAACCGTGAAGTCCTGGGCGTAGACGGCGACGCGGCGTCCGTTGACCTTGCCGAAGCCGGTGATGATGCCGTCGCCCGGATAGTTCGCGGCGTCCGAGCCGAAGGCGGTGTTGCTGCTGGTGGCGAGTGCGCCCAGCTCTTGGAAGGACGCCTCGTCCAGCAGCAGCGCCAGCCGCTCCCGGGCGGTCAGCTTGCCCTTCGCGTGCTGGGCTTCGACACGCTTGGCGCCCCCGCCGGCCAGGGCCTGCTCGCGTTTCGCACGGAGGGTTGAGAGTTGCTCGGTCATCGTTGCCCCGTTCCCTTCGGACGCCGCAGGTGCGCCGACGCCGCGATGCTCGTCAAGCTAGCAGTCGCGCAAGGATCCCGGACGCCCCGACGGCAAGGCCGGTGGGGCGCCGCAGGCGTCCAGGCCGGAGGTCTCCAGGTCGAGTCACAGCAAAGAGACTTCAAAGTGGCAGCCGCCGCCGGCGACAGTCAGTTCGGCGCGCCCCTCGGTCGTCGCTCGACGCCGGCGTTGACTTGCGCCCCGTACGCATCGCCGCCCGCCACGCTCACCCGAGGACCACGATGCGCTACGACCGGGCCCGCAAGAGCCTCGACCGTCACCCTGACCACATCCTCGCGGCGTACATGACCTGCGAAGCGTGACGCTGACGGGGGTCGCCGACCGTCGGACGCTCCTCCTAAACTGCAGGCATGCTTCCGGTGGCGGTTGACGTGGAGCGCTTGCGCGAGGTGTGCGAGCGCTACGGGATCATCCGTTTGGACGTGTTCGGGTCCGTGGCTCGAGGAACGGCGAGGATCGACAGCGATATCGACCTGCTGTACACGCTTGCGCCAGGTGCGCGTCTGGGTTGGGCGATCGAGGACTTGGCTCTTGAGTTGTCGGCCGTCCTCGGCCAGCCCGTCGATCTGGTTTCCTCCCGCGCGCTGAACGCTCGGATCCGCGATCGGGTGCTGGAGGAAGCGCAGCCGTTCTATGCCGCGGCGTGAGGTCCTCCTGATCGCCGAAATGATCGACGCCGGCGAGCAGGCCCAGATCCTGGTTTCCGGGCGCGACGCCGATTCCATCGAGGCTGACCGACAGCTTCGTCGCCCAATTGAAGGCCGTGCTGGCCGAAATCGAGAGCTAACGCAGCCCCCGCCGAGCTGGCCAACCGCTACACCACCACGACGCGTCAACGACCTCCGCCGACAGATCGCGAACCTGGCGTCGCCCTGATCGCTCCTCCCGCACCTCGGATCACAGGTACTGCACCCTGCGAACGGCGCCGATTCGGACACACTCGGACGAGGCGGTGGCGTGGCATGGCGTTGGAAACTCCCTGCTCGATGGGCGCCGGACCGCATGCCGGTGAAGTGGCGGGCAACGAGCAGGGAATTTATCCTCGCCTATTGCTCGATGGCGACGCGATTCGGTGGAACGGCCGGGCCCAAGAGGCACCATTCTCAGCCTCCCGGGCGCTACTTCCGGCGCCGGAAGTCTCCGCGCTCGGGCTGCAGGGTGTAGCCGATGGCGTCCAGGCGGCGCTTGAGTTTCTCGACGCCCTCGGCCACCTCGACCCCGCCGGTCAATTTGCCGTCGAAGACCGAGAACTTGGCCCGTTCCTCCGGTGGGGTGAGATTAGGCATGACGATGTTGGCGCCCGCCATGATGGCCATCTCGCGTCCACGCGGGTGGGCGGTGCCGATCGAGGAGACGACGGGGATGCCGGCGTCCGGAAGCATGATCCGCAGCAGGCTGAGGACGAACAGGGTCTTCTCGACCGAGCCCCGCGGCTGATCGGCGAAGCGCGTCGACCGCGCGGGGATGAACGGCCCCACCGCGACGATCGCCGGGTCGAAGTCGGCGAGGAAGGCCAGGTCGCGCGCCAGGTGCGCGGGCGTCTGGAACGGGGTGCCGACCATCATCCCGCAGCCGGTGTCGTAGCCGATCGAAGCCAGGTCCTCCAGGCAGCGGATCCGGTTGGCCAGCGTCATGCGGCGCGGGTGGACGCTGGCGAACTGTTCGGCGTCCGCGCTCTCGTGCCGCAGCAGGTAGCGGTCGGCGCCGGCGGCGAAGTAGCGCTCGTAACTCGACCGCGGCCGCTCGCCGAACGCCAGCGTGATCGCCGAGTCGGGGAAGCGCTTGCGGACCTGCCAGATCATGTCGTCGATGACGTCGTCGGTGTACTCCGGATCCTCGCCGCCCTGCAGGACGAACGTGCGGAACCCCAGCGCATGCCCGGCGGCGCAACAGTCGATCACCTCGGGCACGGTCAGCCGGTAGCGTTCCAGCTCCTCGTTGCTGCGGCACAGGCCGCAGTAGTAGCAGTCCTTGATGCAGTGGTTGGTGACGTCGACGACGCCCCAGGCGAGCAGGGTGGAGCCGAAGTGCTCGCGGGCGATCCGGTAGGCGATGGACGTCGCGTGGTCGCGGTCGGCCGCGGTGTACGTCGTCAGGAGCTGCTCGAACTCCTCGACGCTCAGGACGCCCTCGGCGGCCAGAGTGTCGATCAACTCGATGTTGGACACAAGCGACCAGGGTACGCCCCGCCTCGAATGGGTCAAGCGAGCGAAACCAGCTCCGCGTACTCGGGGCTCCACAGGTCCTCGTCGCCGTCGGGCAGCAGCAGGACGCGATCGGGCTCCAGCGCCTCCACCGCCCCCTCGTCGTGCGTCACCAGCACGATCGCGCCGGCGTAGCTGCGGATCGCCTCCAGCACCTCGCGGCGCGAGGCCGGGTCGAGGTTGTTGGTCGGCTCGTCCAGCAGCAGCACGTTCGCGGCGCTCACCACCAGCATCGCCAGCGCGAGCCGCGTCTTCTCCCCACCCGACAGGACGCGCGCCGGCTTGTCGACGTCGTCGCCGGTGAACAGGAACGAGCCCAGGATCTTGCGCACCTCGGTCTCGTTCAGGTTCGGAGACGCCGACACCATGTTGTCCAGGACGCTGCGGGAGACGTCGATCGTCTCGTGCTCCTGCGCGTAGTAGCCGAGCTTGAGCCCGTGGCCCGGCACGACCTCGCCGGTATCGGGCTCCTCGATGCCGGACAGCAGCCGCAGCAGCGTCGTCTTTCCCGCTCCGTTGAGGCCCAGCACGACGACCTTGGCACCACGGTCGATCGCCAGGTCGACGCCCGTGAAGACCTCCAGCGAGCCGTAGCTCTTCGACAGATCGGACGCCGACAGCGGCACCTTGCCGCAGGACGCCGGCACGGGGAAGCGGATCTTCGCGACCTTGTCGGACGCCCGTTCGCCCTCGGTCGCCGCCAGCAGCTTCTCGGCGCGGCGAGCCATGTTCTGGGCGGCGGTCGCCTTGGTCGCCTTGGCGTGCAGCCGGTCGGCCTGCTCCAGCAGCCGTGCAGCCTTGCGCTCGGCGTTGGCGCGCTCCCGCTTGCGGCGCTTCTCGTCGGTCTCGCGCTGGACGAGGTACTTCTTCCAGTCCATCGCGTACTGGTCCAGCTCGGCGCGATTGGCGTCCAGGTGGAAGACCTTGTTGACGACGGCGTCCAGGAGCCCGGAGTCGTGCGAGATCACGACCAGCCCGCCCGGGTAGTCGCGCAGATAGCCGCGCAGCCAGACGATCGAGTCGGCGTCCAGGTGGTTGGTGGGCTCGTCGAG
>DAIRTI010000031.1:0-30726 GCA_036803965.1 Propioniciclava sp.
GTGCCGGTGTAGTCCATGTAGTACTGCCGGTCGTCGTCGACGAGGCGGTAGTAGGCGGGGTTGTCGATGCCCTTGAAGCTCAGCGTCGGGCCCAGGTGGTTGCCCTCGGCGGTGTGGTTGTAGACGACGTCGAGGATCACCTCGATGCCCGCCGCGTGCAGGGTCTTCACCATCGACTTGAACTCCTGCACCTGCGCGCCGGCGGTGCGGTTCGAGGCGTACTCGGCGTGGGGGGCGAAGAAGCCGAGGGTGTTGTAGCCCCAGTAGTTGCGCAGGCCGCGTCCGAGGACGTGCGCGTCGTGCACGAACTGATGCACCGGCATCAGCTCGACGGCCGTGACGCCGAGGTCTTCAAGGTGCTTGACCACCGAGGGATGGGCGAGGCCGGCGTAGGTGCCTTTGAGTGCCTCGGGGACCTCGGGGTGAAGCTCGGTGAGGCCCTTGACGTGGGCCTCGTAGATGAGGCTCTCGTTGTAGGGGACGCGGAGGGTGCGGTCGCCGGTCCAGTCGAAGAAGGGGCTGACCACGACGCCGAGCACCATGCGGTCGGCAGAGTCCTCGTCGTTGCGGGCGTCGGGGTCGCCGGGTTGGTAGCTGAACAGGGCCGGCGCCCAGTCGATTTCGCCGTCGACGGCCTTGGCGTACGGGTCGAGCAGCAGCTTGTTGGGGTTGCAGCGCAGGCCGTTGGCCGGGTCGTAGGGGCCGTGGACGCGGTAGCCGTACCGCTGGCCCGGGCCGGCCTGGGGCAGGTAACAGTGCCAGACGTAGGCGTCGACCTCGGTGAGCTCGATGCGGGTCTCGGTGCGGGTCTGGGGGCTCGCGTCGTCGAAGAGACAGAGCTCGACCCGCTCGGCGACCTCGCTGAACAGGGCGAAGTTGGTTCCCGAGCCGTCGTAGGTCGCGCCGAGCGGGTACGGCGATCCAGGCCAAACGTGCACAGGGTCCTCCTCGGTCAGGTGCAGGGTACCGCGCTGGGAACTACCCCCTGGTGGGGGGTTTCACGCGATCGGACGCCGTTGGTCGCTGTTGGGCCGGCGGTTGGGAACTCCTCATCGGGTCGCCGTGGAAGGCCCGGTCCGGCGCCGGGGCCGGGTGGTTTCGGCGGGGTCAGGCCTCGATGGTGGGGGCCGTGCGGGTGGCGCCGACGCTGGCCACGATCACGCAGGCCATGGCCAGCAGCTCGACCGGACGCAGCTGCTCGCCCAGCAGGATCAGCGCGAACAGGGCGGCCGCGGCCGGCTCGATGCTCATCAGGATGCCGAACACGCCCCGATCGATGCGGCGCAGGGCGACCATCTCCAGGCCGTACGGGATGACCGACGACATCAGGCCCACCGCCGCGCCGAGGGCCCAGACACGGGGGTCGGCGGCCCACTGGGGGGCCGTGGCGAGGGCGGGGAGAGCGAGGGTGAGTGCGCCCACCCAGAGCGCGACGGTCACGCCGGTGACGCCGGACCAATGGCGTCCGACCCAGCCGGCGAGGACGATGTAGGCCGCCCAGAACCCCCCGGCGAGCAGCGCGAGGGCGACGCCGGCGGCGTCCAGGGTGCCGGGGGTGAAACCCAGCAGGGCGACGCCGATGAGCGCGAGGCCCACCCAGATGAAGTCGCGGGCGCGCCGGGAGGACGCGATGGCCACCCCGAGCGGGCCCAGGAACTCGAACGTGACCGCCATGCCGATCGGGATGCGCTGGATCGACAGGTAGAAGGTGAGGTTCATCGCCGCCATGACGAGTCCGTAGGCGAGGACGGAGAACCAGTGGGAGCGCTGGCGTCCGGCGAGGCGCGGACGGGCGACGGCGGTCAGGATGAGGGCCGCGGCCGCCAGCCGAAGCCACGCGACCGCCAGCGGCGGGGCGGAGGAGAAGAGGTCCTTGGCGAACGACGAGCCCAGCTGCACCGAAGCGATCGCCACCAGCACCAACAACACCGGTGGGACGCGCATCCCGGCATCCTAGAACGCCTCGTGGCGCCGCCCGGGCCGCGACCGGACCCCGGCTGGGAACGGGCCGATCGGGCTGGACGGCGCGTCCACTAGAGTGCTGTCGTGAACGAGCCGGTGGAGAAGCCCCTCAAGGGGGGCCAGACCACCCCGGTCGCCCGGCTGGGAGACCACGTGCTGCGCGAGTCGGGGCCGTGGACGGGCACCGTCCAGAAGCTGCTGGCCCATCTGCGCGAGTCGGGGATCGACTGGTGTCCCGAGCCGCGGGGCTGGGCCGCCGACGGACGCGAGACCCTCTCCTACCTGCGCGGCAAGGTGCCCAACTATCCCCTGCCGGAGTGGGTGTTCGACGAGGAGGTGCTGGTCAACTCGGCAAGGTGGCTACGGCAACTGCACGACGCGACCGTCGGCTTCGACCAGCCCGACTACACCTGGCGCGCCCCCCGGCACGCCCCCGCCGAGGTCATCTGCCACAACGACTTCGCGCCCTACAACTTCGTCTTCCGAGACCACCGGCTCGCCGGCGTCATCGACTGGGACTTCGCCTCCCCCGGCCCCCGCCTCTGGGACCTCTCCTACCTCGCCTACCGCATCGTGCCGCTGCAGGGTCCCGACAACCCGGACGCCCCCACCACCCCCATGAACCTCATGGCACGCCTCCGCCTGCTGCTCGGGGCGTACGGCTCGGACGCCAGCGTCCCCGACCTGCTGCGCACCGTGGTCGCCCGCCTCGAGGAGCTCGCCGACTTCACCCGCGGCCAGGCCAAGCGCGCCAAGCACTCCGACTTCGCCGACCAGGCCCGCGCCTACGACGCGGACGCCGCCTTCCTCGCCAGCCTCCTGCCGTAGCCCGGACGCCACCCGTCGCGAATCTCGATGCAACAAGGGCGTCCGGTTGCCACGGGTTCTTCGGCGGGCCGGACGCGGGCGTAGGCTGGACAATCGTGTTGCTTGACGTCTGGGGCTGGGTTTGCGCGGTGGCGGGACCGGTTGTTTCGATCCCGCAAGTAGCCCGGCTCCTGCGCTCGCGCACCTCGGCCGGGCTGTCGCTGCTGATGTGGCAGCTGAACATCGCGTGCGCCGTCGCGTGGTCGTTTCACGGCCTCCGCGCGGACGCCCCGAACATCGTCGCCCCCAACGTCCTGCTCGGCGTGGCGGCCGTGCTGGTCGTGCGCATGGTGACGGCCGACCGGGGCGTTCCGGCGTCCAGGACCTGGCCCCTCGTCGCGACCGTGGCGACCGTGCTGCTCGCCGTCGAGTACTTCATGACGCCCGCTGCGTTCGGGGTCGCGGTGCTCATCCCGGCGGCGGCCGGGCTACTAGGCCAGAGCCGTGACCTCATCCGGTCGCGTGATCTGTCGGGCGTCTCGCGGTTCTTCGTGACGGCGTCCGCGGTGGTCCAGGCGATGTGGTGGCTGTGGGGCGTCGGCGCGGGCGACCAGTCGATCATCGTCTGCGCCACCGTCATGGGGCTGATCACCACGTTCAACGCCACCTGGTACGCGCTGCGGACGCGCCGCCTCGTCGGCCCGAGAGCGCGCGAGCTCGCGACCCTGCCGTGACCGAGGATCCCGCCGACTTCTCGCTCGAGGAGCCGCGGCCGGACGCCGACCCGAGCCGCGTGCCCCGCGAGATCTGGGTGCTCATCGCGGCGGCCTTCATCGTGGCGCTGGGCTATGGGCTCATCGCCCCGATCCTGCCCCAGTACGCCCAGTCGTTCGACGTGTCGGTGGCGGCGGCGTCCACGATCGTCAGCGCGTTCGCCCTGATGAGACTGGTGTTCGCCCCCATGGGCGGCACGCTCGTAGGACGCCTCGGCGAGCGGACGGTCTACCTCGCCGGCCTGGTGATCGTCGCCCTGTCGACGGCCGCCTGCGCGGCCGCGACGTCGTTCCCGATGCTGCTGATCGTGCGCGGCCTGGGTGGCATCGGGTCGACGATGTTCACGATCTCGGCGATGGGCCTGATCGTCCGCACCGCGCCGCCCGACATCCGTGGACGCGTCTCCGCCCTCTACGGCACCGCATTCCTCGTCGGCAACATCACCGGACCGATCCTCGGCACCCTCATGTCGGGGCTCGGCTTCCGGCTGCCGTTCCTGATCTACGCCGTCGCGCTGCTGATCGCCGCGGGGGTGGCGGCGGCGTTCCTGTCGCGCACGGCCCTGTCGCCGGCGCTGGCGGACGCCCGCCCCAAGTTCACGTTCGGCGAGGCCGTCCGCGACCCGGCCTACCGGGCCCTACTGGTCGGCAACTTCGCCAACGGCTGGACGAACTTCGGCGTCCGCATCTCGCTGGTGCCGCTGTTCGCGGCGGCCGTCCCGACCCTGGGCGCGGCGATGGCCGGGCTGGGGCTGTCAGCGTTCGCGATCGGCAACTTCCTGGTGCTGCAGCTGTCGGGACGCCTCGTCGACGCCCGCGGACGGCGTCCGGTCGCGATCGCCGGACTGTTGGCATGCGGGGTGGTCGGGATCGTGTTCGGGTGGGCGACGTCGATCCCGGCGTTCCTGCTGCTCTCGGCGGCGGCGGGGGCGGGGGCGTCCCTGATCGCGCCGTCGCAGCAGGCGGCGCTCGCGGACGTCATCGGCAACGAACGCTCCGGCGGGCCGGCGCTGGCGGCCTTCCAGATGGTCAGCGACCTGGGCGGCTTCCTCGGACCGATGCTCGCCGGCCTCGCCGCCGACCGCCTGGGGTTCGGCTGGGCGTTCGGCCTCAGCGGCGCCCTGACGCTACTGGCGGTCCTGCCCTGGCTCGCCGCGCCGGAGACCCTGCGTCGCGCGCGTCCGGCTGCCGCGGCGTCCGACTGATCTGGACGCCGACGCGCGCCCGTCTGCCCCCCTCTCGGCATCGATGTAGCGAACTCGTCGTCACAACGACGAAGGTGCTACATCGATGGGTTGCTGACCGGACCCGCGACCGGGCCGCGCCGACGGCGTCCGGGCTGTTCGAAACTGGGGGCCTGGGACGGGGTCCACATTGGGAGAGGGCCGACTACCCTCGATGCCGACGATTCGGAGGATCCATGCCTGAGCTGCGTTCACGCACCACCACCCACGGCCGCAACATGGCCGGCGCCCGCGCGCTGTGGCGCGCGACGGGGCTGGTCGAGTCCGACTTCGGGAAGCCGATCGTGGCGATCGCGAACAGCTTCACGCAATTCGTGCCGGGACATGTCCACCTGCAGAACATGGGCCAGCTCGTCGCGGCGGCCGTCAAGGAGGCCGGCGGCATCGGACGCGAGTTCGACACGATCGCCGTCGACGACGGCATCGCGATGGGCCACGCGGGCATGCTCTACTCGCTGCCGTCGCGCGAGATCATCGCCGACTCGGTCGAGTACATGGTCAACGCGCACGCCGCGGACGCCCTCGTCTGCATCTCGAACTGCGACAAGATCACCCCCGGCATGCTGCTGGCGGCGCTGCGGCTGAACATCCCGACGGTGTTCGTGTCGGGCGGTCCGATGGAGGCGGGCACCGCCGTGATCGACCCCTCGAAGGGCACCGCAGTGACCCGGCTCGACCTGATCGACGCGATGGTCCAGGCGGTCGACCGCACGGTCTCGGACAGCCAGATCCAGACCATCGAGCGCTCGGCCTGCCCCACATGCGGATCGTGCTCGGGCATGTTCACGGCCAATTCCATGAACTGCCTCACCGAGGTGCTCGGCCTGTCGCTGCCGGGGAACGGGTCGACGCTCGCAACGGCGTCCGCGCGCAAGGGACTGTTCGAAGAAGCCGGACGCCTCGTCGTCGACCTGTGCCGGCGCTACTACGACAACGACGACGATTCGGTGCTGCCGCGCTCGATCGCGACCAAGGAGGCGTTCGCGAACGCGATGACGGTGGACGTGGCGATGGGGGGCTCGACCAACACGGTGCTACACCTGCTCGCGGCCGCGCAGGAGGCCGGCGTCGACTTCGACTCGGACGACATCGACGCGATCTCGCGGCACGTGCCGTGCATCTGCAAGGTGGCGCCGAACACGCACAACTACTACATGGAGGACGTCCACCGGGCGGGCGGCATCCCGGCGATCATGGGCGAGCTCGACCGGGGCGGGCTGCTCGACCGGGGCGTCCACGCGGTGCACGCGGGGTCGCTTGCTGACTGGCTCGGGACGTGGGACCTGCGGAGCGGGCGCACCTCGGAGGCCGCCGTCGAGCTGTGGCACGCGGCGCCGGGTGGCGTCCGGACGACCGAGGCGTTCAGCTCGACGAACCGCTGGGAGACCCTCGATGTGGACGCCGCGGGCGGGTGCATCCGGTCTGTGGAGCACGCGTACACGGCCGACGGCGGGCTGGCCATTCTCAAGGGGAACCTGGCGCCCGACGGGGCGATCGTGAAGACGGCCGGGGTGCCCGAGGAACAGTGGACCTTCCGCGGGCCGGCCAAGGTCGCCGAGAGCCAGGAGGAGGCCGTCGAGATGATCCTCGGCGGGCAGATCGTGGCCGGCGACTGCGTGGTCGTTCGGTATGAGGGTCCCAAGGGCGGGCCGGGCATGCAGGAGATGCTCTACCCGACGTCGTACCTGAAGGGGGTCGGGTTGGGGCCCCAGTGCGCGCTCATCACGGACGGCCGGTTCTCGGGCGGGTCATCAGGGCTGTCGCTGGGGCACATCTCGCCCGAGGCGGCGTCCGGGGGGACGATCGGGCTGGTCGAGGACGGCGATGCCATCGTCATCTCGATCCCCGACCGGGTCATCCGACTCGACGTGCCCGACGAGGTGCTGGCCGAGCGGCGGGCGCGGCAGGATGCGCTGGGCTGGCGTCCGCGCAATCGGGTGCGGGTCGTGAGCAACTCGCTGAAGATCTATGCCTCGCTGGCCCAGTCGGCCGACAAGGGCGCCGCGCGGCGGCAGCTCGACTGAGGGTCGACGGCGTGAATCCGGGAGTACGTCACACTCGATGGCCGAATTGGGCCGAATTCGGGCCTGGAGGGGCATCGAGTGTGACGCAGTCCCGGTTCGGGCAGGCGCACCGATGATCAGGACCCTCCTCGTGGACGCCGACGGCGTTCTGCAGCACGGGCCGTTCGGGTGGTCCGCCGGCATCCTGCGGCGGACGGGGGCGTCCGACTGGGAGGAGATCTCGGCCGTCGAGGGTCCGCTGATGACCGGACGCCGCGACGTCGCGTCCGCGTTCGAGGCCGGCTTCGCGCGGCGGACCGTGAGCGTCGAGGACCTCATCGAGTACTGGAACCACACGGTCGTGGACGCCGTCGCCCTGGCGCTGCTCGACGCCGTCCGGGCGAGCGGGGTGCGGGTGGCGCTGGCGTCCAACCAGCAGCCGCTGCGGGCGCGGCACATGCGTGAGGTGCTGCCCTATGCGGCGCACCTCGACGAGCTGTTCTTCAGCTGCGAGGTCGGCCTCGCCAAGCCCGACCCAGCGTTCTTCGTGCACGTGGTGGGGCGCTTGGAGGCGGACCCGTCCGAGACGCTGTTCGTCGACGACATGCCCGCCAACGTCGCCGGCGCCCGGACGGCCGGCCTGGTCGCCGAGACAATCCCCCAGGACACCGGCGCCGTCGGGCTCCGGCGGGCCCTCGAGCGCCACGGCCTGCTGGGTTGACCCTCGTCCGGGGTCAGGCGAACAGAGGCAGGCTGGAGACCACGAAGGCCAGGGTGCCGATGCTCAACAGCGTCGACAGGGCCACCTCGGACGCGACCGTCTCGGGGTCCTCCGAGTACTCCAGGGCGATCATCGCGATGTTCACCGCGGTCGGCATCGCGCACGCCAGGACCAACGACTGCAGCGCCAGCCCACTGAGGCCGACGAGGCGTCCGACACCCCAGGCGACCAGGGGCAACACCAGCACGCGCAACACGGTCGCGGTCAGCACCGGGGCGGTCAGGTGGATCTTCCGGCTCGTCCCGAGCTGAATGCCCAGGCTCAGCAGCACCATCGGGACGCACGCCTGCGCCACCAGCTCGACCGCCGCGTTGACCCCGACCGGCAGCGTCAGGTTCGTCATCCGCAGGGCGACCGCGACCGCCATCGCCCACAGCACCGGCAGCCGGACGATCGCCAGCACCGCCTGCCGGACGCCGCCGTGCGACCCCAGCAGGGCGGGCCCCACCGTCCACATCAGGACGATCGAGAACATGAAGATGACGACAGCCTGGTCGAGTCCGGGCTGGCCGAGGGCCAGGTAGGCGATCGGCAGCCCGAAGTTGCCGTTGTTGCCGACCACCGCGCACGCGATCACGGGTCCCCGCGACCGCCTCTCCAGAGGCCGCGAAACCACCCACGCCAGGACGCCGATGGCCAGCGACGTCGCCAGGTATGCCGCCCCGAGTTGCACCACCTCGCCCGCCGGCACCGTGGTCTTCATGATCGAGCTGAACGCCAGCGCCGGGACAAGCCCGAACAGCTGGATCTTGTTCGTCGACGACTGGTCGATCGTGAACTTGCGCGCCAGCACGAACCCCAGCCCGGCCACCAGGATGACGGGCAGGATCACGTCCGTCAGCGCCTGAATCACAAGCGGCAAGGCTAGGCCGTCCGACCGCAGGCACGACGCAGGGTTCCGGACGCCGGACTGACCATCCCAGACCAGCGGTTGGGACGCCCCCGCGCCCGGGCTGTAGAGTGTCCCGCGGCCCGGCCCCGGGACCCGACAGAGTGCCGGGCAGATGGGAGTTCTTTTTCGTGAACCAGGCCGCCGTCACCCAGCCGTTCCAGCAAGGAGCGGACCTCATCTCGACCAGCCAGTTCGACCTCGATTCGGCGGAGCGGCTGTTCTCCCTCGCCGACAGCCTGCGTCCGCTGGGACGCAGCGAGTACGCGTGCGACATCCTCAACGGGGCGGTGCTCTCGAGCCTGTTCTTCGAGCCCTCGACGCGCACCCGGCTCAGCTTCGAGTCGGCGTTCGCCCGGCTGGGCGGGCAGATCCTGACGACGACCGGCTTCACGTTCTCGTCGATGGCCAAGGGCGAGTCGATCCACGACACGGCCCGGGTCATCTCCGGCTACTGCGACGTGATCACGATGCGCCACCCCGACAAGGGCTCGGTCGCCGAGCTCGCGGACGCCTCCCTCGTCCCGGTCGTCAACGCCGGCGACGGCGCGGGCGAGCACCCGACGCAGGCCCTCCTCGACGTCTACACGCTGCGCCGCGAGCTGGCCACGCGCGGCAAGACCGTCGAGGGCGCCGTCGTGGCGATCATCGGCGACCTGCGCTACGGCCGCACCGTCCACTCCCTCATCGACCTGCTCAGGCTGTGGAAGGGCGTCCGGTTCAGGCTGTACTCGCCGGCGTCCCTCGAACTGCCCCGCGAGTTCTTCGACCGCGGGGACGCCCACCGCCTGCTCGTCTGCGAGTCGGTCCAGGACGCCCTCGCCGGCGCCGACGTCGTCTACTGCACGCGCGTCCAGCGGGAGCGGATCACCGACGAGAAGGTGGCGGCGTCCATCGAGTCGGCCGTGCTGCTCAACCGGCAGATGGTGACCGACTGGGCGTCCCGCGACCTCATCATCATGCATCCTCTGCCGCGCGACTCGCGGCCCGGCTCGTTCGACCTCGCCCCCGACGTCGACGACCTGCCCGGCCTCTCGATCTTCCACCAGACCGACAACGGCCTGATGGTGCGCATGGCCATCTTCTGCACGATCTTCGGGCTCGACCAGAAGGCGCTGAAGGCGTCCTACACCGTGCCGAAGTGGCACAGCGCCAAGCCGATCGCGCGTCCCGGCCTGCATTCCGCCGGACGCCTCGCCCAGGACTGGTAGTCCGGACGCCGCCGGCGCGAGCCGGCATTGACTCGGACGCCGTTGGTGCGCGACGGCGTCCGGGCTAGGCGACGGCCTCGGCGAGCACGGGTTCCGGTGTCGCGGGAACAGCGCGCGGCACGAGGTCCGGGGCGGGACGGCGTCCGATCACGAACGCCACATTGGCCACCACGGACGCCGTCAGCATCGTCGCGGCCAGGGGAATGACGCCGGCGCCCCCCAGGGTGACGAGCGGGGCCGCGAGCCCGGCGAAGGTGAACTGCAGCAGCCCGAGGGCGGCCGACGCCATGCCGGACGCGCCGCGCACCTGGTCGAGGGCGGCTGCGACAAGGGCGAGCGCCCCGATGGCCGCGACGATCCAGAGCAGGCCGCGCCAGCCGACGGGTCCGGCCAGGAGGCTGCCGGCGAGCGGCTGCCCGACGCCGACCCCCACCAGGAACGCGGTCAAAGACAGTTGGACGCCGATGCTGCCGGTTCCGAGGTCGTCGACCATCGCGGGGAAGGCCGGCAGGTAGAGGTCCGTCGCGAACGGCGCCGCCGCCGCCAGCAGGGCCAGCGTCACGAGCAGGAAGCCGCCGATGCGGGCGCCCGAGGCCGGACGCTCCTTCTGCTCGCGGCCCGAGGACGCCGATGGCTTCCCGCTCGGCATGGGACTGGGCGGGACGGACTGCTTGGGTTCGATCATGCGCTCATCCTTCGTTATGATTTCATAGCTATGCTAGCATAGCGTAAACGCGTGAAGGAGCCACATGGACGCCACCCAGGACCAGCTGGCCGATCTCGCCGAGGCCGTGTTGAGCGTGGCCCGGCGGCTGACGATCCTGGGCAACCGTGATTCCGGCGCGCTCGCGCTCAGCCCGCTCGAAGCCCTTGTCATGCGTCACATCGACCGGTCGCCGGGCTGCACTCCGTCAGAACTGGCCGCCCACCTTGGACTCAAGACCAGCAACGCCAGCACCGCCCTTCGCGAGTTGGAGGCGAAGGGCTTCGTGACCCGGTCGATCGACCCCGCGGACGGCCGCAGCGTCCGCGTCCACCCGACCGCGCTCGCGCGGGCCAACCGCGACCGGAAGCGCGAGTCCTGGGCGTCCGCCCTGAGCACCCGGCACGACGACTGGTCAGCCCTCGAGCCCGCGCTCACCCTGCTCGAGGATCTCGACAAGAGCCTCGACGACGCCCTGGCGACCCGGACCGCGCGCGCTCAGAGGTAGTCGGGCGCCGAGCACCCGGTCCCACGGCGCGTCCTTCGCGATGTTCGATCTGTGCAATGAATTTGGCCGTTTTCCGGCGAAAGTCATTGCACAGATCGCGCCCCTATAGCGAAGTTCATTGCACAGATCACGCCGTGAACGCGAAATTCATTGCACAGATCGCACACGCGGCCGAAGGTGCGGCCTGCAGCCTGCGGCGTCCGCGAAAGTCAGGGACCAGGACGTTACCGCCGGTCAGCGGCCGGGGGCGTCCGCCTCGGTGACGATGATCTGCTTCTTGTTCGCCCTGACGTAGAGGGCCGCGCTGCCCAGGACGATCGCCAGCCCCAGCCCCATGTGCACGTAGATCAGGCCCGGCGCCGCCTGGTAGAAGAGCCCGAGCAGCAGCTGGGCGACACCGAGCACGGCCATGCCGGCGGCGTGGCCGATGAGGCCGGTGTCGTGGCTGAGGCGTCCCCAGACCCAGGCGGGGAAGACGGTCACGACCGCGGCGACCGCGTAGAGGTAGCCGAGGCCCTCGTGCACGAGCACGACCGTGCTGTTGTTCGTCACGATCATCGTGACCGCCACGACCACCTGGGCGATCGACAGCAGCGCCGCGATCGCGGCGAAGATGCGCAGGCGGCGCTGGGACGACGTCGGCTCGAGCGTGGTGATAGGCACGGCCCCAGGCTAGGGGACGCCGCAGCGCCCTGTCCCGGCTGGTTCGGTGAGTCGCAGCGCATCAAGCTGGAGACTTATGGCCCGACTACGGACCACAACTCTCCAGTATCTTGATCGCCGGTCTGTACGAGGCCGCCTGACAGTGGTGGCGGCCCGAGACGCGCCCACCACCGACCCGCCGCGCGCCGAGCCTCAGGGCGCCAGGCGCTCCCGCACCCAGGACCCGTCCACCAGCCGGTAGCGCAGCCGGTCGTGCAGGCGGCTCTTGCGGCCCTGCCAGAACTCCCAGTAGTCGGGGACGAGCCGGTAGCCGCCCCAGAAGTCGGGCCGCGGGGGGTTCGTGCCGTAGCGGGCACCCACCTTCGCGGCGTTGGCCAGCAGCGTCGCCCGCGACGGGATCACCTGCGACTGCGGGGACGCCCACGCCCCGACCCGGCTGTCGATCGGACGCACCTTGAAGTAGGCGTCCGACTCCTCCGGCGAGGTCTTCTCGACCCGGCCCTCGATCCGTACGACGCGCTCCATGTCCACCCAGTGGAACTGCAGGGCGGCAAAGGGATTCGCCTCCAGCTCGCGTCCCTTGCGCGAGGTGTAGTTGGTGTAGAACACCACCCCGCGCTCGTCGAACGACTTCACCAGCAGGACCCGCGTCGACGGACGCCCGTCCTCCCCCACCGTCGCCAGCGTCATCGCGTTCGGCTCGGGCACCTTGGCCTTCACGGCGTCCGCGAACCAGCGCTCGAACTGCCTCAGCGGTTCGGACGCCGCGCCCGCCTCGTCCAGCTCGCCGCTCCCGTAGCTCTTGCGCATCGCCCGCAGGTCCATGGCGCCACCCTATGACCGTAGGAGGTCCGCGGACGCCGTCGCCCGCCCTGGGCGTCCCGTGCGATCGGCCGGACCCCCGGCGTGCTGGCCCCGCGGCGTCCGGCCTTGTCGGTACGCTGAACGGATTCCCTACCCCTGGAGGAACTCATGGGCGCCCTGGTGTGGCTCTCGATCTGCGTGCTGCTCACCGTCGGCCTGTTCGTCGCGTGGCGCGCGACCCGGGTTCGGGCCGAGGACGCCGAGCCGGACGCCGGCGCGCAGGAGTTCGGCATCGACCTGGCGTCGGCCAAACTCGCCTCGGAGGCCGGGCCGACGGCCGATTCGGTCAAGAAGCGCCGCACGGCCCACCGTGTCGTCGGGGTCGTTGCGTTCGCGGCCCTCGCGATGACTCTCATCTCGGCGGCGTCCTCGACGGTCGTCGTCGTGCCGGTGCAGCAGGTCGGCATCCCGGTCACGTTCGGGACGCCCGGCGCCCCGATGAACAACGGGCTGCACCTCAAGGCGCCCTGGACGGACGTGACCCTCATGGACGGTACCGTCCAGATCGACGACAACCTGGGCGACCGGCGCACCGAGATCCGGCTGGGCAACCAGTCGATCGCCTACGTGCAGAACAACGTCCGCTGGCGGATCCGGCCCGAGGCGGCCGACCGGCTCTTCCGCGACCACAAGACGTTCGAGCGGATCGGCCCCGCGCTCGAGGAGCCCGAGCTCGCCGCCGCCCTGAACGCAGCCCTGCAGGACTACAACCCCCTCGGCACCGTCACCGGCGACACCCCCAGCCGCGACCAGATCGCCGACCAGGTTCGCGCCCGGCTGACCGAGAAGATCGGCGACCGGCTGATCATCGAGTCGGTGACGATCCCGGTCATCAACTTCGACGAGCAGACCCAGAACCGCATCAACGCCTATCAGACCGAGGTCGGCAACACCCGCATCGCCGAGCAGCGCAAGAAGACCGCCGAGGCCGAGGCGGCCGCGAACCAGACGCTCGCCGGTTCGGTCTCGAACGACCCGAACGTGCTCGTCTCCAAGTGCCTGGACACCCTCAACGAGATGGTCACCCGCGGCCAGACGGTGCCGGTCGCGTTCACCTGCTGGCCGGGCAGCACCGGTACGTCGGGGGTCATCGTCAACAGCGGACGCTGACGCACCGTCCGGCCCCGTTCAGAGATCGGACGCCGACCGTCGCCGAGCGTTCCGGCGCTCACAGGAGCCCGCCCTGCCAGCTGACTCCTGCATTGACTACTCGAGGTCGCGAGATCGCTGCGGCACGAACAAGCCGCGATCGCGGTCGGCCATTCGTCGCATCAGAGCGAACGCTTCATCGGCACGCAGATCGCCGTCGGCGACAAGGTGGCGCATGATGTCGACCGTGCGATAGCTCGCAATGCCGCGCCTCACGGCGTACTCATAAGCGTCCTCGTCGTCCGTGACCCACCAGGCTCCGGTGAACTCGCTCCACTCGGCGAGTAGGAAGCACGTCTGGGCCTCCCCGAGGTGCTGGAGCGGCCGGTCGGGAGCACCGCCGAACACGACCCGACGGATCGTCTCGACCCTTGCCACGGACTGGGCATCCTCGATGTCGATGGGTTCACCGAGCCAGCCGTCACGGCCGATGGAGGCCAGCGCCGGCAGAACGGTGGTCGAACGACCCACCTCGTATGCCACGGCTGCCGTCCACCGGCCGCGGCCGCCGAGCCAGCCTTCCAGCAACTCAAGCCGGTTCACCGAAGCGAAGTTGCACAGCACCGTGTTGTCGGGGAAGACGAGCGGGGGCATCAGCAGCAGGCGTCCTCGATGTGCTCCAGCTGCTGTCGCAGCACGCTGGTTTCGACGCCCAGCAGCCGCGCGTACAGCCGCAGTGTCACATCTCCGTTCTCGAAGGCCGAGAACGCATCGGACAGGAGCGAAGCCGGCGGCCTGGGCGTCATGGACGCGGCACTAGCCTGGGCGAACCCGGCCGAACGGCCGGCAATGCGAGCCGCCTCCTTCGCGGTGACCCCCCGCAAACGCTCACCCATCTCTTGATCGATGAGCGCGAGACCCTCCAGCCTGATCGCCAGGGCCGAGGGCGAAACCCTCAGTTCGCCTGCCAGTGCGCACAGAGTCGGGACGACGACGTTCCCCTCAGCCAGGCGTTCCTTCATCAACGCCTCGGGCATCAGGAGCGCGGATGCGAAGGCGTTAGCCCGCACCTCGCTCTCGCCCCTTCGACTCGAGGCCGAGAAGATGTCGGGATCTTCGTGAAGGTGCTGATCATCGCTGGCAAGCAGGTGACCCAACTCATGCGCGATCGTGAACCGTTGGCGAGCCGAGATGGGCGTGGCATCCACCAGGATGAGCCTGGCGGTACTCGTTGCCACCGCCAGCCCGTCGAACCCGTCTCCTAGCTCTTGCACGGCGACGTCGATGCCGAAGACCGCCTCGACGACCTCAGGGAGATTGTCGGTCGCCGACAACCCCGCACGCTCGATCATCTCGGACGCCGCAGCGGCGAGCGCGCGCCCCTGCCCGATCCACGTGCCGCTCAACGCCACCGGCTCGGGAAGTCGCCAGTGCTGTTCGTAGCCAAGCGAGGCAAGATCCGAGCGCATTGTCGAATAGTCCTGCGCCAATGCCAAAGCCTGTGCCGTCGAACTGCCGACCGAGGCGCGAGCAGCAGTTGCGCTCGCCACCTCCTCGCCGGTCAACAGCCAATCGACCGTGACGTGGCCGAACTCGCCGATCATCGCTAGATCCAGGGACGAAAACCTCCGCACTCCGTTGAGCGACTTGGACAGCTTGGTTGGCTCCAGCCCAACCCTTTCCGCGAAGGCGCTCTGGGGCATACCGAGTTCCCCGATGAGCTTGCGCACACGATCTGCCGTCGTCTCCATCGATCAATGCTGACAGCTTCTTGCGATTTTCGCAACTGCCAATGCGCCTCTCGCAATACGGCGCTCGGCGCCGCAACACCCATCGATCGGCGTGGTCAGTCGGCCAGGTGCGCACTGAGGGAGACCAGGGCCTCGGCCGCGGCCGCGCGGACGCTCGGGGCCAGGTCGGCCATCGACTCGATGAGGGCCGGCAGGGCTCCGGTGTCGCCGAGGCGTCCGAGGGCCTGGGCGGCCGCCGCGCGGGTCGCCTCGTCCGGGTCGGCGAGGGCGCCGATCAGCGGGTCGACGGACGCGGCGTCCCCCAACTCCCCGAGCGCGGAGGCGGCGGCGCGGCGCAGCCACTCGTCCGGCCCCGAGAGCATGGTGACCAGGGGCGCGACGGCGTCCGGGTCTCCGATGCGTCCGAGCGCCTGGGCGGCGCGGCAGCGCACGTAGCGCGGACCGTCCTCGGCCAGAGCCACGAGCCGCGGCACGGCGACGCGTCCGAGGCCGGTGAGCGCGTCCACAGCCGCCTCGCGCACCTCGGAGCTGCGGTCGCCGAGCGCCACGACGAGCGGCTCGAGCGCGTGCCCGTTGCCGACCTGTCCGAGCGCCCACACCGCGATCGCCCGCACCTGGACGTCACCGTCGCTCAGGGACGCGATCAGCGCCGGCGCCGCCCGGACGTCACCGATGTCGCCCAGCGCGGACGCCGCCGCGCACCGCACGGCCGGCA
Source organism: Propioniciclava sp. (assembly GCA_036803965.1). GTDB lineage: Bacteria > Actinomycetota > Actinomycetes > Propionibacteriales > Propionibacteriaceae > Propioniciclava. The sequence continues at coordinate 15,964 of DAIRTI010000031.1, forward strand.
CCGGGTCACCGGACACCTCGGCCGCGACGCGCGGGGTTCCCGAGGACGCCGTCCCTTCGGCAGCGACGTCAGCGGGCCTGGACGCGCCAGGAATCGAGTCCGGCAGGGGCCCCAGCAGGGACGCCAGGGCGACGCCGGCGTCCGGGTCGCCGATGGCGCCCAGAGCAAGGGCAGCGACCCGGCGGACCTGCGCGCTCTGGTCGGCCAGGACGCCCATCAGCGCCCGCACGGCGCGCCGGTCGCCCAGCGCACCGAGGGCCTCCGACGCCGTGCGCCGCACCCACTCGCTCGGGGCATCGAGGGCCGACACCAGGGCGTCGACCGCGCGCACGTCGCCGATCGCCCCGAGCGCGGACGCCGCCGCCTGCGGCAGGCCCCAGGTGGGGCTGTCCAGGCTGGCCACCAGGGCCGGGACGGCGCTCGGGTCGCCGAGGCGTCCGAGGGCGGCGACGGCCGCCTTGCGCAGCTCGGGCTCTGGGGCGTCCAGGGCCGTCACGAGCGGCGCGACGGCACTGCGATCGCCGATCTCGCCCAACAGCTCGGCGGCGAGCGCAGGCCGGTCCCCGCGGCCGGTGAGCGCCGCGGTCAGGGGCGCGACGGCCTCTGGGCCGATGACGCGGAGCGCCGCCGCCGCGGACCTGCGCACCTCGACGCTCAGGTCGGCGAGGTCTGCCAGCAGGGGCTCGACCGCCGCCGAGCCGAGTCGGCCCAGGGCAACCGTGGCGGAGCGGCGATGGTCGGGGTTGGCGGAGCGCAGCGCCTCGCGCAGGGGGCCGACGGCCCCCGCGCCCATGGCGGCGCAGGCGTCCCAGTCGCCTCTGGCAAGCCAGTACGCGGCGCCGGTGGCGTCGCGCGGGGGCGTCCAGCGGAGACGGTCGAGCACCTCGGACGCGGACCGGCGCAGCGCCCAGTCGTCGTCGTGGAGGGCGGCGGTGAGGTCGGCGATCGCGGCGGGTCCGATGCGGCAGATGATCTCGGCGGCCAGCCGGCGCATCTCGGGATTCGGGTCGTTGAGCGCGACCAGGAGCGTCCGGGGCAGGGGGACGCCGCGCCGCACCAGCGCACCCGCGGCGGCGGCACGCACCTGGGCCGAGTTGTCGCCCAGGCAGCCGACGAGCACCCGGACGAGCGACTCGTCGGGCACCCCGCCCAGGGCCGCAGCGGCGGCCTCCCGGACGCCGGAGTGCGCATCGTTGAGCGCCGACAGCAGAGGCTGGACGACGACCGAGCGGATCTCCTGCTCGACCTGCTCGCGACGGACGCCGCGGCGTCCGGGATCGTCGTTGTCGAGGGCCGAATCGAGCGCCCGCGTCATCGCGGGCAGGACGCGGGGCGCGAGTTGCCCGAGCGCCGTGACGGCGGCGGCCCGGACGCAGCCCTCGCGGTCGCGCCGAGCGGACGCCAGGGCCGGCACGGCGCGCGGGTCGCCGATGCGTCCCAGGGCGAGCACGGCGCGTCTCCGGACGCCGGAGTCGGCGTGGTCGAGAGCGCGGGTGAGGCTCGAAACGTCCTTGTCGGCCTCGTATTCAGCGATGGGCACAACTGCTGTCACCGACATGGCCAGGTCTCATCGTCATAGTGGGCCAGCAGTTCGCACAGGTAGCGCCGTGCCGTCTCGTGCACGTCGCAGCCTTCGGAGAGGGCGGTGACGGCGGCGCCGTCCACGATGGCGATCACGAGCTCGGCGGGGGCCTCGATGCCCACGACGCTCAGGACGCGGGTGACCGCGAGGTTCAGGCGTCCACGCCCGGTGTGGTAAGCCCGCGCGACCGGGGCCGACGAGCCGGCCGCGATCAGCTGCGAGTAGTGGCCCAGCAGGGGCGAGTCCTTGGGGAGGGTGGCGGCCAGCACCAGGTCGATCGCGGCCTCGCGTCCCTCGGGTGCCGGACCCGACTCGGCCTGCTCGGCCACCTTCTCGGCGCGGTTGGCCCACAGCGCGATGTTCACCCGGCCGGCCTCCTCCAGCAGCTCGTCGGCGTTCTCGAAGTAGTAGGTCATCGCCGACAGGGACGCCGCCCCGCGCTTGGCCACGTTGCGCATGGACACGCTCGCCGGGCCGCTCTCGCGCAGGATCTCCGCCGCCGCCCCGATGATCTGCTGGCGGCGCTGCTGGCCTCGTGCCGTCGACGGTCCCGTTGTCATGACGCCCATTGTGCTCTCCCCCTTCGCTCCGCCTCATCGGCTGTTCGGTCTTGCCAGCGGGCGGTTACAGCGCCCGGGAGGCACTCCCCGGCGCCCGTGCCCGCGTCGTCGACGAGCGCGTCCGGGAGCACCATGGTGCCCATGTCCTCGGTCGTGAAGACCTCGACGAGCATCGAGTGCTCGCGGCGTCCGTCGATCATGTGCGCCTGCGGGACGCCGCCCTGGATCGCCCGGACGCACGCCTCCAGCTTCGGTGCCATCCCCGAGTCGAGGGTGCTCAGCATCGCCTCGGCGCGCGTGACGCCGATGTACCGGATCACACTCTCGGGATCGGGCCAGTGGCCCAGCAGCCCCTCGACGTCGGTCAGCACCAGCAGCTTGCTCGCCCCGAGCGCCACGGCCAGAGCGGACGCCGCGGAGTCGGCATTGACGTTGAGCACCTGGCCGGGCTCGTCGGCGTCCACGGCGACGGTCGAGACGACCGGGATGCGTCCGGCGTCCAGCAGATCCAGGACGGCCTTGGGATCGACCTCGATGTCGTCGCCGACGCGTCCGATGTCGATGGGCTCGCCGCTCACCGACGTGCAGCGCCGGTGGGCCCGCAACAGGCCGCCGTCCTCGCCGGAGATGCCGACCGCGCAGGCGTCCTCGGCGTTGATCAGGTTGACCAGTTCACGCTGCACCTGGCCGGTGAGGACCATGCGCACGACGTCCATCACCGCGGGCGTGGTGACCCGCAGCCCGCCGACGAACTCGGCCTCGATCTCAAGCTTGGCCAGCATCGAACTGATCTGCGGCCCCCCGCCGTGCACGACGACCGGCTTGATGCCGACCTGGTGCAGGAAGACGACGTCCTGGGCGAACGCGTGCCGCAGCGGCTCGCTGGTCATCGCGTTGCCGCCGTACTTGATGACGACGATCGTGTTGGCGAAGCGCCGCAGCCACGGCAGCGCCTCGATGAGCACCTCGGCCTTGTGGGCCGGGGTCAACTTCAGCGCGGGCTGTGCTGACATGGGATCGTCCTTCCTTCGTTTGGTTGGTCACTTGCTGACCGGCGCGCGTGAGGAACCTGCGGTTCTCAGCGCTCAGCTCAACCGGTACCCCTCGTAGCGTCGGCATACCTTGGGCCCCAGCACGGCGTACAACGCGGCCGAGGTGATCAGGCCGACAAGCCACGACAGGTCCACGCCGCCGAGCGCTCGCGCAGCCGGTCCCTGGGCGGCCGGGATCGCGCCGTGCATGAACATCCACGTCATGGCCACCCCGATGAAGAACGAGGCGTAGCCGGCCCAGTTCACCGCGGGCAGCTTGCGGGTCTCGACGCCCTCGAACAGGACGGCGAAGTCGGAGCGTCCACGTTCGAGCCGGTAGTAGTGGACGAGCATGATCCCGCCCCAGGCCGAGATCCAGCCGACGAGGATCACCAGCCAGGTGTCGAGCACCGTCGCGAAGTCCTCCTGGAAGATCAGGAAGACCACGATGAGCATCGACAGGACGCCGACGGCGGTGCTCAGCTTGCGGCGTCCGATCGAGATGTCGAGCGCTTGGGTCGCGACCGTGCAGGTGTAGATGTTCAGGGTGTTGGTGGCGATCGGCCCGTGCACGACGAGCAGCAGCACGGGCACCGCGAGGGCGCCGTAGTTCTGCACGACGAGCTGTCCGGGATCGATGTCACCGTTGGTCGTGGCCAGGCTGGCTCCCAGCAGCCCCAGCCAGACCACCGGCAGGAACTGGCCGGCCGCGCTGGCCAGGTACAACTTCGGCTTCGGGACGCTCCTGGACACGAACCGCGAGTAGTCCGCGGCGTAGGTGAACCAGGTGATGCCCCAGCCGATGCCGATCGCGGTCATGACCGAGGTGATGGCCGCGAAGCGTTCGGCTCCCTGCAGCACTGCCCCGGGCGGGCCGGCGTACGACCAGTCCAGGCTCATCCCGAACCAGGCCACGATCGACATCGAGATCAGCACCAGCAGGGTCGGCGGAACGGTCCACTTCTCGAACGCGGCGATGGCGCGGTAGCCCATCCACGAGATCGTCACCTGGATCGCCATGATGACTGCGGCGACCGCGATCCTGACCCAGACGTTCTTGCCGGTGGGGTCGACCAGCCCCAGCTTGCCGAACAGCGCCATCACCAGATCGAGGACGATCCAGGTGTTGACGGCCGACCAGCCGATCGACAGCACCGCCTGGATGCCGGCCGGGAGGTACGCCCCCCGCCGCCCGAAGGCGGCGCGGGACAGCACCATGCCGGTCACGCCTGTGCGCTGGCCGAGCAGGACGAAGAACCCGAACAGGGACATCCCGATGAAGTTCCCGACCGCGATCACCCCGACGGTGTCTGCGAGCCCGAGCCCCAGGTGAATCCCCAGGGCACCGAGCACCCAGTTGATCGGTGCGATGTTCGCCCCCGCCCAGATCCAGAATTGGCCCCCCACCTTGTTCGTGCGTGCACTCTCGGGGATCGGCTGCAGCTCCTCTTCGAGGTTGCCCGCCTCCCGCTTCGGAGCGCTCTTGATCAACGCCTCGTCTCCGATGACATTGGCCATGTCGAGTCCCATCGTCGGCCTTGTGACAAGGTAGGGCTCCCCTCAGGCGGGGAAGCCCTCGCGTACGGCGGCCACCATTCCGGCGACCATCGAGTCGGCGAGCAGCCGGCCCTTCTCGGCGGTGGAGTCCCGGCCCGAGGACAGGCAGCCCGAGTCCGGGGTCATGGACGCCACGGCCGGCAGAACGTCGTAGAGCGGCAGCTCGGCGGCCGGGTGGTCGATGAGGCGGTCCATCCGCACGAGCTCGGGGAAGAACTCGAGCATCAACGAGGTCTCCATGAGCCCGCCGTGCTCGACGTCCCAGCCCGGGAACCCCTCGGGGTAGATCCGCTCGATCAGCTCGGGGGTGACGAAGTCCCAGTAGGACAGCATCATCACCCGAGACTCGGACGCCCCCGCCGCGGCCAGGTCGCGGAGGGCCAGGTCCACGCCCTCGTAGATGAACTGGTAGTTCTCGTAATGCCCGTTGACGAACACCACCTTCGAGACGCCGTGGCGCGCCAGCTCGCGGACCAGCGTCCGGCAAGTGCCGATCACCGTCTCGGCGTCGAAGCCGAAGGTGCCGACGATGTGGTGGCCGCCACCCGACCGCTGCTGCGACTTGTAGCCGAGGCTGACCGTCGGGCCCACCAGGCCGCCGACCTGCTCGGCCGCGAGTTCGGCCATCTTGGTGGTCAGCATCATGTCCACGCCGAGAGGCATGTGGGCTCCGTGCTGCTCGATGGCCCCGACCGGGATCAGCACGACGGCGTCCCCGTCCTTGATCAGCTCGCGGTAGGTGAACGCGTCCATGCGCGTGATGTTCGTCTCGCGGGTCATTTCTTCTCCTCGTTCTTCCCTGGGATCAGCATCGCTTCTCGTGAATCGAGCCGCTCGGCGTCAACCCACCATGGCCTCTGCCATGTCCCTGTCGGCCGACTCGACCTTTCTGGCCGAGGACATGATCTGGATCACGCCGCCGATGATGATCAGGGCACCGCCCAGGATCTGCATGAAGGACAGCGGCTCCGAGAAGAGGACCACTCCAAGGATCGTCGCCATGATCGTCTCCTGGTAGGAGATCGTGGCGAGTTCACCGGCCAGCAGGATCTTGGACGCGACGGTGAGCAGGTAGAAGGCACCGGCGCCGGTGATGAACGCGGCGGCGATGAGGACCAGCCAGTTGGTGGCGTCCAGCTTCGGCTGCTGGATCAGGTTGATGATGCCCAGCGTGATGGCGGCGAAGATGAAGTTCGTGTACGCCCGGACGTCGGAGTCCACGTCCATCCGGTAGCGACTGAAGAACAGGAAGAGGCCGTAGGCCAGACCGGACGCCAGCGCGACGAGGTTGCCGACCATGTACTTGGGATCGAGGTCGAGCGTGAGGGTCAGCCCGGCGCCCTGGGTGTAGTTGATGATGCCGATGATCAGCAGGCAGCCGAGGAAGACCGAACCGAGCGAGATCGCCGTCACCTTGGTGAAGGGCTCCTTGAGGAAGATGCTCGCGAGAATGGTCGAGTAGACCGGGCCGGTGTAGATGAGGAAGGCCGCGTTGGCGAGCGTGGTCATCTGGGTCGACATGACGTAGAGGCCCGACAGCAGGCCGAGGAAGATGCCGGACAGCACGATCATCGGGGTGACCCGGAAGCCCTTGAACTTGACGAACTTGCGGCCCGCCAGGAACAGCAGCGTCACCATGATGACGCCGGCCGTGTTGCGGCAGAACGAGATGAACAGTCCGGGAGCGCCGATGAATCGGGCGAACGCGCCGATGCCGCCCATGAGGCTGGAGGACAGGAACATCAAGAGGTAGCCGTTCAGCTTGTGACGACTTGAAGATTGCATGGTTACCGCTCCTTCGCGGAAGACGCCGACAGGTAGGTGTTGCCCGGGCGGGAAGGGTTCCGGCCCGGGGGCGCCGCGTGGGCGTCCCCGGAGCCGGAATCCTGGGTCAGACGAGGGTGGGGTCCTCGACCTGCTTCGGGAAGTAGTCCTCGCAGCCGCCCTCGCGGTAGATGTCCGCGGTGGCGCAGTGGAGGCCGCCGCCGAAGGCGTAGGCGTCCCGGAACGGCACGGGGATGACGTTCATGCCGAGCTTGTCCATCTGCTCCATCTGGTGCACCTCGGACGCCTCGACGCAGACCGTCTTGTGGTCGATGACCAGGCAGTTCATCGACAGCCAGACCGACGAGTAGCACAGCGGCGGCGGGTTGTCGTGCGCCGGCTGCGCGGCGTCGACGATCTGCCAGTCGTTGGCCTCGAAGATCTTCCGCTGCTCGTCGGGCAGAGGACGGTGCGGGTTGTTGATGATCAGGCCCGGACGCAGCGGCACGAAGGTCGCGTCGATGTGGATCGGGTAGGGGTCACCGGGGAAGTTGACCGAGTGCACGCGCAGGTCGGGGTAGTAGCGCTTGAACCACTCCATGGCCTTGCGGTTCGTGGTCAGGCCGTGCTGGATGAACAGGTCCTTGCCGACGCGCATGACGTCCGCAGCGTCCCACATGGGCTCGACCTCGGTGGTCACGAAGTCCTTGTTGGCGGTGCGGATGAGGCGCTCCTCGATCGAGATCCGCTCGTCGTAGTAGTTGTGCTTGTACGACTTGTCGGTGAGCCGCGGGCGGGGGGCCTGGGTCCACTTGAACTCGGGATCCTGCTCGAAGTAGCAGTTCATCAGCGGCCAGTAGGCCAGGTACTCGAAGTAGCGGCAGCGGAACGAGTTCGCCGACGCCATGATCTCGTTGCCGATGGTGAGCAGGATGTCGCGGGGCGGCATCTGCGTGAAGCCGGAGTCGGTGGTGAAGTCGGGGGTCTTGATCTGCTGGTTCCACTGCAGCGGCGTCGGCCGGTCGACCTTGACGCCCAGGCCCTCGAGGATCTTCGCGTAGTTGTCGAGCTGCTCGTTGGCGGCCTCGACGGTCGCGGTCGGACGCGGCCCCCACATGCCCCGCATCTCGGAGTCGACGGGCACCTTCTCAGAGGTGGCCGGCTCCTCCGGCGGGATCACGCTGAAGTCCGCGCGACCCACGATCACGTGCTTCAGGGGATCGAAGTCGTTCCACGAGTTGACGATCTTCGTCATTGTTCTCCACTCCTTCGTGTGGTGTTACTGGTCGGTTCCTGGTTGGGTGCGGCCCCTGTTGGGCCGCGGTGAGTTCTGCTCGGACGCCGTCGGCGTCCGTTTGTTTCTCGGTTCAGACCGGACGCCCAGGCGTCCGATTTCTTGGTTCAGACCGGACGCCGTCGGCGTCCGACTTGCTGTCAGGCGCGGCGCTTGCGGGTCTCGACGGGCTCGGGCAGGGGCGGACGGATGTCGTCCGGGCCGCCGTAGTTGCCGCCGGGGGTGATGATCGTCCCGGCCTCGCCGGCGATGATCTTCTCGGCGTCCTCGAGGCGGCCGATGGCCGCGGTGTCGCCGGTGAGCTCGACGAAGCGGCAGGCCGCCTCGACCTTGGGCCCCATCGAGCCGGCCGCGAAGCCGCGGCGGCGCATGAAGGCGGGGGTGGCGCGGTTGATCTCGCACTGGTCGGGCGTGCCGTAGTTGTCGAGCACCGCCGGCACGTCGGTGAGGATCATCAGGAAGTCGGCCTCGAGCGCCTCGGCGAGGACGGCTGCGGTGAGGTCCTTGTCGACGACGGCCTCGACGCCCTTGCGGCGTCCGCACTCGTCGCGGATCACCGGGATGCCTCCGCCACCGCCGCAGACGACGACCGCGCCGGCGTCGATGAGGGTCCGGATGAGCCGGGTCTCGACGACCCGCTGCGGCTTCGGCGACGGCACGACCCGGCGGAAGTACTGCCCGTCGGGCTTCATCACCCAGCCGCGCTCGGCGGCCAGCTTCTCGGCCTGCTCGGCGTCGTAGACCTGGCCGACGAACTTCGTCGGGTTCTCGAACGCCGGGTCGCCGGCCAGTACGAGGGTCTGGTTGACCATGGCGGCGACGTGGCGTCCGGGCAGGTGGTTCTGCAGCGACTGCAGCATCCAGTAGCCGATCATGCCCTGGGTCATCGCGCCGAGGGTGTCGAACGGGTACGGCTCGGACAGGGCCGTGTCGTTCGCCGACTGCAGGGCGAGGACGCCGACCTGCGGCCCGTTGCCGTGGGTCAGGACGATCTCGTGGCTCTCGGCGAGCGGGGCGAGGGCGGCGACGGCGGCGTCCACGTTGGCGATCTGCGGGCGGGCGTCCGGCTTCTCTCCGCGCTGCAGCAGGGCGTTGCCGCCCAGCGCGATCACGATGCGCATGTCACCACTCCCCGAGGGTCGCGACCATGACGGCCTTGATGGTGTGCATGCGGTTCTCGGCCTGGTCGAAGACGATGGACGCCGGACCCTCGAACACCTCGTCGGTGACCTCGAGGGCGTCCATGCCCGTCTTCTGGAAGATGTCCTCGCCGACCGTCGTGTTGCGGTCGTGGAACGCGGGCAGGCAGTGCAGGAACTTGGCGTTCGGGTTGCCGGTCGCGGCCATCAGCTCGGCGTTGATCTGGTAGGGCGACAGGAGGGCGATGCGCTCGTCCCAGACCTCCTTGGGCTCGCCCATCGAGACCCAGACGTCGGTGTAGAGGAAGTCGCAGCCCGCGACGCCGGCCTTCGCGTCGTCGGTCACGGTGACCTTGGCGCCGGTCGTGGCGGCGAGCCGCTCGGCCTCGGCCACGATCGCGGCGTCGGTCTGCAGCTGCTTCGGGGCGACCATGCGGACGTCCATCCCCATCAGCGCGCCGGCGATGAGCAGCGAGTTGGCGACGTTGTTGCGGGCGTCGCCGACGTACGCGAACGTGATGTCGGAGTAGTCCTTGCCGGACGCCTCGTGCATCGTCAGGTGGTCGGCCAGCATCTGGGTCGGGTGCCACTCGTCGGTGAGGCCGTTCCAGACCGGGACGCCTGAGTCGGCGGCCAGCGTCTCGACGTCGGTCTGCCGCTTGCCGCGGAACTCGAGGCCGTCGTAGTAGCGGCCGAGGACGCGGGCGGTGTCGCGGACCGACTCCTTGTGGCCCATCTGCGAGCCCGTCGGGTCGAGGTAGGTGACGTGCGCGCCCTGGTCGAACGCGGCGACCTCGAACGAGCAGCGGGTGCGGGTCGAGGTCTTCTCGAACAGCAGGGCGATGTTCTTGCCCTTGAGCGCCTGGCGCTCGGCGCCGGCCTTCTTGGCGGCCTTCAGCTCGGCGGCCAGGTCGAGCAGCGAGCGCCACTCCTGCGGCGTGAAGTCGAGCTCCTTGAGGAAGCTGCGGCCGAACAGCGCGTGGCGGTTCACGGCCGGGAGGTCGTCCTCGGTGAGGACGGCGGGGCGTGCGGGGGCATGCTGGGTCGTCATGGTGGGTTCCTTCTGGTCGTGGTGAGGGGTCGCCGGAGCGTCCGGCGGTGATCTTGCGGAAGTCATGCGTATTGCTTGTTCGGCGGCTGTCAGCCGCCGTGATCGGACGCCCCCTGCGCGGTTCGGCGGCCAGGCGCCGGGGGCGGATCAGTCAGCCCGGAGGGTCGGGCAGCTCATGCAGCGGGGGCCGCCGCGTCCGCGTCCGAGTTCGGCGCCGGGGACCTCGAGGACCTCGATGCCGTTGTCGCGCAGGTAGTTGGAGGTGCGGGTGTTGCGGTCGTAGCCGACGACGACGCCTGGGGCGACGGCCAGGACGTTGCAGCCGTCGTTCCACTGCTCGCGCTCGGCGGTGAGCCCGTCGTAGGGCGGGACGAGGATGCGGACGGCCGGGAGGCCGAGCGCCAGGGCGAGAACGGACTGGAAGTCTTCGGGCGCGTGCGCCTCGATGTCGATCGAGTCGCCGACGCCGGGGCGCAGGACCCAGGTGGCGCGGTCGCCGAAGAGCGGGTAGCGGACGAAGCTCTCGCAGTCGAGCATCGTCATGACGGTGTCGAGGTGCATCTGGGCCCGCTCCTTGGGCAGGTGGACGCACACGACCATCTGGGCGGAGCCGGCCTTGAAGAGCCGCCGGGCCATGCGCTCGGCGCCCATCGCGGCGGTGCGCTCGGACAGGCCGACCAGGACGGCGCCGTTGCCGATGACCAGGACGTCGCCGCCCTCGATCGTCGAGCGGCCCTCGATGACGCCCTCGCCCCAGCGGCGGAAGCCGGCGTCGGCGAACGCGGGGTGCCAGCGGTAGATGGCCTCGTAGGTGATGGTCTCGCGCTGGCGGGCCGGCTTGCTCATCGAGTTGATGGCCACGCCGTCGTAGACCCAGCACGAGGTGTCGCGGGTGAACAGGTGGTTCGGCAGGGGGTTGAGGACGAAGTCGTCCACACCCATGAACTTGGTGTCCATCGAATTCGGCTCGGGCATGATGTCGAGCAGCTCGCGCTTGGTCATGCCGGCCACGAGGAACTCGGCGAGGGCCTCGGTGGGCAGCTGGTCGGTGTAGCCGCGGAGGGCCTCGACACCCTCAGGGCCGAAGATCCGCTCGTCGATGACGCGGCACAGGACGTACTCCTTGGCGTCCGGGACGCGGAGGGTGTCGGTCAGCAGGTCCTGCAGGTACAGCACCTCGGCGCCTGCGCCCCGCAGCACGCCGGCGAAGGCGTCGTGCTCGGCCTGCGCGTTGTCGAGCCAGAGCAGGTCATCGAACAGCAGATCGTCTTTGTTGGTGGGGGTGAGCCGCGCCATCTCCAACCCTGGACGGTGGACGATGACCTGCTTCAGCTGCCCTACTTCGGACGCTACCCGGTAACCCATCGGTGTGCTCTTTCGCTCGGCCTTGAGGAAGACAAGAGGAGTATGGCACAGATCGGTACGGTCGTACTAGTTTTTTGGGCATTGATTTCTGAAGTTTAGCTGACTAGCGCATCTAGCGTCGTACGCGCGTACCAGCTCTAGAGCAGATCGGGACGTCGCTCCGGTTCGTCCTCGACGTGGCGGGCCAGGAAGGCGAGCACCGTCTCGTACCAGACCCGGGCGTGGTTGGGCGTGAGGATCCAGTGGTTCTCGTCCGGGAAGTAGAGGAACCGGTGCGGCAGGTCCTCGGGGGCGCCGTCCCAGCCCTGCACGAGCGCCCACCAGAGCGCCAGGCCCTCCCCGATCGGGACGCGGTAGTCCTTGTCACCGTGGACCACCAGCATCGGCGTCCGAATGCTGTCGGCGAAGCGGTGCGGCGAGTTGGCCGCGCGGGCCTCGGGGCCCATCTCGAAGTCCCAGTACCAGGGGGCGTCCGTGGTGGCGCCGAAGGCGTCGAGGTTCCACAGGGACGCGTGCGTGACGATCGCCCGGAAGCGGTCGGTGTGGCCGGCGACCCAGTTGGCCATGTAGCCGCCGAACGAGCCGCCCATCGCGGCCGTGCGGGACTCGTCGATGTCGGGCCGGGACTCGACGGCATCGGTGAGGGCCATGAGGTCGGTGAACGGCTCGGAGCCCCAGCGTCCCCAGCCGCGCTGGATGTAGTCGCGTCCGTAGCCGGTGGACAGGGCCGGGTCGGGCAGCAGGACGGCGTACCCGCGCGAGACCAGCAGCCAGGGGCACCAGCGCCACGACCAGGCGTTCCACGAGCCCATCGGGCCTCCGTGGATCCACAGGGCGAGCTTCGCGGGGTTCTCCGGGGAGGCGTCTGTTGGCAGCAGGAGGTATCCAGGCACTCGGACGCCGTCGGCGGCCTGGGTCTCGACGCGCTCGAGGCGTCCGGGCAGCTCGGGGTACGCGACCGGGGACTGGAGGGTGGTGGCCTCGCCGGTAGTGGGGTGGATCCGGACGATCGAGCCGGGGTCGGTGTAGGACGACCGCAATGCGTAGAGAGTGCCGTCCGGGGCGGCCTGGACGCCGGAGAAGGCGCCGGTGGTGGTGAGCCGGCGGGGCGTCCCTGTTTCTTCGGAGCCGACCTCGACCGCCCAGACCGGGCAGTCGCCGTCGTCGTCGGCGGTGACGTAGAGGGTGCGGCCGTCGCGGGACCAGGCGGCCGGGGCGGGCCAGCGGTCCCAGGCGCGGGTGAGGTCGCGTCGCTCGCCGGTCTCGGTGTCGATCAGGCAGAGCCAGGAGTGGAAGACCTGCTCGCGGGTGGGAAGCGTGGTCGCCACCGCGGCCACCCAGCGGCCGTCGGGCGAGACCAGCGGGGAGCCGAACTCGAGGTCGTCGCCCTCGACGATGCGCTTGGTGCCGGTGGTGGCGTCCCAGATCGCGACCGTCTCGCGGACGAACCCGTTCTTCTCGCGGCGGTGCCAGCCCGTGGCCAGTACGCGTCCGTCGTCGCTGAGGGTGAAGGGGCCCTCCAGGGCGGGTCCCACGTCGCCGCTGAGCGGACGGACGCCAGCGGCGTCCAGTTCGGCGTCGGTCTGACCGGTCTTGATCGAGGTTGCGAGCAGGCGGGTGGTTTCGGCGCCGAGGTCGTGGTCCCAGAAGCGGACCGGGACGCCCGTGTGCAGGATCGCGCTGACCTTGGCCTTGGCGCGGGCCTCGCGCTTGGCGGCGTCGGCCTGCTCGTCTTCGGTGCCCGGGTGCGCAGGGACGGCGAAGACGACCGCGTCGGCGTCCCGGGCGGTGGCGACGGCCTCCCAGCCGCCGTCGCGCCTGGCCAGGACGTACGCCTCGCCGCCGTCACGTGGCAGGCACCAGAGAGCCTTGGTGGTGTCCTTGACGGGGTCGCTTCCCGCGGCGGGGACCGTGCGCTTCGAGGTGAACAGCAGCGAGCCGTCGCGCAGAAACGCCGACGCCGCTTCGCCCTCGACGCCGCGAGTCAGGCGGCGGGCCGAGTTCTCGCCGCTGGAGTCGATGCGCCACAGGGCGGTGACGTAGGCGTTGGCGTCGTTGTTGGGTCCGCTGACCGAGGCGACCAGGTGGGTGCCGTCGGGCGACAGGGCGAGTCCGGTCAGCCGCGGCAGCGCCACGTAGGCGCGCGGATCGACCCAGGGCGGGCCGAGGGGGGCGTCCTCAGGGGTTGGCTTGTCGCTGGGTTCCGTCGCCGACAGGTCTGCCGTGCGCTCGTCGATCTCCTCGCTCATTCGTCCAATCCACCACGGCGGTGGGCGTTCACACAACAGCGGCAGCGGGCGTCCGATCGCCGGGCCGTTCAGTTCGTCACACTGCTCCTCCGCGATGGACGCGCACCCCGGTGCTTGTAGATGCACCGCCCCGCACGACTCGGCGCCCTCCCAGACCGATGTGGCACTCTCGTCACCACAACGACGCATCCGCCACATCGACGCGGTTGCCGCCGGTGCCTTGACTCTCCGCGACGTTCGCCCCGTTGCGGGCACTTCGCCCCGCGGATCCGAAGGGCAAACTCGACTCAAAGGGGCTAACTGCCCGGGAGGGGGCTAACTGCCCGGAAGGGCGAAGTCCGCGGGCGGCCCCACCCCATCGATGTGGCGGTCTCGTCGCGGTAACGACGGAACTGCCACATCGATGGGGTCGGTCAGGCGGGGATCGCTCGCGCGGCGCGGACGAGTTCCTGTGCTCTTAGGCAGCACACGCTCGAGTACCAGGACGATGCGAACCGTGGCTCGCATCTGCGGCGGACCCGCATACCCCCCCCACCACGAACTAGTGTGGCGTGTCGTTAGTTCCTGAACGGTTAGGTTTTGGGATGATGGGGCATGGCGAATCGTCCTGCTCCCGCGTTGGTGTTGCGTGATGGTGACCGGGAGGAACTGGCGCGGATCACCCGGTCGACGAGTGTGCGGGCGGGATTGGCGCAGCGGGCCCGGATCGTGTTGGCGGCTGCGGACGGCGAGGCCAACGAGCGGATCGCTGCCAAGGTGGGGGTGTCGAAGGTGACCGTGTTGACGTGGCGGAACCGGTACGCAGTGCACGGCCTGGACGGGCTCGATGACCAGCCGCGTAGCGGCCGGCCGCGGGTCATCGATCACCGCAAGATCGTGACCGCAACGTTGAAGGCGCCGCCGAAGAAGTACGCAGTGACGCACTGGTCGAGCCGGCTCCTCGGTCAGCATCTGGGCATCGGGAACGCCACGGTCGCTACGGCGTGGCGGGAGTACGGGGTGCAGCCGTGGCGGGCTGAGACGTTCAAGTTCTCCACCGATCCCGAACTGGTGGCCAAGGTCACCGACGTGGTGGGCTTGTACCTGGCGCCGCCCGAGGACGCGATCGTGCTGTGTGTGGACGAGAAGTCCCAGATCCAGGCGTTGGACCGCACCCAGAAGATGCTGCCGA
>DAIRTI010000032.1:0-30451 GCA_036803965.1 Propioniciclava sp.
GTGGAGCTAAGGGGACTCGAACCCCTAACCCCCTGCTTGCAAAGCAGGTGCGCTGCCAATTGCGCCATAGCCCCGAGTGCCGGCCCAGTCTACGGGACGCACCGGGCGGCAGCCCAACGGGCGGGTCACACCCCGCAGCCGGCGCCCATCGCGCGCTGGGCGGAGAAGGCTCCCAGGAGCCCGAGGCCAACGACCGCCGACATCGGGTCCGCGGGGTTCAGGACGGTCGGCACCATGAAGGTCGCGAGCAGCGGCATCAGCCCGCAGGGCGAGAATGCGGCCTTGGCGCCCCCGCGCGGCACGTAGGACGCCACGACGAACCCGCCCAGCACCGACGCCGCCACTACGACCAGGACCCAAGCAGACAGCCCGGCACCGAGCCCCCCGTACAGCACGAACAGAACAAGAGACGCCGCCACCAGCGCCGCCGACTGCCAGGCCCCCCAGCCGGTCAGCCCCGGAAACCGCGACCGCGGAACGCGACCCACGGCGTCCACCTTCGGGACGCTGCCGAAGAAGTCAGCGACCTCCCGCTGTCCGGTGACGGTATCGTCCGGACGCCCACCCGCGGCATCTGCACCCGGAAGCAGGGCGACCCCGGCGTCCGAGACGACGGAACCCGGGGCCCGCTCGCGGACCGCCGTCCCGCGCGGGACGAACCGCCCGCTCACGCCGACGGCTGCGCAGCCGCGGCCCGGGAGGCGGCGACCTCGGCGTGGACCTCGGTCATGTCCAGTTCGCGGAGCTGCTCGATGAGGCTCTCCAGCGCCGCGGCCGGCAGGGCACCGGCCTCGCGGTACACCAGGACACCCTCGCGGAACGCCATCAGCGTCGGGATCGACGAGATGCCCGCGGCGCCGGCGAGCTGCTGCTCGGCCTCGGTGTCCACCTTGCCGAACACGATGTCGGCGTGCTTCTCGGACGCCTTCTCGAACACCGGTGCGAACATGCGGCAGGGCCCGCACCAGGCGGCCCAGAAGTCCAGCAGGACGATGTCGTTCGAGGTGACGGTCTCTTCGAGGTTGGCGGACCCTATCTCGATCGTGGCCATGGCTACTCCTGTCGTCGGCTCGCCGCCCATCCTACCAGATACCCCCAGGGGTATACCTGCAACAAGAATCGGCCCGGGTTGGGCCCGCCCTTTAGACTCGAAACCTATGTGGTCCAAGCGCGAGGTGGTCGATTACGCCCTCCAGCGCCGCAACACCTTGCGGGCGCTGCGCAGCCGGGTACGCACCCTCACCCCGGCCGAGGCCTGCGACGCCGACCCCATCCTGATCCGCTCGGCTCTGCACCACGGCGAGCCGCACGCCGTACCGTGCCCGATCTGCCAGTCCCGCATGGTGCTGCTGAACTACGTGTTCGGCAGCCAACTGGGGCAGTACTCCGGCCGCATCCGCTCGACCGCCGAGCTCGAAGAGATGCAGTCCGAGTTCGGCGAATTCAAGGTGTGCGTCGTCGAGGTGTGCCATGAATGTGGCTGGAACCACATGATCCAGTCGTTCCTGCTAGGAGACGGCGTGGAGCGCAAGCCCCCGCGCCGCAGAAAGACGGTCGAGGACATCTATGGCTAAGCCTGCCCGCGCGAACACGCCTGACGCCAAGCGCGAGGGCCGGGTGCGACGCGTCCTCAAGTGGGTCACGGTCACCATCGCCGCGCTGCTCGTCGTGGCAATCGCGGCGGCCGGGATCTTCTGGGTGACGACGCCGATCCCGAACCCCAACAAGGACTTCACGACCGCCAACACGCACCTGCTGTACTCCGACGGGCAGACCGAACTCGGCGTCCTCAGCGTGCAGAACCGCGAGATGCTCGCGTTCGCCGACATGCCCCAGAACGTCAAGGACGCCATCGTCGCGGCCGAGAACCCCACGTTCTGGACCGACCCCGGCATCTCGATCCCGGCCATCCTGCGGGCGATCAGCACGATCGGCTCCGGCCAGACCCAGGGCGGCTCGACGATCACCCAGCAGTACGTCAAGATCTTCTACCTCAACCAGGACAAGACGCTGATCCGCAAGATCCGCGAGGCGGTCATCTCGCTGAAGCTGGGGCAGGAGCAGTCCAAGGAGCAGATTCTCGAGGGCTACCTCAACACCGTCTACTTCGGACGCGGCGCCTACGGCATCGAGGCCGCTTCGCAGGCCTACTTCGGCATCCCCGCCGCGCAGCTGAACCAGCAGCAGGCGATCGTGCTGGCGGCCCTCGTGAACGCCCCCGGGCTGCTGGATCCGGCTCTCGGCGACAAGCAGGCCAAGGACCTCCTGGAGCGCTACCAGTTCGTCATCAACCAGATGGTGAAGATGGGCACGATGACCGAGGCCGAGAAGGCCAAGATCTACTCCGCGCTGCCCGAGTTCCCGACCATCAAGAAGGACGCCCGCTTCGGCGGCACCGACGGCTACCTGATGAAGGTCGTCGTGGACGAACTCAAGAGCAAGGGCTTCGACGAGGCCACGATCAACGGGGGCGGGCTCGAGGTCACCACCACGTTCGACAAGGCGAAGCAGGACGCCGCCGTGTCCGTCGCGCAGGCGCAGACCAAGGCGGCCGCTGCGATCAACGGCAAGGACGCCTCGGCGCTCCACGCCTCACTCGTCAGCATCGACAACGCGACGGGCGGCGTCCTCGCGATGTACGGAGGCAACAGCGACTACTTGACCAACTCGCGGAACTGGGCCACGACCAACCGGGCCACGGGCTCGACGTTCAAGACCTGGACCCTCGTCGCGGCCCTACGCCAGGGCGTCTCGCTCGACAAGGAGTTGAAGGGCTACACGTTCACCGCGGCCGACGGCAAGTCGGTCTCCGGCGAGACTGACGGCATGGTCAGCCTGCGCGACGCGACCACCCACTCGATCAACTCCGCGTTCGTCGACCTGACCACGCAACTGAAGGACGGCGGCGACGCATCGATCAAGGCCGCCCAGGACGCCGGTATCCCCGGTACGGCGGGCCAGGACGGCTGGGATCCCAGCATCCGCATCGCGATGGGCACCGCCGAGGTGTCGCCGGTCGACAACGCCTCCGGGTACTCGACGCTGGCCAACGACGGCGTGCACATCCCCTGGCACGTCGTGCAGCAGGTGAAGGACCGCACGGGCAAGGTCGTCTACACCGCCGACACCAAGGGCACTCAGACGATCGAGCCGACCATCGCGGCCGCGGCGACCGAGTGCCTCACCGAGGTCGCGACGTCCGGTACGGGCGCGGCCGTGTCGGCGCTCGGCTATCCGGTGGCCGGCAAGACCGGCACCCGCTACGACGGCGACAAGACCACGTCGTCGTGGTTCGTCGGCTACACCAAGCAGATCACGACCGCGGTGAACTACGTCCTGGGCGACTCCGGCAACGAAGACCTCGACACCTACAGCCAGGGCTTCTACGGAGCCGGCTTCCCGGCACAGACCTGGCTGAAGTACATGGAGAAGGCGATGAAGGGCCTGCCCGAGCTCGAGTTCACCCAGTCGACCTACACCCCTTCGGTCGGCGTGGCCACGTCGACCCCGAAGCGCACCGTGATCCCCACGGCCACCGCGGAGCCGACCCAAACGACGCCGACGCCCGAGCCCAGCCTGGAGCCGGGGCCGACGTTCACCCGGACCAGCACATCGACGACCACGCGGACCACGACCACCTCCACCACGACGACGCGGACGCCGACCGTTCGGCCCACAGGTGGAGATCAGGCCGGTGACAGTCAGGGCCCCTAGTCTGAGCCCGGTGGAGACGACCGCGCGCACGGGCGTCCGGATCGAACCGGACGCCCGCCTCGTCGTCCAGGTCTGGTTGGGCACCCGGCTGATCCTGCTCATCACCGCGGCCGTCGTGGCGCTGCGCGGCGGCGTCCGGATGGTCGACGTCCTCGGCAACTGGGACGTCGCCCACTTCGTCGCCATCGCGCGCAACGGCTACGCGGTCCCGACCGACGTCGCGTTCTTCCCCGGCCTGCCGCTGGCGCTGTGGGCGGGAACGCTCGTCGGGCTGGACCCGGTCATCTGGGGCACCGTGATCTCGGTCGTCACCTCGGCCCTGGCCACCTGGGCGCTCTACCGGCTCGGCGGACGCTGGGCCGCGGTCGCCTGGCTGCTGGCGCCGACCTCGGTCTTCACGCTGGTGCCCTACTCCGAGTCGCCCTTCTGCGCGGCCGCCTTCTGGGCGTGGGAACGCGCCACGCAGCGCCGCTGGGGGGCGGCGGCCCTGCTGGCCGCCGCGGCCTGCACCCTGCGGGTCTCGGGGCTCTTCCTCGTCGGAGCGCTGGCCGTGTTCGCCGTCGTGCAGGCCTGGCGTGACAAGAGGGCGTCGGACGCCGCCCGCAGCCTGCCGTGGCTGCTGCTGCCACTGGCCGTGCTGGGGGCCTACGCGGTGTACCTCTACGTGAAGACCGGCAGCTGGACGGCGTGGTTCTCGGCCCAGTCCACCGGCTGGATGCGCAAGTTCACCTGGCCGTGGGACTGCGTCATGAACTCGTGGCGCTCCATCCAGCCGGGCATGTACGCCGACCATCCCGGCTGGGTCTGGATCTTCCGCGCCGAGTTCGTCTCGATGATCGTCGGCGTGGTCGTGGTCGTGCTGCTGCTGCGGCGGCGGAGGTGGCCGGAGGCGTCCTGGGTCGGCGTCCAGCTGCTGGCGTTCTCGCTGTCGTACTGGTTCCAGTCGGTGTGCCGCGCGGTGCTGCTGTGGTTCCCGCTCTGGACGATGCTCGGCGACTTCGTCGAGCGTCACCGGCACGGGGGCTGGCGCTGGTTCTGGGCGGTGGCCGTCGTGGTCGCGCTCGTCGCGCAGATCACCTGGGCGGTCCTGTTCTACCTGGGCATGTGGGCCAGTTAGCCAAGGTGCCCCCGCGGCGTCACACTCTGTCGATCAGCGACTTCAGGACGCCACTCAGCAGGGTGGCGAGGTCGGGGTTGTCGTCGGGCTCGCCGCGC
Source organism: Propioniciclava sp. (assembly GCA_036803965.1). GTDB lineage: Bacteria > Actinomycetota > Actinomycetes > Propionibacteriales > Propionibacteriaceae > Propioniciclava. Next base: position 4,930 of record DAIRTI010000032.1, read on the forward strand.
AGCAGGGCGTTGACCGCGCCCTGCTCGAGGACGCCCTGCAGCACCGCCAGCGCCTGCGCGCCCGGAACGGTGAGCCGGAAGCCGAAGTCGGAGAGCGTCCGCTCGAGCAGGCTCAGGAACTCGGCGCTGATCCGGTCGACGAACGCGAGGTAGCCCGGACGCAGCGACTCCGAGCGGACGGCGTACAGCCGCAGTTCGATGCCCGCCAGCACGGACGCCCGGTCGCCGGGCTGGGCCGCCAGGAAGACCCCGATGGCCCGGTGGATGAGGTCGTCCAGGCCGAGCGCCCCGGGCTGCGATGCGCTGGGCAGCGCCGCGATCGCCGAGTGGGCGCCCGCCATGTTGCCGGCCGCCTGCCGCTCCAGCAGGGCGAGACAGAGGGCGTCCTTGCTGTCGAAATTCGAGTAGAACGCCCCGCGCGTGAAGCCCGCGGCCTCGCAGATCTCCTCCACGGACGCCCCGAGCACGCCCTTCTCGGCGAACACCGCGACGGCGGCGTCCACCAGCCTGTCCCGGGTGTGGCTGCGCCGCGCGCTGACCACCTCGACCATGGGCTCCTCCCGCTCTGGACCACGTTCTGGATACGACTGCGTATTGCATACACTACCGCATCGGATACAGTTATGTATCGAAGCGAGGGGAGGACGCCGGGTGTCGTCGACGCTGTACCGGATCGCTCGTGCCTGCTTCAGGGCGCGCAAGCGGGTCCTGGGTGTGTGGCTGCTGATTCTCGCCGCCCTCGGCGTCCTGATGCTCACCGCATCGGGCAAGTTCGACGACGCCTTCAGCATCCCCGGGGCCAGCTCCCAGGTGGGCCTCGACCAGCTCAAGATGACGTTCCCCGAGGCGGCCGACAGTTCGGCGATCATCCTCATGGTCGCGCCCGAAGGCACGCCGGTCGACGATCCCGCGATCAAGAAGGCGTTCGAGGACTCCCTCGCCGACCTCGAGAAGATCGGCTGGGTGAAGGGCACGGTCTCGCCGTTCAACGAGCACATCAAGGGCATGGTCAGCGACGACGGACGCGCGGCATACGGACGCATCCGTGTCAGCGGCAGCACCTCGACGTTCACCGAGGCCCAGCGCGACCTGCTCAAGGACGCCGCCGCCGAGCTGCAGGCCAAGGTGCCCGGCAGTCAGGTCAACGTCGGCGGCGAGGTGTTCGCGACCACCATGCCGCACGTGTCGTGGGTCGAGGCCATCGGCGTCCTCGTGGCGCTCGTGGTGCTCGTCGTGACGCTCGGCTCGCTGCTGGCCGCCGCGATCCCGCTCGTGCTGGCCCTGCTCGGCGCCGGCCAATCGATCCTGCTGATCTTCATCGCGTCCGGGCTGGTCAAGATCAATTCGACGACCATGATGCTGGCCCTGATGCTCGCCCTGGCCGTGGGCATCGACTACTCGCTGTTCATCGTCAGCCGGCATCGGGACCAACTCGCCAAGGGCCTCGACGTCGAGGAGTCCGCCGCGCGCGCCACCGCCACGGCCGGGTCGGCCGTCGTCTTCGCGGGCCTCACGGTGATCATCGCCCTGGTCGGGCTGAACGTCGCCCAGATCCCCTTCCTCGGCATGATGGGCAACTTCGCCGCGGTCGCCGTGGCCATCGAGGTCGCCCTCGCCCTGACCCTGCTGCCCGCGCTGCTCGGCTTCTTCGGCGAACGGCTGCGGCCGAAGCCGAGGCTCGTCGAGAAGGTGCGCAAGGGGCCGGGCTTCGACCCGTCGCGCTGGTGGGTCGGGGTCGTCACGGCCAAGCCGATCGTCACGATCCTCGTCGTGGTCGCCGCGCTGGGCGCCCTGGCGTTCCCCGCCAAGGACCTCTGGATGGCCCTGCCCAACTCCGGACGCGCCGCCCCCGGCGCCACCGACCGGGTCACGTTCGACCTGATCAGCGAGCACTTCGGAGTCGGCTACAACGGCCCGCTGGTCATCACGGCTCAGATCGTCGAGTCCACCGACCCGCTGACGATCACCGAGGGCCTGCAGTCCGACATCGAGTCGATGCCGGGCGTCCAGATGGTCGCCATCTCGACGCCGAACCAGAACGCGGACACCGCGATGGTCCAGATCATCCCGACCACCGGCCCGGACGATCCCGCCACCTCCGACCTTGTCCAACGCCTGCGCGACCGCGCGCCGGAGTGGAAGGACAAGTACGGCGTCGACACCTCCGTCACCGGCTTCACGGCCATCGCGATCGACGTGTCCGACCGCCTGGCCGGGGCGCTGCTGCCGTTCGGCATCTTCGTCGTCGGCCTGTCGCTGGTGCTGCTCACGGTCGTGTTCCGGTCGATCTGGGTGCCGGTCAAAGCGGCGCTCGGCTACCTGCTCAGCGTCGGGGCGGCGTTCGGCGCGGTCACCCTCGTGTTCAACAAGGGCATCGGACGCCAGCTCGTCAATCTGCCCGAGCCGGTGCCGGTCATCAGCTTCCTGCCGATCGTGCTGATGGGCATCCAGTTCGGCCTCGCCATGGACTACGAGGTCTTCCTCACCTCCCGCATGCGCGAGGAGTACGTCCACGGCAACACCACCACCGCGGTCGAGCAGGGGTTCATGCACTCGGCCAAGGTCGTCGTGGCCGCCGCGCTGATCATGTTCGGGGTCTTCGCGTTCTTCGTCCCCGCCGGCGAGGGCGTCATCAAGCCGATCGCCTTCGGGCTGGCGGCCGGCGTCGCGATCGACGCGTTCGCCGTTCGCATGACGCTCGGCCCGGCGGTCATGAAGCTGCTCGGCGACCGCGCCTGGTGGCTGCCCCGCTGGCTCGACAGGCGGATGCCCGTCGTCGACATCGAGGGCGAGGCCTTGGCCCACCAGCTCTCGCTCGCCGACTGGCCCGCCCCGGACGCCCCCGGCGCCGTCTACGCCTCCGGCCTCGCCGCCCGCTACGACGACCGCGTCCTGTTCGAGGGCGTCGACCTCGAGCTGATGCCCGGCGAGGCGCTCGTCGTCGTCGGCCCCGAGCGCGATCGCCGCGCCCTGCTGCTGGCCCTGTCCGGACGCCTCGTACCGTCCGCGGGCAAGGCCAAGATCCTCGGCTACGTCGTCCCCGAGCAGGCCGGCGACATCCGGCACCACGCCACGTTCGTCGACGGCGCGGACGCCTCCTCCCTGGCCCATCTCGGACGCCTCCGCGGCGACCTCCTCGTCGTCGACCACGCGGACCGCATCGAGGGCACTCCCCGCGACCGGCTCGCGGCCCTGGCGTCCGAGCGCGGGAACAAGACCCTCATCATCGGGGCCGCGCGCCTCGAAGGCATCTCGGACCTCCTCGACGGCGTCCTCGCGCACGGCGTCCAACTGCTCGACCTGGAGTCCGTCCCCATCTCGGACGCCGAGGGCGCGAGCCTCGACGCCGCCTCCTCCGCGCGTCCGGACGCCGCCGGTGCGGCACCCGCGGCGTCCGATGAAACCCACCGTCTCGAAGACGAACCGCTCCTGGAAGAAGTGAAGTCATGAACGTCGCGACCTTCAACGGACGCCGCCTCGACTGGCGGGGCCTGCTGGCGCTGATCCTGGTGCCGCTGCTGGTGGCCGGGGGAGTGCTGGCCGGCACGTGGCACTTCGACTCGAACCTGCGCCAGGTGCAGGCGGCCGTGGTCAACAACGACGAGATGGTGACGATCAACGGTCAGGCGGTGCCGCTGGGCCGGCAGCTGTCTGCGGCGCTGGTGGACTCCAAGCGCGAGCAGAACTTCACCTGGGTGCTCGCCGACGCCAAGAACGCGGCCGACGGGCTGGCGTCCGGACGCTTCGCCGCCGTCGTGACGATCCCCGAGAACTTCTCCGCCGCCGCGACGTCCTACTCGGGCAGCGCGGACGCCGCCCACCAGGCGACGATCACGATCGAGACCTCGCCGGTGGCGGGCATCGCCGAGACCGCGCTGGGGCAGTCGGTCGCGGACGCCGCCGCCCAGTCGCTGAACAACACCCTCACCGAGATGTACCTCGACAACATCTACCTCGGCTTCAACACGATGGGCGAGCAGATGGTCAGCGTGGGCGACGGCGCCCGGCAGCTGGCCGACGGCTCGGCCAAGCTCACCGACGGCATCGGGCAGGCGGCCGACGGGGCCGGACAGCTGGCGTCCGGGCTCGGCCAGGCCTCCGACGGGGCTAAGCAGCTCTCCGACAACGGGCCGGCGCTGGCGTCCGGGGCCAAGCAGCTCTCTGACGGCCTCGGCACCATGGCCGCCCAGACCAAGGACATGCCGGCGCAGATCGAGACGATGTCGTCCGGGGCGACCGAGCTGGCCACGGGCATGCAGACGTACGCGTCGGGGGTCGATCAGTACGTCGACGGCATCAACTCGATCGTCGACCCCGTCCTGAGCGTCGTCGAGCAGCTGCCCGACCTCACCGCGCTCTTCGACGGCATCGACACGCTGATGGCCGACTTCCCGGACCGCGTCGTCGCCCTCGACGACCAGATCCAGGCGGCGATCGACACGATCCGCGACTACCTCACGGACGCCGAACAGCTCCGCGCGGGTGTGCAGAAGCTCGCGGGGCAACTGGCGACGGCGTCGGGCGCGGTCGACAAGGTGGCGGCCGGCAAGACGACGGTCGCCTGCCCCGAGGCGCTGGCCGACGTCGAGGGCGGGTGCGAGGCGTTCGCCCAGGGCGTCCGGGCCGGCGGCGCCGCCGCGCAGGACTCGCTGGCCAAGCTGGACGCCGATTCGGTGACGAAGGCGTCCGCGACCCTGGGGGAGCACACCGACGAGATCCTGGCCGCGCTGGACAAGATCTCGGCGGCGTCCACGTGGCTGCGTGAGAACGCGACGAGCATCCAGGCGCAGTGGCAGGGGCTGCGCGAGCAGATCCCCGCCGGGACCTCGCCGAACGAGTACCTGCTCACCCAGCTCACCGCGCTGCGGGACGGCGGCACCCAGCTCAAGGACGGCGGGCACCAGCTCGCCGACGGCACCACCCAGCTCGCAGACGGCATCGCCCAGCTGAGCGCGGGCGTCCCGGCGCTGGTGGACGGCATCCAGCAGGTGTCCGACGGGGCGTCCCAGCTGAGCAGCGGTGTCGAGCAGTACACCGGTGGAGTGACGCAGCTCGCCGACGGCATCGCGCAGGCCCACGACGGGACGGTGACGCTCGCGTCCGGGCTGAGCGACGCGGCGTCCGGGTCGCAGAAGCTGACCGACGGGACGACCAAGCTCGCCGACGGCATCGCCGACGGGGCGGACCAGATCCCGAGCTACTCCGAGACCGACCGGACCAACCTCGCCAAGGTCGTCGCCTCCCCGATCTCGACGACCGGCCTGGACGCCCTCGTCACCCCGCAGGGCGCGGCCGCGTCCCTGCTGCTGGTGCTGGCGCTGTGGCTGGGCGCTCTGGCGACCTACGCGCTGATCAAGCCGCTCGACCCGCGGAACGCGGCCTCGAGTTCGACGACGACCCATCTCGTGCTGCGGTCGCTGCTGCCTGGGGTCGGCGTGGCGGCGGCCCAGGCTCTGGTGCTCACAGCGCTGGGGTCTGCGTTCCTGTCGCTCGGGGTCGCGTCGACGGCGGCGCTGTTCGGTGTGTTGCTCCTGGCCGGGCTGGCCTTCACGACCGTCAACCACGCGCTGGCCGCGTGGGGCGGCGTCTGGGGACGCCTCGTCTCCGGCGCCATGCTGCTGGTGACGACCGTCACCGCGCTGACTTATACGGCGCCCGGCATCTTCACGACGTTGCGCGGCCTGTCGCCCCTGTCGCCGGCGTTGGACGCCGTTCGTGCGGTCATGACGTCCCACTCGGTCGCGCTCATGGCGGTGACCCTGGTCGGGTGGACGGCCATCGGCCTGCTCGCCGGCGTGTACCGGATCGTCCGATCGCGGACCGTGTCGGTCAGGCAGTTGGCCCTGGCGCCGTAAGGGGGTCCCCCCGCTCTGCGCCCATCTGCTAGGCGCCGGCCTGCGTCAGGGCCCACAATGGGACGTCCACACACAAGGAGCCAGCCACGGTGAGCGAAGACCTCGGCAAGTACTCGTCCGCCGGGCCCGCTGCCTCCCGGTTCGTGGCGCAGCAGTTGATCATGAAGCCGTACGTCTGGTCGGCGCTGAGCGTTCACACGCACGGGATGCGGCACCTCGACAACGTGGACGCCCCGTTCATCGTGATCGGTAACCACAGCTCCCACCTGGACGCCACCCTCATCTTCGGCGCTCTGCCGCGGCGGCTGTCGCGCAATCTCTCGGCCGGCGCCGCCGCCGACTACTTCTTCAGCCACAGGACGAAGGCCCTGGGCGCCCGCCTGTTCTTCAACGCCTACCCGATCGACCGGGGGGGCATGAAGGCGCACCGGGGCATGTCCGGACGGCTGCTCGACGAGGGCGTGCCGCTGCTGATCTTCCCCGAGGGCACCCGCAGCCGAACCGGCGCCATGGCCAAGTTCAAGGCCGGCCCCGCCGGGCTGTCGATCAAGCACCAGGTGCCGATCGTGCCGGTCGCGCTCGTGGGGGCGTACGCCGCGATGCCGTACGGGGCGAAGCTGCCGGTGCCCGGGCGTCCGGACGTGCATGTCGTCTTCGGCAACCCCCAGCGCGCGCGGGCCGGCGAGTCGATCTCGGAGTACTCCGAGCGCATGTACCGCTACGTCGTCGAACTCCACGACACCACCGCCCGGGCGTACGGCATGCCCACGCAGGCCGACTTCCAGCGCGCCGTCGCCCTGCGCGCCGCGGCCGCACGCGAGGCGACGCGTCCCGCCCTGCCGGCGGCGCCCACCGCGGACGAGGACGCCGAACCGGACGCCTGAGGGCTCCGTCGGTCCCGGACCGGAAACGGGCCCGCGACCCGAGGTTTAGCCCTCTGCCCCGTTCCCGCCCAGCGCCTCGCGGACCTCCCGTGCCATCTGCAGCTCCTCGTTCGTGGGCACGACGAGCACCTTGACCGGCGACTCGTCGGTCGAGATCAGCCGCGGCTGCTTGTTGCGGACGGAGTTGCGGTCGTCGTCCAGGTGGAAGCCCAGGTTGGCCAGGCGCTCACACACGGCGGCCCGCACCTTCTGGTCGTTCTCGCCGACGCCGGCGGTGAAGGCGAGGGCGTCCACACCGCCGAGGACCGCCATGTAGTTGCCGATGTAGCCCACCAGCCGGTGGATGTACACGTCGAAGGCGAGCTTGGCGTCGGCGTCGCCCTCGGCCATGGCCGAGCCGACGTCGCGGAAGTCGTTGCGTCCGCAGAGCCCGAGCATGCCCGACTTCTTGTTCAGCAGTGTGTCGACCTCGTCGATAGACAGGCCCGAGCGGCACAGGTAGGCGTGCACGCCGGGGTCGATGTCGCCCGAACGGGTGCCCATCACGAGCCCCTGCAGGGGCGTGAGGCCCATGGAGGTCTCGACGGGACGCCCACCGGCGACCGCCGACACCGACGCCCCGTTGCCGAGGTGGCAGACGATCATCTTCAGGTCGTCGTAGTGGTGGCCGAGGAACGCCGCCATCGTGTGCGACACGTAGTTGTGCGACGTGCCGTGGAAGCCGTACCGGCGAATCGCCAGCCGCTTCGCCGTCGCCGCGTCGATCGCGTACGTGTAGGCCTCGGCGGGCAGGTGCGCGAAGAACGCGGTGTCGAAGATCGCGAAGTGGGGCACCTCCGGCAGGGCTGCCTGCGCGGCCTTGATGCCCGCGATGCCCGGCGGGTTGTGCAGCGGCGCCAGCGGCGAGAGGTCGACCAGCGCCTGGATGACCTCGTCGTCGATCTGCACGGTCTTGTCGAAGCGGTCGCCGCCATGGACGGTCCGGTGCCCGACGGCCCGCACGGACGCCAGCCGCGGCCCGTGCGCCTCGAACATGCCGACCAGCGCGCCGAGCGCCTCGGTGTGGTTCGCGTAGGGGTCGGACGCCGTGTAGGTCTCGCCCTGCGTCTTGTGCTCGATCGCGCTGACCTCTTCACCGATGCGCTCGATGAGGCCGGTCGCGAGCACGGCCTCGTCCTCGGCGTCGATGACCTGGTACTTGATCGAGGACGATCCCGCGTTCAGCAGCAGGATGGGCATGCTCATGGTGACGACTCCTTCGTCGATTGTGACCGGACGCCGCAGCCGGCGGCCACGGCGTCCGGACTGGTTTCTCAGCTGTGCTGCGCCTGGATGGCGGTGATGGCGATGGTGTTGACGATGTCGTCGACCAGGGCGCCACGGGACAGGTCGTTGACCGGCTTGTTGAGGCCCTGCAGGACGGGTCCGACGGCGACGGCGCCCGACGAGCGCTGCACCGCCTTGTAGGTGTTGTTGCCCGTGTTGAGGTCGGGGAACACGAACACCGTCGCCTGGCCGGCCACCTCGGAGCCGGGCATCTTCTTCTTGCCGACCGTCGGGTCGATGGCGGCGTCGAACTGGATCGGCCCGTCGACCTTCAGCTCGGGATCGCGCTGCCGGACGAGCTCGGTCGCCTCGCGCACCTTGTCGACGTCCTCACCGGAACCCGAGGTGCCGGTCGAGTACGACAGCATGGCCACGCGCGGCTCGATGTCGAAGATGGACGCCGTCTCCGCGCAGCCGATCGCGATGTCCGCGAGCTGCTCGGCGGTCGGGTTCGGGTTGACCGCGCAGTCGCCGTACACGTCGACCCGGTCGGACATGCACATCAGGAACGACGACGACACGACCTTCACGCCCGGCTTGGTCTTCACGAACTCCAGGCTCGGCCGGATCGTGTTCGCGGTCGTGTTCACCGCGCCCGACACCATGCCGTCGGCGAGGCCGAGGTAGACCATCATCGTGCCGAAGTACGATGGGTCGGTCATCTTCTGCACGGCCTGCTCGTACGTGACGCCCTTCTTGGCGCGCAGCTCGGCGTACTTGGACGCGAACCGCTCGATCAGCGCGGGATCGCTCATGTCGACGATCTCGGCGCCGTCGAGCGACAGACCGAGCGAGGACGCCCGCGCCTTCACCGTGTTCGGATCGCCCAGCAGGATGATGTCGGCCGTGCCGCGTCGCAGCACGATGGACGCCGACTCGAGAATGCGGTCGTCGCCCGACTCGGGCAGCACGATCCGCCGCTTCTGGCGGCGTGCCATCTCGCTCAGCTGGTACTCGAACATGAGCGGCGTCCGGATGTCGGCCCGCTCGACGGACATCGCGCTCAGGAGACCGCGGACGTCCACCTGCTCGTCGAAGACGCGGCGCATGATCTCGATCTTGCGTGGGGAGCTGGTGTGGCGCCCCTGCAGGTTGCCGATGCGGTTGGCGGTCGTGTAGGTGCCCAGGTCGGTGCGGGCGATCGGCAGCTCGTGCTTCACGCTGTCGATGAGCTTCACGATCGACTCGGGCAGCTCGTAGCCGCCGGTCAGGACCATGCCCGCTAGCTGCGGGAACGCCCCCGAAGAATGCGCCATGACCAGGCCCGGGATGAGCTCGGTGCGGTCGGAGGCCACGATGATCGTGCCCTCCTCGAACAGCCGGTCCAGGACGTGCGGCAGCGTCATCGCGGCCACGAGCCCACCCTGGCTCTCGCGGGCCAGCTGCTCAGGGCGTCCGCTCATGACCGTCGCCTCGACGGCCTCGAACTGCTCGCCCAGCGATGGGGAGCGGACGACCGGATCCTCCTCCAGGGCCGCGGTCAGGACGCCCTCGGTCTTGCCCAGGGCCGCCAGCATCGCCTCGCGGTTGTCGTCGGTGACGCGCGTGCCCATGAGCGCGATGACGTGCGCGTGGTTGCGCCTGAACTCGTCGACCGCGTTGGCGGCGATGCCCTCGACCTCCTCGGGCGTCCGGTCGCGGGTCGAGACGGCCAGGCAGACCGGCGCGTTCAGGTTCGCGGCGATCTGAGCGTTGAGCGTCAGCTCGGACGCCGACGTCGCGGCGTTGTAATTGGTGCCGACCACGACGACCGCGTCGAAGGAGTCCTTCATCGCGCCGTACTTCGCGACGATCGTCGCCATCGCCTCGTCGCGATCGCGCATGGCCTCCTCGTAGGTGGTGCCGTAGGACTCCTCGTAGGTCGACTTGACCCCGGGCTGTTGCAGGAGGGCGTCCAGGAAGCCCTCGTGGCGCCGGGCGTCGTGGACGAGGGGACGGAAGACTCCGACGTTGGAGACCTCACGGGTCAGGGCATTGATGATGCCGATGGCGATGACAGACCAGCCGGTCTGTACCTCGGGAGCAGCGACGTAGATGCTTCGGGTCACGCTCGACAGGCTACAACTATTGCCGGGGTAGGGCAGACCCGTGCCGAGGTATGCCCGCAGGACGGAACAGGTGCAGCCCGTGCTATGGCGAATCCGCCGAGCCTGGCCGTACCCCGCCAGGGTCACCCCTTGGCAACGATGGCCGTCCGGGGGGCGCGGGCGCTACCTACGGGACAGTAACCTTCGTGCAACCGGGGGGACACGAAGGAGTGACCATGGACCAGGGGCACCTCGCCGTCCGCTTCGCCGACACCTGCGCCAGCCACAGCGGACGGACCGCCACCCGGGTCCGCGTGGGCGAGGAGTGGCGCACCAAGACGTTCGGCGAGGTGGGGCGCCAGGTCCGGGAGCTCGCTGCGCGGTTGGTGAGCCACGGCGTCCAACCCGGGGAACGGGTGGCGATCTTCTGCGGCAACCGTCCCGAGTGGACGATCGCCGACTTCGCGTGCCTGTCGGTCCGGGCGATCGTCGTGCCGATCTACCCGACCTCGACCCCCGAGCAGGTCAGGCACATCCTGGCCGACTCGGCGTCGGTCTGGGCTTTCGTCGAGGGGGCGTCCGAGCTGGCCCGCATCGAGCCGTCGTGGCCCGAGCTGCCCGCCCTGCGCCGGGTCGTCGTCATCGACCCTTATCCCCTGGTCACCGAGAGGGTCGTCGAGTGGCACGACCTGCTCGAGCAGCGGGCGGACCCCGGCACGGGTCAGGAGGTCGACAAGAGACTCGCGCAGGCGTCCGCGGACGATCCGGCGTCCATCGTGTACACCTCCGGCACGACCGGCTCGCCGCGCGGCGCCACGCTCACCCACCGCGGCTTCACCTACCAGTGCGACGCCCTGGACGAGTTCTTCACCCTCACCCCCGACGACCACTCGCTTTGCTTCCTGCCCCTGTCGCACGCGCTCGAGCGGGCCTGGACCTACTACGTCCTCGGCCACGGCTGCATGAACACCTACACCGACGCCCGCCGGGTCGCAGAGATGCTCGTGCTGGTCAGGCCGACGCTGCTGGTGAGCGTCCCGCGGCTGTACGAGAAGGTGCTCTCGACCGCCCGCGCCAAGGTCGCCGGCCACCGCGCCAAGCAGACCATCTTCGACTGGGCCCTGCGCGTCGGCGGCCAGTGCCAACGGGCCTACCGCAAGGGGAAGAAGCCGTCGCCCTACTGGCTCGCCCAGCTGCCCCTGGCCGACAAGCTGGTGTTCTCGAGCATCCGCGAGGCGATGGGTGGTCCCAAGACCGTCATGGCCTGCGGCGGCGCCCCGCTGCGCCTCGAGATCGAGGAGTTCTTCTCGGCCTGCGGCATGCTGATCTGCTCCGGCTACGGGCTGACGGAGGCGTCCCCGCTCGTGAGCTTCAACTGCCCGACCGCGTTCAAGATGGGCACCGCCGGACGCGTCGTCCGCGGCTCCGAGCTGCGCATCGGCCCCGAGTCCGAGATCTGGTTCCGCGGACCCAACGTCATGACCGGTTACTGGCGCAACGAGGACGCCACCAAGGCCACCCTGGACGCCGACGGCTGGCTGCACACCGGCGACGTCGGCTACGTGGACGTCGACGGCTACCTGGTCATCACCGACCGCCTCAAGGACCTGATCATCACCTCGACCGGCAAGAACGTCGCGCCCGCGCACATCGAGGGACTGCTGATGGCCGACCCGCTGATCGAGCAGGCCGTCCTGCTGGGCGACAACCGCCCCTGCCTGACCCTGCTGGTCTCGCCGTCGATGCCCCACCTCGAAGACCTGGCGGCCCACCTGCACGTCCCGTTCGCCGACCGTGCCGAGCTGCTGACCAACCCCGAGATCGTCGCCGAGGTCCGGCGCCGGGTCACCGAGCTGACCCAGAAGCTGGCGCACCACGAGCAGATCCGCGACCTGCGGATCCTCCTGGAGGAGTTCACCCAGGACAACGGCCTGCTCACCCCGACGCTGAAGGTCAAGCGCCGCGAGGTCGAGCAGCGCTTCGCCCAGCTCATCGACGACATGTACGCCAAGCTGGCCGAGTTCCGCGGACGCTCCGCCGACGCGCAGGAGCGTCCAGACTGACCCGTCCCACCACGCCGAACGCGACCGACGGCGTCCCTGATCAGCGCTGCATCGGCGGGGCTGCAACGGACGACGTCCGGCCCGCGTAGGTTGTGGTGTGACCTGCACAGAGGTGGTCCGCCGCATGCCCGAGGAAGGCTACGAGTCGTTCGACGACTTCGTCCGCCGGCGTTCCGTCGCGCTGCAGCGCTTCGCCTACCTGGTCACCCACGATCGCGAGGACGCCCAGGACTGCGTCCAGGACGCCCTCATCGGCCTGCTTCCGCGCTGGGACGCCGTCGCCGCGACCGGGCGCGTGGACGCCTACGTCAACCGCTCGATCGTCAACGCGTCGGTGTCCCGCTGGCGCAAGACCGGACGCCTCACGCCCGTCGCCGACCCCGTGGCGGACTGGGGACGCGAGCACACCCCCGACCCGACCCTCGCCATCGACGACGCCGACGAGGCCTGGCGGCTGTGCGGCGAGCTGCCGCCACTGCAGCGGGCCGCGGTCGTCCTGCGCTTCTTCGACGACCTGCCGTTCGCCGAGGTCGCCCGCGCGCTCGACTGCACCGAGGCGACCGCCCGCTCGCACGTCTTCCGCGCCCTGGCCACGCTGCGCGCCCGCCTGGGAGGCGAGCGATGACCGGCCCACGTCCGCCCGATCCGTCCGAGTTCGGCCCCGAGTTCGGCCCCGAGGACGCCCGCGCCGCGGACGCCTTCCGCGCGTCCTTCGCCGCCCACGCTGAGGATGCCGAGTTCCGTCCGCTGGACCCGGAGCAATTGCGCCTGCTCGCGGGCATCCGCGCGCAGTCGGACGCCGTTGGTGCGCCCGGCACCCCCACTCGTCCCACCTCGGCCCCGACGGAGACCGGGGCCGGGGTGGGCGGCCCTCGGGCCGCGTCCGTCTCGTTGCTGTCCGACCGGCGCCGACGGCGTCCACTGCTGGCAGGACTGGCCGCCGCAGTGGTGCTCGTCATCGGCGTGCCACTGGGGCTCTCGGTGATCTCCCAGCAGGGCTCCGGCGTGAGCTCGGCGGCGGGCAGCGCCGCCGGCCCGGTGGCACCCGTCGGGCAGGCCGAGAGCGTGCCGCAGGGACGCACCGCGGGCGACGCCCGGACCACCCCGGCGTCAGGCCCCGCGCCCGCGGACTCGTCCGCAAGCGGGTCCGGCGGAACCGGTTCGGTGGGAACACCCACCCAGGCCCCGCCGGCCGGCACCCGGTGGGTGACGATCCGCGACGTCGCGGTGGCCGTGCCGGCGTCCTGGGGCTCGGGGCTCGCGCCCGACGACCCCTGGCCCTGGTGCGCGCCCCTGCCCGACGGAACCGCTTTCCCCACGCAGCCCTACGTCGCCGACGCACCTGTGCCGAGCCCGGTGCCCTCGGTCCTGTGCCCGGGCGGGGGCGTCCCGGAGGACCTGCAGGTCGAGCACCTCGAGTGGCACGACGCGGCCCCCGCCACCGTGGACGGCGACGCCACCTCGAACGGCTGGGTGTACACCTCGCGCACGGTCGGCTCGGTGCGGCTGACGTACGTCCATCGGCCAGGGGTGGACGCCGATGCGATCCTCGGCACTGCCAGACTCGTGGTGAGCGCCGCGTCGGCGTCCGCGACCCCCAGCCGCTGACCCGACTCGCGCCGAGGATACCCCCGGGGGTATACTTCACCCAGAAGTCGGACGCGAGGAGTGGGAACGTGAAGACGGTCATCGTCGGCGGTGTCGCCGGGGGGATGTCGGCAGCAACGAGGCTGCGTCGGTTGGACGAGTCGGCCGAGATCGTGGTGTTCGAGCGCACCGGGTATGTGTCGTTCGCGAACTGCGGGCTGCCGTACTACATCGGCGGCGTGATCGAGAAGCGCGGGGCGCTGCTGCTCCAGACGCCGGAGAGCCTGGCCGAGCGCTTCGCGGTCGACGTGCGCGTCCACCACGAGGTCGTCTCGATCGACCGGGAAGCCAAGACCGTCACCGTGCGGCACACCGTCACGGGCGAAACGACCACCGAGTCCTACGACGCGCTCGTCCTGTCGCCCGGCGCGGCGCCGTTCGTGCCCGACATCCCAGGCAAGGAGCGCGCCCTCGCCCTGCGCAACATCGAGGACGTCGACGCCCTCGACGCCCGGCTGGGTCACATCGAGGGTGACGAGGAGTCCGAACGAGTCGCCGTCGTCATGGGTGCCGGGTTCATCGGGCTCGAGGTCGCCGAGAACCTCGTCCACCGCGGCTGGGCCGTCACCGTCATCGAGCTCGCCGACCAGGTGCTGGCGCCGCTCGATCCCGAACTCGCCGCGCTCGTGCAGCGGCGGCTGGAGGCCAACGGGGTCACCGTCCTGCTCGGCGAGTCCGTCGCCGAGATCTCGCCCTCGGGCGTCGCCCTCGTCGACGGGACGCGCCTGCCGGCGTCCCTAGTCATCGCCGCCATCGGCGTCCGGCCGGAATCGGCCCTCGCGAAGGACGCCGGGCTGGCGGTCAGCGAGCGCGGCGGCATCATCGTGGACGCCCAGCAGCGCACATCCGACCCGTCCATCTACGCGGTCGGCGACGCGGTCCTCAAGGTGGACGCCCTCAGCTGCGCCCCCACGCCCAACTGGCTCGCCAACCCCGCCAACCGGCAGGGACGCCTCGTCGCCGACGTCATCGCCGGCCGGAAGGTGGCGTTCAAGCCCGTGCTGCACACGGCGATCGTCGGGGTGTTCGGCCTGCAGGCCGCGACGACCGGATGGAACGAGAAGCGAGCCCGCGCGGAGGGGCGGAAGATTCGGGTGATCCACACGCATCCGGCCGACCACGCCGGCTACTACCCGGGCGCGAAGGGCATGACGTTGAAGCTCGTCGTGGACGCCGAGACCGACGCCATCCTGGGCGCCCAGGGCGTCGGCGAATCCGGCGTCGACAAGCGCATCGACGTGATCGCGACCGCCATGCGGGGCGGGCTCACGGCGTCCGATCTCGCCGACCTCGAACTGTCCTACGCACCGCAGTTCGGCTCGGCGAAGGACCCGGTCAACATGCTCGGCATGATCGCGCAGAACCTCTCCGACGGTCTCGTCGAGACCCTGCAGTGGCACGAGCTGGCGGACGCCGTCGCCGCCGGGACGCCGTTGGTCGACGTCCGAACGCCGGGGGAGTTCGCGCGAGGGGCGATCCCGGGGGCGGTGAACGTGCCGCTGGACGAGCTGCGCGGACGCCTCGACGAGGTGCCCGACGGCGCCATCGTCAACTGCCAGATCGGCCTGCGCGGCTACTTCGCCGCGCGGCTGCTCGAGGGCTACGGAAAACACGTGCGCAACCTGGACGGCGGGTACCGTACCTGGGCGCGGATCTAGCGAAACTAGGGTCTGGACGAAGGAGACGCCATGCAGGATCGAGACCCCGCCGAGGTCAAGGCGGTCCTCAATCGGCTGCGCCGCGCACAGGGACAGTTGGCGGCGGTGATCTCCATGGTCGAGGAGGGCCGCGACTGCCGCGAGGTCGTCACCCAGCTGTCGGCGGTCAGCAAGGCCATCGACCGGGCGGCCTTCAAGGTGGTCGCGGTCAACCTGCGGGCCTGCGTGATGGGCGAGAACCCCGGCGGACCCGACCAGGACGAACTCGAGAAGCTGTTCATGAGCCTCGTCTGAGGCAGCCCTAGCCCTCCCAGTCAGGCCCGTCGCTGTGGGCACCCGGACGGTGCAGTAGGCCGCTCGTCTGGTGGATCACGATGTTGCCGCCCTCGACGACGGCGGTGCCGTCCACGATCAGGGTGTGCCCGTGGCGGACGGTCGGTGGCCAGACCAGCGTGACGACCGGGTTGCCCGCGACGTTGAGGCGAGCCTGCATGCCGGCCGCCTCGACGACCACGGCGTCAGCGGTGACGACCGGGTCCACGGCGTTGACCTTGATGATGCCCTCGCCCGACACCGTCAGCAGATAGGCGTGGTCGAAGGACTCCAGCGTCTTGGCCAGCTCGTCGAACTCCACGGGGATTGTCATGGCGGCTCCCTTCCGAGCCAAGTCAAGCAGGCGGCGGAGGATTCTGCGTCGCGAACCGGCGCGAGCGCCGAGGACGGGCGTCCAGTGTGCGAGAACCGGACCTGTCGCCAACCCGGACACCGATAAGTTAGGTGAGCCTTACCTAACTCAAAGGAGACGGGTGTGCTCGCGAACTTCCTCATCGGCCTGCGCGAAGGGCTGGAGGCCGCGCTGGTGGTGGGCATCATCGTCGCGTACCTGGTCAAGACCGGACGCCGCGAGCTGCTGCCCCGCGTCTGGGCCGGCGTCGCGATCGCGATCGTCATCTCGCTCGGGGTCGGCGCGGCGCTCACCTTCGGCCCGCGCGGGCTGACGTTCGAGGCCCAGGAGCTGATCGGCGGGTTGCTGTCGATCGTCGCCGTGGGACTGGTCACCTGGATGGTCTTGTGGATGGCCGGCGCCGGACGCTCGCTCGCCGGCACCCTCCGTTCCCAGGTGGACGCCGCCGCCGAGAACCGCTGGGCGCTGCCCCTGGTGGCCCTGCTCGCGGTCGGACGCGAGGGCCTCGAGACCGCGCTGTTCATCTGGGCCGCCACCCAGGCCGCCGCGCGCACCGATGGTTCGACGACCCTGCCGCTGATCGGCGCCCTGCTCGGGCTCGTCGTGGCCGTGGGCCTGGGCTACCTCATCTACCGCGGCGCCCTGCGGGTCAACCTCAGCCGCTTCTTCGCCTGGACGGGCGGCTTCCTCGTGATCGTCGCCGCGGGCGTCCTGGCTTACGGCGTCCACGATCTGCAGGAGGCCGGGGCGCTGCCCGGGCTGAACAACCTGGCCTACGACGTGTCGGCGTGGATCCCGCCGGGCGGCGTCCTCGGCACCCTGCTCAAGGGCATCTTCAACTTCTCGCCCGCCGCGACGGTGCTGGAGGCCGTCGTTTGGTGGGCGTACATCCTCGTCGTCGGCCCGCTGTTCATCCGGCGCCTGCGCGCCTCTCACTCGCCTGCCCCCGCCACCACCCAACCCGTAGGAGATCCCTCGTGAACCCTCGTCCACTTGCCCTCGCCTCCGCGCTGGCCATCGGCGGCCTGCTGCTGGCGGGCTGCACCGAGAACACCAAGCCCGCGGCGTCCGCGTCGGCCGACGCGCGCCGGCTGGCCGTCAAGGCGTCCGACAGTGCCTGCGACGTGACGGCCGCCACCGCCCCGTCCGGGACGCTCACCTTCTCGGTGACGAACGCCGGCAACCAGGTCAACGAGTTCTACCTGCTGGCCGCCGACGGCCTGCGGATCATCGCCGAGGTCGAGAACATCGGCCCCGGGCTGACCCGCGAGCTGGTCGTGGCGGCGCCCGCCGGCGACTACTTCACCGCGTGCAAGCCGGGCATGATCGGCGATGGCATCCGGGCGGCGTTCAAGGTGTCCGACTCGGGCCAGGCGGTCGGCGTCAGCGGCGACGTCAAGGAACTCGTCGCGAACGCGACGGCCGAGTACGCCCTCTACGTCAAGGACCAGACCGAGCAACTCGTCGCCAAGACCGAGAAGTTCGTCGACCTGTACAAGACGGGCAAGGACGACGAGGCGCGCGCCCTCTACGCCGACGCCCGCACCCACTGGGAGCGCATCGAGCCCGTCGCCGAGAGCTTCGGCGACCTCGACCCGCGCATGGACGCCCGCGAGGCCGACCTGGCCGCGGGCGACGCGTTCACCGGCTGGCACCGCATCGAGAAGGACCTCTGGCCCGCCCGCGCGCAGGGCTACACGGCCCTGACCACCGCCGAGCGCGCCCAGGTCGCCGACACGCTGATGGCCGACACGAAGGAGCTCTACACCCGCACCCGCACGGTCACGTTCACCGCGGACGGCATCGCCAACGGCGCCAAGTCGCTGCTCGACGAGGTCGCCACCGGCAAGGTCACCGGCGAGGAGGAGTACTGGTCGCGCACCGACCTGTGGGACTTCCAGGCCAACGTCGACGGCGCCCGCATCGCGTGGGAGGGGCTGCGTCCGGTGCTGCAGAAGAAGGACGCCGCGCTCGACACCACGATCGAGTCCGAGTTCAAGCACCTGCAGACGCTCTTGGACGCCCAGAGGTCCGGTTCCGGCTTCGTCACGTACGACAAGCTCAGCGAGGCTCAGGTCAAGCAGCTGTCGGACGCCGTGAACGCGCTCAGCGAGCCGCTGTCGAAGATGGCGGCGGCGGTGCTGTCATGACGGACGCCCACCCCGGCGGCACCCGGAACCCGACGGGCCTGTCCCGGCGCGGGGTCCTGGCGTCCGTCGGGGCGGGCGCGGCGCTGGCGGGCGGGCTCGTCGGCGCGAGCGCGCTGGCCGGACGCGCGGCCGCCGAGAAGGAGGACGGCAAGGCGACGACCCCGGCGTCCGATGCCGTCGCCTTCTACGGGACGCACCAGGCCGGCATCACGACCGCCGCCCAGGACCGTGCCCACTTCGCCACCTTCGACCTGGACCCCCGGGCCACCCGCGACACCCTCACCGGGCTCCTCCGCGACTGGACGGACGCCGCCGCCCGACTCACCCAGGGCCTCGGCGCGAGCACGATCGGGCCGCTGTCGGGTCCGTACGATGCGCCGCCCGACGACACCGGCGAGGCCATCGGCCTGCCGCCGGCCCGACTCACGATCACCTTCGGGTTCGGCCCGACCCTGTTCGAGACCGCCGACGGGGTCGACCGCTTCGGACTGGCCGCACGGCGTCCGGACGCCCTCGTGACGCTCCCGCACTTCCCCGGCGACAACCTGGACGCTGCCCGCAGCGGCGGCGACCTCAGCGTCCAGGCGTGCTCGGACGACCCGCAGGTCGCCGTGCACGCGGTGCGCAACCTGACCCGCATCGCGATGGGACGCGCACAACTGCGCTGGTCGCAGCTGGGTTTCGGCCGCACCTCGTCGACAAGCACCGCCCAGGACACCCCGCGCAACCTGTTCGGCTTCAAGGACGGCACCGCCAGCCTCCGCGGCGAGCAGGCCGAGCTGGTCGACACGCATGTCTGGGTGCCGCAGGGGGCCGACCCCAAGGCCGACTGGCTGGCCGGGGGCAGCTACCAGGTGGTCCGCAAGATCGCGATGCACATCGAGACCTGGGACCGCTCCAGCCTCCGCGAGCAGGAGCGCATCGTCGGACGCAGCAAGTCCGAGGGCGCCCCGCTCAGCGGCGGCGACGAGTTCACCGCGGTCAACTTCTCGACCGCCGGCCGGGGTGGGACGCCGCTGGTCGACCCCGCCAGCCACGTCGCCCTCGGGCACCCGGACACGAACAACGGCCACCACATGCTGCGGCGCGGCTACAACTACGTCGACGGCAACGACGAGCTCGGACGCCTCTCGGCCGGTCTGCTGTTCATCGCGTACGTGACGAGTCCGGCGACCCACTACATCCCGATGCAGCTGGCGATGGCCCGCAACGACCTGATGAGCGAGTACCTGCAGCACATCGGATCGGGACTGTTCGCCGTGCCGCCCGGGGTCGCCCAGGGCGAGTTCGTCGGCCAGGCGCTGTTCTCCTGATTCGGTGACGTCCGGGTCCGCACGGTAGAGTCAGCCCTTGGTGTCCCCTCGTCGAGGCGGACGCCAGGCATCACGCCCTCCTGCCACGGGAGAGACCCGTGGCCGCGAAGACCAGAGGAGGTGGAGAACGCGTATGCGCAAGTACGAGATCTGCGTCATCGTCAATCCTGACGTCGACGATCGTCAGGTCAGTGCCCTGATCGACAAGTCGCTCGTCGGGTTCAAGGCCGATGGCGGTGTGGTCGAAAGCATCGAAATCGCCGGACGCCGCCGGCTCGCCTACGAGATCCAGAAGAAGCCCGAAGGCATCTACGTGTTCCTGAAGGTCACGGCGGAGCCCGCCGCGGTCAAGGAACTGGATCGTCTGTACACCCTGAACGAGTCGATCATGCGAACCAAGGTGTTCCGCGACGACTCGAAGAAGGCTGCGGCTGCCAAGCCGGCCGAGGGCAGGCTGGAGGCGATCAAGCCGTTCGCTCCCAAGTCCGAGTCGAAGTCCGAGGCGAGGGGCGGCAAGCCCGAGGCGAAGGCGTCCGCACCCAGGTCGTCCGCTCCGAGGCCGGCCCCCAAGGCCGAGGTCAAGTAGCCCCGTCGAAACTGTCGGCCCCGGCTGACAGACTCGACAGGTCGAACACGTCCGATCTCACCGAAAGACCACCATGGCAGGCGAAACCATCATCACCCTGGTCGGCAACCTCACCGCCGATCCTGAGCTGCGCTTCACCCCGGCGGGGGCACCGGTCGCGAACTT
The DNA here is from genome assembly GCA_036803965.1 of Propioniciclava sp. GTDB lineage: Bacteria > Actinomycetota > Actinomycetes > Propionibacteriales > Propionibacteriaceae > Propioniciclava. The sequence goes on from DAIRTI010000032.1 coordinate 25,289, forward strand.
CACGGTCGCGTCCACGCCGCGCACGTTCGACCGTCAGACCAATGAATGGAAAGACGGCGACGCGATGTTCCTCAACTGCTCCGTGTGGCGGCAGGCGGCCGAGAACGTCGCCGAGTCCCTGACCAAGGGCATGCGGGTCATCGTCCAGGGTCGGCTGCGGAGCCGGTCGTTCGAGACGCGGGAAGGCGAGCGCCGCACCGTGTTCGAGATCGACGTCGACGAGATCGGTCCCTCTTTGAAGTACGCCTCCGCGAAGGTGCAGCGGAACTCCGGTTCCGGCGGCTCCGGCGGCGGCTACTCCGGTGGCCAGCAGTCGTCGGGGGGTGGCTGGGGTGGCAACTCCGGCGGTTCCGGCGGCGGCTACTCGGGCGGGAACTCCGGCGGCAACGCCGGTGGCGCGGGCAATTCCGGCAACGCCGGCGGCTACGACAACCGTTCGGCGGGCAACGACCCCTGGGCCTCGGCCCAGAGCGACGAGCCCCCGTTCTGATCGTCGTGCTGGCCCTCCGCTAGGCCACCACTGTTCAGCACACGTCATTCCGGCGCGAGCCGGGCTCTGAAGGGAGCACCACAATGGCCCCACAGCGTAAGCCTGTGAACAAGAAGAAGATCGCCCCGGCGAAGTCGATCAAGATCGGCTACGTCGACTACAAGGACACCGCCATGCTGCGGAAGTTCATCTCCGAGCGCGGCAAGATCCGCGCCCGGCGCGTCACCGGCCTCTCCGTGCAGGAGCAGCGCATGGTCGCGACGGCCATCAAGAACGCGCGTGAGGTGGCCCTGCTGCCGTACGCGTCCGGCGCCCGCTGACGAGGAGGCACGAAGAATGAAGCTCATCCTGACTGCTCCGGTCGAGCACCTGGGCATCGCCGGCGAGGTCGTCGAGGTCAAAGACGGCTACGGCCGCAACTACCTGCTGCCCCGCGGCTTCGCCATCAAGTGGACCCGCGGCGCCGAGAAGCAGATCGAGGGCATCAAGCGGGCGCGCGACGCCCGTGAGATCCGCGGCATCGACCATGCCAAGGAGGTGCGCGAGCAGCTGGAGGCCCTCGAGGTCGCCCTGCCGGCCCGCGCAGGCTCTGCCGGCAAGCTGTTCGGTGGCGTGACGTCGTCCGACGTCGTCGCCGCGATCCGGGCCGCCAACGGCCCGGCCGTCGACAAGCGCGCGGTCGTCATCGAGAAGCCGATCCGCACCGTCGGCGCCCACACCGTGGGCATCAAGCTGCACGACGCCGTCACCGCGCACATCAAGGTGAACGTCACCGCCGCCTGATCCGCGCTCGCGCTTCGTCGCGCAGCGTGCCTGGCACACGTCGGAAGGCCGGTCCCGGTAGGGGCCGGCCTTCTGCGTTGCTCGCCGCAACGTGGGGGCGTCCGGACGCGTCTTGATGTCATGGGGACCACCTCGAAACCTCGCACCGTCCTCGCCGCCACCGCGGCCGGACTCGTGCTGTGCCTGACGCCGCTGGGGCTGTCCGGATGCTCCAGCCCCATCTCCACCCCCGACGCCGGCTCCAACGCCGGCTCGACCGCCGCCAGTGGGCCGCGGGCCGAGGACGCCGCACCAGCCACCGCGCAGCCCGCCTCCGGGTCCGGGGGCACCGGGCAGACGGACGCGTCGGCGTCCGAGCGTAAGGTGGCGCGCACCGCCCAGCTGACGCTCGCGATCGACGACCCGGCGGAGTCGGCGAAGGCGGTCCGGACCACGGCGGAGGGCCTGGGCGGCTATGTCATGTCCGAGAACATCGTCACTGAACAGAAGGACGGCCTCTACACCGAGCCGTCGACGATCACCGTCGCGGTGCCGAGCGCCAAGTTGGACGAGGCCCTGGACACCCTGGCCAGGCTCGGCGACCTCCGCAACCGCGTGGTCAATTCGGTCGACGTGACGACCCGCGTCGTCGATACCGAAGCCCGTGTGAAGACGCTGCGCGAGTCGATCGACAGGGTCCGCACGCTCATGGACAAGGCCGGCAGCGTCGCCGACATCGCCCGCGTCGAGGACGAGCTGACCCAGCGGCAGTCCCAGCTCGAGTCGCTGCTGGCCGAGCAGGCCGCGCTCGCCGACTCGGTGGCGATGACCCCGGTGACGATCACGCTGCGTCCGGCGGTCAGCGTCACCGAGCCGAATCCGCTCTGGCAAGGGCTGACGGCCGGCTGGCAAGCCCTGCTGACCTCGCTGCGCATCCTGATCACGGTGGTGGCCGGCCTGGCGCCCTTCGCCGCGGTCGCCGCGTTGGTCTGGCTGCCGGTCCGCGCCTGGCGCCGCCGCACCAAGACAGCCGGAAGGCCGCCGGCTCCGGACGCTGCTCCGACACCGACGGCCCCTTCGGAATCTGTCACCGCACAGACGGACGCCGCGGCGTCCGGGCCCTCAGACCTGCCCTCCCAGAAGGAGCAGCAGACCGAGAACCCCGACGCCTGACGCGCCGCCTTAGGTGGCCGGCGCTCCCACGGCACCCGGATCGGCGCTGCGGCTGGGCTCCTTGAACCCCGCCGGCGCGGCCGGCTTGGCACCGTCGGCAGCCAAAGCAGCCTCGACGCGGGCGCGGATGCGCGGATCGATCTTCCCGACGTACCACAGGGCCCGGGCCTGGACGTCGCCCTTCACCTGGCCGATGCCGCCGGCCAGGGTCTCGACGAACCGGTCACGCTGCTCGGGCGTCCACACGTCGCGGACGAGCGTGCCGGCCTGGCCGAAGTCGTCGTCCTCGGGGTGTAGCTCGTACGCCGCCCGCACCATCTCGCCGTCGGACTCCCACGAGGTCTCGACCGGCCCCGAGAAGTCGGAGTAGGGGCGTCCCATGGAGTTCGGGGCGTAGACGGGGGCGTCCGAGATCTCGTATTGCATCGCGCCGTCGTGGACGTACCGGTTCAGGCCGCCCTCGGGCTCGTTGATCGCCCGGTTGACCGGCAGCTCGTGGAAGTTCGTCCCGATGCGGGCGCGGTGGGCGTCGGCGTAGGCAAACACGCGTCCGAGCAGCATCTTGTCGGGCGACCAGCCGATGCCCGGCACGAGGTTCGACGGCGCGAACGCCGCCTGCTCGATCTGCGCGAAGTGGTTCTTCGGGTTCTCGTTGAGCGTCAGGATGCCGACCTCGTGCAGCGGGTAGTCGGCGTGCGGCCAGATCTTGGTCAGGTCGAACGGGTTGAAGCGGTAACCGGGGGCGTCGGCGTACGGCATGATCTGCACCGACAGGCGCCACTGCGGGAACTCTCCGCGGGCGATGGAGTCGAACAGGTCACGGCGGTGCGCGTCGGCGTCCGCGCCCGCGAGGGCCTCGGCCTCCGCGTTCGTCAGGCATTCGACGCCCTGCAACGTGTGGAAGTGGTACTTGACCCAGAACTTCTCGCCGCCGGCGTTGATCCACATGAAGGTGTGTGAGCCGTAGCCGTTCATGTGCCGCCAGGTGCGCGGCAGGCCACGGTCGCCCATCAGGTAGGTGACCTGGTGCGCGGACTCGGGCGTGAGCGTCCAGAAGTCCCACTGCATGGTGGCGTCGCGCAGGCCCGAGTCGGGCAGGCGCTTCTGCGAGGCGATGAAGTGATGGAACTTCATCGGGTCGCGCAGGAAGAAGACCGGCGTGTTGTTGCCCACCAGGTCGTAGTTGCCCTCGGTCGTGTAGAAGCGCAGCGCGAAGCCGCGCACGTCCCGCCAGGTGTCGGGCGAGCCCAGCTCGCCGGCCACGGTCGAGAAGCGCAGCAGGGTGCGGGTCGTGGTGCCCGGTGCGAACACGGCGGCCCGCGTGAACTCGCTCACGTCGTGGGTCACCTGGAACGTCCCGAACGCGCCCGAGCCCTTGGCGTGCGGACGCCGCTCGGCCACGTTGGTGCGGTTGAAGTGCGCGAGGGTCTCGACCAGGTGGACGTCGTGCAGGAGCAGCGGACCGTTCGGCCCGACGCTGAGTGAGTTGCGATCGCTCTCGGCGAGGGCGCCGCCTGCGGTGTACGAGCCCGAGGTGTCGAGCGAGGCGCGGGGCTCGGCGTTCTCCGGGCCCGAGGTGTTCAATCGCTGTTCGGTCATGGTGACTTCCCTCCTCTTTGGAGACACGGCCGCCGCGGACGCCGGCGTCCAGTTCGATCCAAGCAGGGGTGATGAGTTTCTGGAAGGGGGCCCGCTACCCCGAGCGCCAGGAGTTGCGACCGTGTCGCAGATCACTGCTCGTGTGTGAGATGCCTTGTCAAATAGCAATTTTGAAGAGCGCGGACGCCGTCGCGTGCCTCCGCTGGTGGATCAGTCGTCGTCGCCGTCCTCGTCGGCGGGCTGCTCCTTGTTGGCGACACGGGTGAATCTGTAGGTGCCCAGCGGGACGATCGTCGGGCGCACGGGCTCGGCTGGCTGGCTCTCTGACGAGGCCGTCGGCTTGCTGCCCGGTGTGGTGGGACGGATCGGCTCGCCCATCGCGGCACGCAGGGCCTCGGCGATCGGGTCGCCTCCCGAAGGCTCGAACTTGCGGGTCTCGGGCATATCAGCAGTCCTCGTCGCGGACGGTGAACCGACGCCGGCTGTGCTTCGGGTCGTGGATTTCGTCGAGCACCGCGACCGCGAAGGTGCCGGAGGTCACCCGCGAGCCCCCGCCCGGACCGGTCAGCAGTTCGTCATCGCCCAGCACCGGCTTGCCCGCCGGACCAGGCACGAACTCGGCCGAGGGCGAGATGCCGGTCCAGTCGACGTCGTCGACGGTGCGCAGGAACTCGAGCTCGCGGAACTGCTGCTCGGGGATGGCGATGAACGCCGCCGTCCCCGGCTGCTCGTAGAGCACGTCGAGGAAGTGCCGACCGTCTGATGTCTTGAGGCTGCCGGCGCCCAGCACGAACACCAGCCGCGGACCACCCTTGGACCGCGCCAGCTCGACCAGTCGCTTGGCCAATTCCAGTTGCTTGGACGCCTCCGCCGGCGTCGTGCCCAGGGCGTCGATCACCACGTCGAACGAGGCGAGATCGGACGCCGTCAGTTTCAGTGCGTCCTTGGCCAGGTAGTTGCCCCAGTCGCCCAGGACGCCCTCGGCCTTCGCCTGGTCGCGCACGATCGCAGTCGGCACGTCGCCGCGGCGCACGGCCTCGTTGAAGAGCGCGCGTCCGGCCATGCCGGAGCCGCCGATGATCCCGATCCTCATGGTGCCCGTCCCTTCGCGCTTGCAGGATACGAAGCTACTGCACCAC
>DAIRTI010000033.1:0-4458 GCA_036803965.1 Propioniciclava sp.
CGGGTCGCCGAGGTCGCCGTTGAGGAAGCCGATCACCGAGTCGGGGATGTCGTAACGTCCGGGGTCGGCCTCGAAGGCGTCCGGGTCGATGTTCTGGCCCACAAGCGCCAAAGCGAGGTCGCCGACGACCTTCGACGAGGGCGTCACCTTGACGATGTTGCCGAGGATCTTGTTCGCGGCGGCGTACATGTTCTCGATGTCCTCGAACCGGTCGCCGAGCCCCAGCGCGATCGCCTGGACGCGCAGGTTCGACAGCTGCCCGCCGGGGATCTCGTGGTGGTAGACGCGGCCGGTGGGTCCGGGCAGGCCGGCCTCGAAGGGCCCGTACAGCAGCCGGACGCCCTCGAAATAGGGCTCCAGCGCCGTGGCGGCGTCCAGAGACAGACCGGACGCCCGCGGCGTCCCGTCGGTGGCCGCGATCAGCGCCGACATCGAGACCTGCGACGTGGTGCCCGCCCAGGCAGCGGACGCCACGTCGACGGCGTCCACGCCCGCGTCGATGGCGGCGAGCAGCGTGCCGAGCTGGCCGCCGGCCGTGTCGTGCGTGTGCAGGTGGACGGGCAGGTCGAAGTTGGCTCGCAGCTCTGTGACAAGCCTGGACGCCGCCGGCGCGCGCAGGAGGCCGGCCATGTCCTTGATCGCGAGCATGTGGGCGCCGGCAGCGACGAACTGCTCGGCCAGGCGCAGGTAGTAGTCGAGGGTGTAGAGCTTCTCGTCGGGTCCGAGCATGTTGCCCGTGTAGCAGAGGGCGGCCTCGGCGACGGCGTGGTCGGTCTCGAGGACGGCCTCGATCGCCGGCCGGATCTGGTCGACGTTGTTGAGGGCGTCGAAGATGCGGAAGATGTCGAGTCCGGCGTCCGCGGCCTCGGCGACGAACGTGCGGGTGACCGCCAGCGGGTAGGGCGTGTAGCCGACGGTGTTGCGTCCGCGCAGCAGCATCTGCAGCGGGATGTTCGGCATCAGTTCGCGCAGGGTGGCCAGGCGGGCCCACGGGTCTTCCTTGAGGAAGCGCAGGGCGACGTCGTAGGTGGCCCCGCCCCAGGCCTCGGCCGAGAGCAGCTGCGGGAGCATGGCCGCGATGTGCGGGGCGACATTCATCAGGTCGCGGGTCCGGACGCGGGTGGCCAGCAGCGACTGGTGGGCGTCCCGGAAGGTGGTGTCGGTGACCGCGACGGCCTCCTGCTTGCGGAGCGCCTCCGCGAAGCCTTTCGGGCCGAGTTCGAGCAGGCGCTGACGGGCGCCCGGTTGTGGGTTGTTGAGCTGTTCCGGGGTCAGCTTCGGCAGCTTCTCGCGGGCGACGATCTTGGTGCGCGGCTCGCCGTGGGGCTTGTTGACCGAGACGCCGGCCAGGTAGGTGAGCAGCTTGGTCGCCCGGTCGGCCGACTCGTGCGGGTGCAGCAGGTAGGGACGCTCGTCGATGAACGACGTGGTGACGCGTCCGGCCTGGAAGTCGGGGTCGGCGAGCACGGCCCGCAGGAAGCCGATGTTGGTGTTGACGCCGCGGATGCGGAACTCGGAGAGCGCCCGCTGGGCGCGGCGGATGGCCGTGTTGAGGTCGCGTCCCCGGCAGGTCAGCTTGACCATCATCGAGTCGAAGTGGGCGCCGACCTCGGCGCCGGCGAACACCGTGCCGCCGTCGAGCCGGATGCCCGCCCCGCCCGGGGACCGGTACACCTGCACCGTGCCGGTGTCGGGCCGGAAGCCGTTGGCCGGGTCCTCGGTGGTGATCCGGCACTGCAGCGCGGCGCCGCGGGTGTGGATGTCCTCCTGCCGCAGGCCCAGGTCTTCGAGCGTCTCGCCGGAGGCGATGCGCAGCTGCGAGCTGACGAGGTCGACGTCGGTGACCTCCTCGGTCACCGTGTGCTCGACCTGGATCCGCGGGTTCATCTCCATGAAGGTGAAGCGAGGTCGCCCGGCCGCGCCGACGGCGTCCGCTGAAACGAGGAACTCGACGGTGCCGGCGTTGACGTAGCCGATGTGGCGGGCGAACCGGACCGCCGCCGCGCAGATCTCGTCGCGCAGCTCGGGGTCGAGGTTCGGGGCCGGGGCGAGCTCGACGACCTTCTGGTGGCGGCGCTGCAGCGAGCAGTCGCGCTCGTAGAGGTGGATGACGTGGCCGGCGCCGTCGGCGAGGATCTGCACCTCGATGTGACGCGGGTTCGAGACGGCCTGCTCGAGATAGAGGCGCGGGTCGCCGAAGGCGGCGTCCGCCTCGCGCATGGCCTCGTTGATCGCGGCCTCGAGGCGCTCGGGGTCGTCGACGCGGCGCATGCCGCGTCCGCCGCCGCCGGAGACGGCCTTGACGAAGACCGGGTAGCCGATCTCGCCAGCGGCGCGGATCAGTTCAGCCGGGTCGGCGGACGGCTCCGAGCCCTGCAGCGTTGGCAGCCCGGCCTCGCGTGCGGCCGCGATCGCGCGCGCCTTGTTGCCGGTCAGCTCGAGCACGTCGGCGGACGGACCCACGAACGTGATGCCCTCGTCCTCACAGCGGCGGGCGAACGCGGCGTTCTCGCTGAGGAATCCGTAGCCCGGGTAGACGGCGTCGGCGCCGGCCGCCTTCGCGGCTGCGACGATGCCCTCGACGTCCAGGTACGCCCGCACCGCGTGGCCCTGCTGGCCGATCTGGTAGCTCTCGTCGGCCTTGAGCCGATACTCGGCGAGACGGTCCTCGTAAGGGAACACCGCGACCGTGGTGACGCCCAGTTCGGTCGCCGCTCGGAACGCCCGCACCGCGATCTCGCCGCGGTTCGCGACCAGCACCTTCTTGATCATGACAAGTCCTTCAGCCGGGATGGCCACAATGTACGGGTGCCGCCGCCGGCCCGGCCACATCCGTCCCGCCGTTACCCAGCGGGCGGACTGTCAAGCCAGTGGACGCCGTTTGCCCGGACGCCGTCGCCTCCCTTCGAGGAGTCGCGCCTGGGGCGCCGACAGAGCCGACCGCTGTCAGACGTGCGGGGCAGTACTCACGGCCTCGAGAAGGATGTCGCGCAACTCGCCCGCCGACTTGCCTGGCCGGCTGCCGACGGCGAGGCCCAGTAGGTATGCGCTGACGGGGGCCATAGGGCGCGCGCCGGAATGGGCGACGATCCTGGTCAGATCCAGGATTGCCGGCACGTCGGTATTGGTGGAATCGATCCCGAGCGCGTCGCACAGATGGCGGACGAACGGATCCCAGCGGGTCAGGTCTTCGGACATGGGCGTCCTTTCAGGTCGTGGCGGAGTGGAGAAGGCGCGCGTCGACGACGATCGCGGTGATCCTCGCGAGGGCGGCATAGGCGCCGTGTTCGGTGGCCTGTTCGACGGCCTCGCAGAACCGTCCCGCCCAACGGTCCACGTGTGCGGTGAGGAAGACGCGGCGTCGTTCGGAGAACTTCCCGGGGGCCTCCGCCTGCGCGAGGTACCGAACGAAGGCGAGTTCGGTCGCCAGGCAGTCGGGCGGCTCGTGGGTGGCCACTTCGAGCCCTGCCGCACGGTAGGAGGCTTCGACGGCGAGGCTCGTCGGAGCGATGAACAGCGTTGCCCCTTCTGCCTCTACCCACTGGCATTCGTAGGCCTTGACCAGCGCCCGTCCAGGCCCCTGAAAGAGCGCGGCGTACTCGGCGGCCAGGTCGATGGCCAGGGTGACGGGGCTGGAGCCCGCCACCGAGACGGCCAGGACGCCGAGGGCGTCCAGCAGGCCGTCCTGCGCGTCGCCCGGGAGCAGCGGCGCCACGCATTCCCGGACGCCATCGGCCCACGTTTCGTCGATGAGGGCCTCGGCCAGCATCTGGCTGGGCTGGCCCCACGCGAGCGCAAGCAGTCCGGCGAGATCCGCAACCGCGTCCAGGTCGCGCGCGCCAGGGTCGACCGTGTACACGTCCCCCATCACCGCAGGAAGAACACTGATGGCTTCGTCCCCTTCTCAGGACGCAGATGGAAGGTGTCTCGGGACGCCGCCAGCTGCGACACCTCGCTGGCCGGGTCCGTGAGATCGCCGAAGTGCCGGGCGCGGGCAGGACAGACCTCGATGCAGGCCGGCAGTTGGCCCCTGGCCAGCCGATGCTCACAGAATGCGCCCCATGTGGGGTTGGCCCCCGGCGTGCGCCGCGACGCCCTTGAACCGGAAGTACGCCTGCGTATACGCCAGGGTGAGCCACTGACCCGTCGTGACGCCGTCCCAGGGGTGCCAAGTGATGGCGGCGTCTATTCCGTCCATGGCGCCGCCGGCGACCATGAACGTCTTGCCCGCGGCACCCTCCTCCGCGGGGCAGCCGAAGAACCGGACCGTGCCAGGCAGCCCGTTCTCGGCCAGGTACTGGGCCGTTGAGACCGCCGCCAGCAACGACCCCGATCCCAGCAGGTTGTGACCACAGCCGTGCCCGTTGCCCGTCGGATTATCCGGATCCGGCTCCTGGACGATCGACCCTGCCTTCTGATTCAGGCCGACCAGTGCGTCGTACTCACCCAGGAACCCGA
>DAIRTI010000033.1:4558-16952 GCA_036803965.1 Propioniciclava sp.
GAACCCGACCCCCACTCGGCCATGAATGCCGTCGGCACACCCCCGGCGCACTTCGTGATCTTGCCGCCATACTCCTCGGCCGCCTCGATCTACCTGGCCATCGACCGGTGCTCCTCCCAGCGAAGCTCCGGGGTCGCCCAGATGTCATCGCTGAGCCGCGTGAACCGCGGCCCGAGCTCATCGACCACCGGCTTCACGCGGGAGACCGAACCCGTGCTCTCAATCGTCGCCGTCATTACCGTCCTTCGCTCTTGTGAATGTTCTCGCCAGGTGTTTCTTGCGACCGGTCGTGCCGTAGCTCGCCGTGTCGGGAGGGTGGGCACGTGGATGCGTGTGGCAGCGTCCGAGGAAGGGGTGACAACTGACGCGTCCTCGGACGCCCCCAGGGGTCGCAGTTCGGGATCCCGGTTCTCGCCACTGAGGTTTCCGCGCCGCGCTCGGGCGCCTTCCGGTGGGGAACCGCTTCGCTCGAAGGCTGCGGCTCCCCACCGGGTGGGGTCCGGATCAGGCCGGACGGTATCCCTCACGCAGCGGCGGCGGGATGGTGCCCTCGGGGATCGGGCAGTCATACGGCGTCCGGGCGATGATGCCGGCGAACTCTGCCTTCGCGGCCTCCAGCAGGTCGGGACGGGTGAACAGGTCCAGCGCGGTGGCCGACATGGCGGTCGCCGCGTGGATCAGGCCCTTGTGCGCCGCCGGCGACTTGCCCTGCGACACGGCCTGCCAGGAGTGCGCCGGGGTCCCCGCCGCCCAGGTGCCTCCCGTGATCTGAACCGTCGGCGCGACCCAGCTCACATCGCCCACATCCGTCGACCCGGTCATCTGGATCCGGTGCGCCGGGTCGGGCAGCGGGATCACCATGCTCACCAGCGGCGGCGAGTCGGGCGACTGCCCGAGGCGTCCCAGGGTCCCGTCGGTGGCGCCGGGGGGAAGAGTCTTGGCGATGGCCCGTGCGAACTCCTGGTCGGCCTCGTCGTACTGGACGCCGCCCAGATCGACCACGTTCGCGTGCAGCGCCTCTTCCAGCACCCGGTTCGGCAGGTACTCGGCGCAGGCGCCGTCGAACTCGACCTCGACCTCGGTCTCGGTCATCAGAGCCGCACCCTGGGCCACCTTCACGACCCGCTCGTAGAGCGCCCGCATCGACGCCACCTTGGGCGACCGGATGATGTAGTACAGCTCCGCGGTGGGCTGCACGACGTTCGGCGAGGTACCGCCCGCGTCGATGAACGCGTAGTGGATCCGGTCGAAGTCGCCCATGTGCTCACGCACGAAGTTGACCCCGACGTTCATCAGCTCGGCGGCGTCCAGGGCGCTGCGGCCCAGCTGAGGCTGCGCGCCGGCGTGGGCGGCCCGGCCCTTGAACCGGAAGTACGCCTGCGTGTAGGCCAGCGAGAGCCACTGGCTGGTCATCATCACATCCATGGGGTGCCACGTGACGGCGGCGTCGATGCCGTCCATGGCACCACCGGCGACCATGAACGTCTTGCCGGCGGCCCCCTCCTCGGCCGGGCAGCCGAAGTAGCGCACGGTGCCGGGCAGGCCGTTGGCCTCCAGGTAACGCGCGGTCGCGACCGCGGCCAGCAGCGAGCCCGAGCCCAGCAGGTTGTGGCCGCAGCCGTGGCCGTTGGCGGTCGGGTTATCCGGATCGGGCTCCGGGACGACCGAGAACGCCTTCTGGTTCAGGCCGTAGAGCGCGTCGTACTCGCCGAGGAACCCGATCACCGGCGAGCCGGAGCCCCACTCAGCCATGTACGCCGTGGGCACGCCGCCCGCCTCGCGGGTGATGCGTCCGCCGAACTCCTCGGCCGCCGCGATCTGCTTCCCCAAGGAGCGATGCTCCTCCCAGCGCAGTTCGGGGCACCCCCAGACCTCGTCGCTCAGGCGCGTGAACCGCGGCGCCAGGTCGTCGACGACGGGCTTCACCCGGAGAACCGACCCTGTGCTCTCGATCGTTGCTGTCATGACATTCCTTTCGGTTTGGGTAGGTCGGGATCAGGCGTCAACGGAATCTGCCGAGGCGTCGTCGGACGCCGACTTGACGATCGTGTCGGGGGGCGGAGTGGCGTCCTTGGCGGCCGCGGGGACGAAGATCGCCAGCAGAATCGTCGCCACAACCGCGATCGCGATCGCGAAGTTGGTGAGGATCGGGAACAGCGGCACCAGGACCAGCTGGACGACCAGGGCGACGACGACCGCGATCGTCAGGATGCGGAACTTCGGGTTGCTGACGACCATCTGAACGAGCACGGCGCCGATCACTGCGGGCAGGACGAAGGTCTGCACGCTGGTGATCGTGGAGGCGGGGATCGCCCTGATGATCAGGGTGCCGAAGATGCCGACGAGGATCGCGAGCGTCGTCAGGTGCATCGCCGCAGCGCCGCAGATCGCGAGCACGGCGGCCAGCTGGCCACGCTTGGTCTCGGGCTTGGCCTCGATCGTGGCCTGGGCGACGATGGCGGCCGGCAGCAGTTTGTTGGAGATGTTGCCGATCATGAAGGCCTGGTACATGCTCGCCGCCCCGAGGATCGGGAAGTAGGACAGCGGCTCGACGAACCAGACCGCGCCGAAGACGGCTGCGATCGCCAGCACCCCCGCGAGGATGGAGAGCGGCTTGACGCCGAGCTGGGCCGCGATGATGCCAGGGCCTCCGATCATGATGATCATGGCGGCGATCATGGTGAGCCGGCCCCAGCGCGATGTGGTCTTGTCGAACGCGGCCCAGGCGGTGGTTGCGGTGGTGGTATCGGTAGTGGTCATTTCGGTATGCCTCTCTGGTGTGGGCCGCGATCAGGCGATGCCGGCGTTGCGAACGAGGACGCCGACGACGAGCCCGACGACGAGGGCGAAGCCCAGGGCCCACTCGCGGAGCCACCGCACCTTGAAGTGCTTGGAGATCCACAGGCAAAGGCCCATCGTGGCGCCGCTAGCCAGCACGACGATGCTGGCCGCGACGCCCTTCTGGAACTGCTGGACGCCGAACGCGGCGAACACGCCGAGCAGGGCGGCGGCGGGAATGATCGCCATCATGAACGCACCGCGTCCGGTGTTCGAGGACTCGAGCTTGGTCGTTCCGCGCTTCAGCAGCGGGGTGGCGATCAGGGTGACGATCATCCAGCCGGCACCGGCGATCGCGATGCAGAGCAGCACGTTGGCGAAGACCGCCTGGGTGTAGCCGGCCCCGCCGAGCGCGGCGCCCTCCGTGGCCGACACGATGCCTGCGGCGGCCACGTCGAAGGCGGCGGAGCCGATGAGTCCGATGCGCGTGAGCACGCCGGGCGTGCCGAAGACGGGGACCAGAGTGATGGCGATGAGGGACACGGCCATGGACGGTCCGACCGAGGCGACCGCGCCGGCGCGGAAGGCGGTGATGGTCTCGGACTTCGTCATGCCGACGGCCGGCGCGGCACGGCGCGCGGCCCGGAAGTAGATGATGCTCTGAATGATGATGACCCCGAAGACACCCACGACGGCCAGCCACAGGATCAGTGAGTTGGCGGCGCCGAGGATGTTGGTCGAGTTGGGGTCGAGCTGGTTGTTCACGCTGGCTCCTTACGGACGGGTGAGCCACGGCAGTTTCCGTGACGCGGACTTGCCTTCAACCCCTCTGTCCTTTGAGCCTGAGAGTGTCGCGCTGCGCGCTTCCCCTTCGGCGGACCCGGCCAGGCCGGATCACTCTCCAGAGTCTCCCCAGCCAGAGGGTCCGTTTTGCCTGAGAGATTGCGGGTACTTGCCCCTTCGGCGTCCGCTCTTCGCGGAACTCTCCCCTGCGGCTGCATGGGTACCGGACGACCGTCGTGGTCTCCGGCGAGCTCTCTTCGGTTTTGCTGACCGTAAGTTTCACTCCTCGGTGGCGGCCGTTGGGAAGTGATTGAAAGTAACGGTTTGGTAAATATGGATCCTGTCCAACCGGCGTCACGGCAACTGGCTGCAACGGCGTCCGGCCGTGTTGACAGCCTCCGGACGCCGCCCCTACCGTGGACGGGCAACTCAATATCGGACCGCTCACCGTGTCGGGAGAACGCCGCCTCCAGCGAGAGGGTCAACGGCTGCCGTAGGAGCAATCCCTCCCCGGAATCTCTCAGGCCGAATGTATCGACGCGGTAGGTCACTCTGAAAAGTGGTGTCTCCAACCAATAAAACGAGACACCCGCCGAAGGGGCAAGGCACGGCCGGCAGCGATGCGGCCGCGGTGAAATCTCTCAGGCCAATGACAGAGGGGGAGGAACGACTGCAACCAGACAGGAGTTCCACCCGTGTCCATCGTTGAATCGACCCTCACCGACGTCCTGAACGCGCCCTTGGCCGACGTCGACCCCGACGTGGCCAGCGCCATCGACCGTGAGCTCGGCCGCGAGCGCCACTGCCTCGAGATGATCGCGTCCGAGAACCACGCCCCCGTCGCCGTCATGCAGGCGCAGGGCTCCGTGCTGACCAACAAGTACGCCGAGGGCTACCCCGGACGCCGTTACTACGGCGGCTGCGAGTTCGTCGACGAGATCGAGTCGCTCGCCATCGCCCGCGCCAAGGCCCTGTTCGGCTCCGCGTTCGCGAACGTCCAGCCCCACTCGGGCGCCCAGGCCAACGCGGCCGCCATGCACGCGCTGATCCGGCCGGGCGACACGATCCTGGGCCTCGACCTCGCCCACGGCGGCCACCTCACCCACGGCATGAAGATCAACTTCAGCGGCCGGCTCTACAACGTCGTCCCGTACCACCTCGACCCCGAGACCCAGCGCGTCGACCTCGCCGAGGTGCGCCGCCTCGCGCTCGAGAGCCAGCCGAAGCTGATCATCGCGGGCTGGTCGGCCTACAGCCGGGTGCTCGACTTCGAGGCCTTCCGCGCGATCGCCGACGAGGTGGGCGCCTACCTGCTGGTCGACATGTCGCACTTCGCCGGACTCGTCGCCGCCGGCCTGCACCCGAGCCCGGTGCCGCACGCCCACGTCGTCACGACCACCACCCACAAGACCCTCGGCGGCCCGCGCGGCGGCCTGATCCTCACCAACGAGCCCGAGCTGGCGAAGAAGCTCAACTCGGCGGTCTTCCCCGGCCAGCAGGGCGGTCCGCTCGAGCACGTGATCGCGGCCAAGGCCGTCGCGCTGGGCATCGCGGCGTCCGAGGGCTTCCGCGACCGCCAGCGCCGGACGCTCGCCGGCGCGAAGATCCTCGCCGAGCGGCTGCTGGCGTCCGACTGCGCCGATGCCGGCATCTCGGTGATCAGCGGCGGCACCGACGTCCACCTCGTGCTCGTCGACCTGCGCAACTGCGACCTCGACGGCCAGCAGGGCGAGGACCGCCTCGACCGCGTCGGCATCACCGTCAACCGCAACGCCGTGCCGAACGACCCGCGTCCGCCGATGGTCTCCAGCGGACTGCGCATCGGAACGCCCGCGCTCGCCACCCGCGGCTTCGACGAGACCGACTTCACCGAGGTCGCCGACATCATCGCCCGCACGCTCACCGCGGACGCCGACGCCGACCTCACGCCCCTCGCCGACCGCGTTCGCGCACTCGCCGAGGCCCACCCCCTGTACCCGGACCTCGCTCCCCTGGCACGCTCGTGACAGAGCAACGTGTGACAGGCCGACCCCAGGCAGAACCGGGCCATCTCCGCCCAACGGACGCCGGCGTCCGGCCCAGCGGTGAACCGACAAAGAAAGGCAGCCGATGACCTCCACCACCGAACGCACCACCCCCCTGATCGAGGTGCACGAGCGCCTGGGCGCCACGTTCACCGACTTCGGCGGCTGGCGGATGCCCGTCCGCTACGCCTCCGACCTCGCCGAGCACCACGCGGTGCGGCAGGCGTGCGGCATCTTCGACATCTCGCACATGGCCCAGTTCGTGATCACCGGTGACGACCGGGACGCCTTCCTCGACCACGCCCTGCCGGCCAACGTCAGCATCCTCAAGCTGTCGCGGGCCAAGTACACGATGGTGCTGGCCCCCGACGGCGGCATCATCGATGACCTGATCGTCACCCGCATCGGCCCCGACCGCCTCATGGTCGTCGCCAACGCCGGCAACCGGGACGCCGTCCGTGCGGCTCTGCACGAGCGCGCCGACGGCTACGCCGTCGAGATCGAGGAGTCGACCAACGCGCTGATCGCCGTCCAGGGCCCGCGGGCCCAGGAGATCCTCGAGGCCACGCCCGAGCTCACCCACGACGACGAGCTCGCGATGGGCCACACCCTCGACTCGCTGCCCTACTACGCGGCGATGCGCATGCGGTTCGGCGACCTGCCCGTGCTCGTCAGCCGGACCGGCTACACCGGCGAGGACGGCTTCGAGATCAGCGTGGACGCCGACCGTGCGGTCGCGCTGTGGGAGGCCTGCAGCAAGGCCGGCGCCGAGTTCGGCCTCGTGCCCTGCGGGCTGGCCTCGCGCGACACGCTGCGGCTCGAGGCGGGCATGCCGCTGTACGGCCACGAGCTCTCCCGGACGATCCTGCCGGTCCAGGCCGGCCTCGGACGCGTCATCCCGCTGAAGACCAAGACCGCCGACTTCGTCGGCCGGGCCGCGATCGAGGCTGGTCCCGCCGAGGACGCACCCGTGCTCGTCGGCCTCGTCGGCGAGGGCCGCCGCGCGGGGCGTCCGGGCTACGCCGTGAAGCTCGGCGACGAGGTCGTCGGCGAGGTCACCAGCGGGGCGCTCAGCCCCACCCTCGGCCATCCGATCGCGATGGCCTACGTCCGTCCGGGACTCACCGAGCCCGGCACCGAACTCACCATCGACATCCGCGGCGGCGGCGTCCCTGCCATCGTCACCGCACTTCCGTTCTACAGGAGGAACCAATGACCATTCCCGCCGAGCTCCGCTACACCTCCGACCACGAGTGGGTGGCCGTCGACGGCGACGTCGCCACGGTCGGTATCACCGACTTCGCGCAGAACGCGCTGGGTGACGTCGTCTTCATCAGCCTGCCCGAGGTGGGCGACACGATCACGGCCGGCGACGTCGTCGGCGAGATCGAGTCGACGAAGTCGGTGAGCGACCTGGTCGCGCCCGTCTCCGGCGAGGTCGTCGAGGCCAACGCCGCCGCGCTCGAGGCCACGGACCTGCTCAACAGCGACCCGTTCGGCGAGGGCTGGCTGGTGCGCGTCCGCTTCAGCGAGCTGCCCGAGGAACTGCTGGACGCCGCCGCCTACCAGGAGTTGATCGGCGAGTGAGCACCCATACCGCCTTCAGCAGAAGGCACATAGGCACGGACGCCACAGCCCAGGCCACGATGGTGGCCGAACTGGGCTACGCGTCCAGGGCCGCGCTGATGGATGCCGCCGTGCCGGGCTCGATCCGGCAGGCGTCGTCCGGGCTGCCGGCGGCGGCGTCCGAACGCGAGGCGATCGCCGAGCTGCGGGCGCTGGCCGGACGCAACCGCGTCCGCCGGGCCATGATCGGCCTGGGCTACTACCCGACGATCACGCCGGCGGTCATCCAGCGCAACGTGCTCGAGAACCCGAGCTGGTACACGGCCTACACCCCTTACCAGCCCGAGATCTCGCAGGGCCGACTGGAGGCGCTGCTCAACTTCCAGACGATGATCGAGGACCTCACCGGCCTCGCCGTCGCGAGCGCGTCCCTGCTCGACGAGGCCACCGCCGTCGTCGAGGCCATGCTGCTCGCCAAGCGGGCCGGCAAGGCCAAGGACGCCGCCGGCAAGCCGTCGAACCGGTTCGTCGTGGACGCCGACGCGTTCCCGCAGACGATCGCCGTCCTGCGGACGCGGGCCGCGGCCCTGGGCATCGAGCTGGTCGAGATGCCCCTCGGGCCCGACACCGACCCGGCCTCGCTCGGCGACCACTTCGGGCTCGTCGTGCAGTACCCGGGGGCGTCCGGACGGCTCTGGAACCCCTCCACGCTGTTCGCCGCGACGTCGGCCCAGGGCGGCCTGCCGATCGCGTCCGCCGACCTGCTGGCGCTCGCGCTGGTCAAGTCGCCGGGCGAGCTCGGGGCGGCCGTGGCTGTCGGTTCGGCCCAGCGGTTCGGCGTCCCGATGGGGTTCGGGGGTCCGCATGCGGGCTACATGGCCGTGAAGGCCGGCCTGGAGCGGCAGATGCCCGGACGCCTCGTCGGCGTCTCCGTGGACAGCCACGGCGCCCCCGCCTACCGGCTGTCGCTGCAGACGCGTGAGCAGCACATCCGCCGCGAGAAGGCCACGAGCAACATCTGCACCGCGCAGGTACTGCTCGCCGTGATGGCGTCCATGTACGCCGTCTACCACGGGCCCGACGGCGTCCGCTCGATCGCCGAGGGGGTCGCCGCGCACGCGGACGCCCTCGCCTCGGCTCTGCGGGCGGGCGGGCTGCGGGTCGTGCACAGGCACTTCTTCGACACGGTCAGCGTCGCTGTTCCCGGGCGCGCCGCCCGGGTCGTGGACGCCGCCGCCGCGGCCGGCTACCTGCTGCGCCAGGTGGACGCCGACACGGTCGTGGTGGCCGTGGACGAGACGACGACCGCCGGCGACCTGGCGACCGTGCTGGCGGCGTTCGGCATCGACACGCAGCCGCAGGTGGGCGTCCCGGGGCAGCTCGACGGGTTCGCGCGCGAGACGGCGTACCTGCAGCATCCGGTGTTCAACACGCACCACTCCGAGACCGCGATGATGCGCTACCTGAAGACGCTCGCCGACCGCGACTTCGCGCTCGACCGGGGGATGATCCCGCTGGGCTCCTGCACGATGAAGCTCAACGCGGCGACCGAGCTCGCAGCGATCAGCTGGCCGGAGTTCGCGGAACTGCACCCCTTCGCTCCCGCCGAGGACGCCGCCGGCACGCTCGAGCTGATCGCCCAGTTGGAGACCTGGCTGGCCCAGGTGACCGGCTACGACACTGTGTCCTTGCAGCCCAACGCGGGTAGTCAGGGCGAGCTCGCCGGTCTGCTGGCGATCCGGGGCTGGCATGCCAGCCGGGGCGAGGGCGGCCGGACGGTCTGCCTGATTCCGTCCAGCGCGCACGGCACCAATGCGGCGTCGGCAGTGCTCGCCGGCATGAAGGTCGTCGTGGTGGCGACCGACGAGGGCGGCAACGTCGACCTGGCCGACCTGCGGGCGAAGATCGACAAGCACGCCTCGGAGCTGGCCGCGCTGATGATCACCTATCCGTCGACGCACGGCGTCTACGAGGAGGCGGTCTGCGAGGTCATCTCCGCCGTGCACGACGCGGGCGGCCAGGTGTACGTCGACGGGGCGAACCTCAACGCCCTGCTCGGCTTCGCCCGGTTCGGCGGCTTCGGGGGCGACGTGTCGCACCTGAACCTGCACAAGACGTTCGCGATCCCGCACGGGGGCGGTGGCCCGGGCGTCGGCCCGGTCGCCGCCAAGGCGCACCTCGCGCCGTTCCTGCCGGGGCACCCGATGGCGCAGACCAACGAGCACTGCGGGTTCGCCCACGACGGCGGACCGGTCTCGGCCGCCCCGTTCGGCAGCCCCCTGGTGCTGCCGATCTCGTGGGCGTACGTCCGGATGATGGGCGACGCCGGCCTGGCCGACGCGACGGCGTCCGCGGTGCTGGCGGCGAACTACGTCGCCGGTCGTCTGCGCGAGCACTACCCGGTGCTCTACACGGGCGAGAACGGCCTGGTGGCGCACGAGTGCATCCTGGACTGCCGTCCTCTCAAGGACGCCACCGGGGTCTCGGTCGACGACATCGCGAAACGGCTCATCGACTACGGGTTCCACGCGCCCACGATGTCGTTCCCCGTCGCGGGGACGCTCATGGTCGAGCCCACCGAGAGCGAGGGACTCGACGAACTCGACCGGTTCGTCGACGCCATGATCGCGATCAAAGCCGAGGCGGACGCCGTCGGTCGCGGCGAATGGCCGGCCGACGACAACCCGCTGCACAACGCGCCCCACACGGCGCACTCGGTGATCGCCGGCGACTGGACCCATCCGTACACCCGTGAGCAGGCCGTCTACCCGACCCGCTCGCTGGTCTCGGTGAAGTACTGGGCCCCCGTCGGCCGCATCGACCAGGCCTACGGCGACCGCAACCTCGTCTGCGCCTGCCCTCCGGTGGAGTCCTTCGCCTGAGGTAACGAAAACTCCCTGCTCGATCCGCCTAACGCCCGGCGACCCCGGCCTGGCGGCCATCGGGCAGGGAGTTTTCGCGTCCACTACCTTGATCCCGTGCACTGGACGCCCGACGGCCCGAACCTCGTGGTCGAGGCGGACAACGCGTCCGTGCTGCCGGACCTGCCCGACGGGGCGTTCCAGTTGATCTACCTCGATCCGCCGTTCAATACCGGACGCCGCCAG
Source organism: Propioniciclava sp. (assembly GCA_036803965.1). GTDB lineage: Bacteria > Actinomycetota > Actinomycetes > Propionibacteriales > Propionibacteriaceae > Propioniciclava. The sequence goes on from DAIRTI010000033.1 coordinate 14,817, forward strand.
TCCCGGACGCCGCTCCGCACCACCCGGGCCGCACCGGGAACGACCGGCCGGGTCGGCTTCAAGGGACTCACCTACGACACGGTCAAGGGGAAGGTGACGGCGTACGACGACGAGTTCGCCGACTACTGGGACTTCCTGGAGCCCCGACTCGAGCACGCCTGGCGACTGCTCACGGCGTCCGGGACCCTCTATCTGCACCTCGACTACCGCGAGGTGCACTACGCGAAGGTGCTGCTCGACGCGCTGTTCGGGCGCGAGTGCTTCCTGAACGAGCTGATCTGGGCGTACGACTACGGCGCCCGTACGACGCGCCGCTGGCCCGCGAAGCACGACACGATCCTGGTGTACGTGCGCGACCCGGACGCCTATCACTTCGATTCGGCGGAGGTCGACCGCGAGCCCTACATGGCGCCCGGGCTTGTCACGCCCGAAAAAGCGGCGCGCGGCAAGCTGCCGACCGACGTGTGGTGGCACACGATCGTCTCTCCCACCGGACGCGAGAAGACCGGCTACCCCACCCAGAAGCCCCTGGGCATCCTGCGCCGCATGATCGCCGCGTCGACGCGTCCGGGCGACTGGGTCCTCGACTTCTTCGCCGGCTCCGGCACGACAGGCGCGGCCGCGTCCGAGCTGGGACGCCGTTTCGTCCTCGTGGACTCGAGCCCGGACGCCGTGGCGACCATGCGCCGCCGCTTCGACATTGCCGGCATCGCCGCCGAATTCCTGACCGGCTGATCCTCCCGGCGTCCACACCGGTCAGGCAACCCGACGCCGTCAGATCTACACGTCCTCACCTCAGGGTCCATGACGGACCGGCGCCCACGGCGTCCGACGACTTTCGCGGTTTCCGCACGGCGACTCTCCACTCCTGTTGTAATAGGTAATACCTTTTACCTCTTACCTATGGAGTGAACATGAACCACACCGACTACCTGCGCCGCGCGATCGAGGTGTCGAAGTCAGCCCGCGAACACGGCAACACCCCCTTCGGCGCGATCCTCGTCGGACCCGACGGCGAGATCCTGCTCGAGCAGGAGAACATCGAGATCACCGACCAGATCTGCACCGGTCACGCCGAGACGACCCTCGTCGCGCGCGCCTCCCACCTCTACGACAAGGCCTTTCTCTGGCAGTGCACGCTGTACACGTCGGCCGAGCCGTGCGCCATGTGCTCCGGATCGATCTACTGGGGCAACGTCGGACGCGTCGTCTACGCGATGACGGAGGTCCGGCTCAACCAGCTCACCGGCGCCCACGAGCAGAACCCCACGTTCGCGCTGCCGTGCCGCACGGTCTTCGCCGCGGGCCAGAAGGACATCGAGGTTCTCGGACCCTTCCCCGAGGTCGAGGCGGAGGCGGCGGCCGTCCACCTGGGCTACTGGGACTCCCCGGCTGTCGCGAGCGCGAAGTAGACCGGCCATGACCGCCACCCTTGCCCCGGCGTCCGAGCAGGCCATGTTCGACGAGCGGCTCCCCGTGGGCCGCACCCTGGTGATCGGCTTCCAGCATGTGCTGGTGATGATGCCCGGCACGATCGCGGTGCCGCTGATCCTGGCGTCCGCGATCGGCCTCAACGCCGCCGACACCAGCCTGCTGGTGAGCGCCAACTTCCTGGCCGTCGGGGTCACGACGATGATCCACGCGCTGGGCTTCGGCCGCATCGGGACGCGCCTGCCGATCATCTTCGGCTCGTCGTTCGCACCGCTGGGTCCGATGATCATGATCGGCAAGAACTACGGCATGGGCGCCCTGTTCGGCGCGATCATCGGGTCGGGCGTGCTGATCCTGGCCTCGACGTTCTTCCTCGAGAAGGTGCTGGCGCTGTTCCCGAAGGTCGTGGTCGGCTGCTTCGTGACCCTGATCGGCGTCTCGCTGGCGCCCACCGCCCTGACCGACCTGGCCGGCGGCTTCGGCTCGGAGTCGTTCGGCTCTCCCCGCAACCTCGCCCTGGGCTTCGGCGTCCTGATCACGATCGTCCTGCTCGAGCGCTTCGGGCGCGGCATGCTCTCGGTGCTCGCCCTGCTCATCGGCATGATCGGCGGCGGGCTCGTGGGCCTCGCCCTCGGCATGGTCGCCACCAAAGCAGTCGCGGACGCGTCCTGGTTCGCCGTCGTGCCGCCCTTCCACTTCGGCGTC
>DAIRTI010000033.1:17052-30240 GCA_036803965.1 Propioniciclava sp.
TTCGGCGTCGTCACCGCGGCCGGCCTGTCGATCCTGTCGAGTCTCGATTTCGGCAAGAACCACCACTTCACGATCATCGGCACCTCCCTCGCCGTCGGCATCGGTGCCGAGTTCGTCGGGGACGCCTTCTCCCAGCTCCCCGAGACCCTCTCGATGCTGCTCAGCGACGGACTCTTCATGGTCGCCTTCACCGCCGTGACCCTGAACCTCCTCTACAACGGCGTCCGGACGCGTCCCCTCGAGACCGACGTCTCGGACGCCGGAACGCGCTCTCGGCACGTGCCCGAGCCGGACCACGCGTCCAGTCCGCAGTAGCAGGCACAGATCGGACGCCGACGGCGTCCGACTCGCTAGGCTCCCCGCCAGGGTGTCGAATCGGCATCCGGGCGGGGAGCCGTCGCAAGTGGGGGTGAACGTGCAGGACTACCGGGTCGACACGACCGCCCTGTCGGTGCTGGCCAAGGACAAGGTGCTGCAGTACATCGGGTCGTCCGAGCTCGGTGCCGACCGCAAGCTCCCCCGCGAAGAGGAGCTCGCCCGCATCGTCGGCGTGAGCCGGGTGACGTTGCGCACCGCCCTGAACGAACTGGCCCTCGAAGGCATCATCACCCGCCAGCACGGACGCGGCACCTTCGTCAGCGCCGCCGCCGCCAACCTCAACGTCTCGCTGAATCCGATGGCCGAGTTCATGGACATGATCCGGGCCAGCGGCTACCGGCCCGAGGCCCGCATCCTCGGCGTCGAGGTGGAGAGCAGCCGCGGCGACGCCGCGAAGCTGGGGCTGGACGCCGACACCCCCCTCGTCGTCGCGCGCAAGATCTTCCTCGCCGACGGCCGCTTCTGCGCACTGTGCGTCGACCACTTCCCGCTCGACCTCATCGGACGCGATGCCCTCGACCAGGTCGCCCACTACGCCGACAGCGTGTTCCGCTACATCGCGGAGAAGTCCGGACGCCGCATCGTCCGCGACCGCATCAACCTGCAGGCGGTCTCCGGACGCGAGGCCCAGAGGTGGGCGCCGGGCAGCGACCTCGTCCCGGGCGGCCGGCCGCTGCTGAAGATCGAGGGCCTGAACTATGACGAGGACGACCGGCCGATCCTGGTGGCCCGCGAGTATGTGGACACCGAGGTCATCGCGTTCAGCCTGATCCGCCAGCGGCGCGTCCAGTACGGCTGATGTCCGTCCGCTCTCGCGCGGGGGCTGATTACAGTTGTGCCGCCGTATCCGGCGTCCTGAGAGAGGAACTGCGATGAGCGAGACCGCACCGACGGCGTCCGAGCCTCTCACGCGCGCCGAACGCCTCGACCGGCTGCCGTTCACCAGCCAGCACGCCAAGCTGCTCGTGGGCTCGGGCGTCGGCTGGGCGCTCGACGCCATGGACGTCGGCCTCATCTCGTTCGTCATGGCCGCGCTGGCCGCGCAGTGGAAGCTCGACAACGACACCCTGAGCTGGATCGGGTCGATCGGCTTCGTGGGCATGGCGCTCGGGGCGTCCCTGGGCGGGCTGCTCGCCGACAGGATCGGACGCCGCAACGTCTTCGCCGTCACCCTGCTGATCTACGGGCTTGCGACCGGGGCGTCCGCGCTCGTGGGCAGCGTCGCCGCGCTGATGGTGCTGCGGTTCCTCGTCGGTCTCGGGCTCGGCGCCGAACTGCCGGTGGCGTCCACGCTGGTCAGCGAGTTCGCGCCGAAGGCGATCCGCGGGCGGATGGTGGTCGCGCTGGAGGCGTTCTGGGCGGTCGGCTGGATCCTCGCGGCGCTGATCGGCTACTTCGTCATTCCTCTGAGCGATAACGGGTGGCGGTGGGCGCTGGCCGTGGGCATTGTGCCGACCGTGTACGCGCTCGTGGTGCGGTTCGGAATCCCCGAGAGCGTCCGGTTCCTGGAGAACCACGATCGGGACGCCGAGGCCGAGCGTTCCGTCCGGGTGTTCGAGGACGCCGCCGGCGTCGCCCCGGTGCCGACGCGCGAATGGACGCCGGACCCCGCCGTGGCGTCCGAGCGCATCTGGTCGCCGACCTACCGGCGCCGGACCGCCGCCCTGTGGGTGGTGTGGTTCTGCATCAACCTGTCGTACTACGGCGCGTTCATCTGGCTGCCGTCGCTGCTGTTCAAGGCAGGGTTCCCGCTGGTGAAGAGCTTCGAGTTCACGCTGATCATCACGCTGGCGCAGTTGCCCGGGTACGCGGCGGCGGCCTGGCTGATCGAGGTCTGGGGACGCCGCGTCACCCTGGCTGTGTTCCTCGCGGGGTCGGCTGTGGCAGCCGCCTTTTTCGGCTTCGCCTCGACGCCGACCGCCATCATCGCCGCGGGCTGCGCGCTGTCGTTCTTCAACCTTGGCGCCTGGGGTGCGCTGTACGCGATCGGACCCGAGCTCTACCCCACCGGCCTGCGCGGCACCGGAACCGGCGCGGCCGCCGCGTTCGGGCGGATCGCGTCCATGATCGCGCCCCTCGTGGTGCCGCTGTTGCTGGTCGCCGGCGGGCACCCGGTCGTGTTCGGCGTGTTCGCCGCGTCCTTCGTGATCGCGGCCGCCGGGGCCCTGACCCTGCCCGAGCGCAAGGGCGTCGCGCTGGGCACCTGAGCCCAGGCAACCGCGTTCTCGCCGCCGGCTGGCGGCATCCCGCGCGCGGTAGCGGTCGCGTCCCCATGGGGGAGACAAGGGGCCACATCGCACACGTCGACGACCGCGAGGGTCTGCCACCAACTCCACCCGATTGCGTCCCGCTCCAGGACCGGAGCCACGTCCCGCCCGCTTCGCCGGACGCCGTCGGCGTCGTCCGGCTCCGCAATGCCCGTCCACACCCCGACGCGGTCCCGGCCCTTCCGCTCTCCCCCTCCTCCGGCAACCCACCGGGCAGTCCGATGCATCGGATCTTCTGGTGGGTAGGAACCCCGGCAGGCACGAACCGGTGAGCCTCAGGACACCCTCCAGGCAGCCCGCCAAGGCGACCCCGACCGCACCGAATGACGTCGCCGCCACCCTCGGACAAGCACTGACGGCCGGTCAGGCCGCCGTGGAGGGTGGCGGCCCACGGCCAGGAACATGCGCGTGCAGGACCTGGGCAGCGTCGTCGTCCAAGCCGGTCCGGCGGACGCGCCGTTGGTGAAGTGGCACGCAGTCCCCAGCGGTCGCCTGAACGCTCACATGACTGCGCTCCTGGCCGCGCCCTGCATCGCTCGTCGCAACGCTCACGCGGGCGCACCTGCGCTTGCGGCCAGCACAGTCCGACTCAACGCTCACTGCCTCGCTGCCCTCCTGGGGGCGCCCGGCATCGTCTACACCCGCGTGGCCGGAGGCCAGAGTTGCCTCCTGCTCGAATCCTGCACCTGTCGCGACATCGAGGGCCATTGGGCGGTGGTCAGGCTCTTGCCTGGAAGTGCCGTCGTCGTCCACGGGTTCGACACGGCCGATGCATACTCCCCCCAGTCGTTTGGACTCAAGGGCGACCGACTGGCCCCCGGCGGCGAGCCTTCCCACGACTGCGCCCCCGTCTCTGAGCTCTTGATTCAATCGGCGGGGCGGGCTGATCTCGGGCATGCCGTGGTCGTTGATCTGGACCTGCCAGCGGTCCGGTGGTGCCCCACTCCAGAATCGGGGCGGCTCCACCAGGGCGTGATGGTGCGGACAGACCAAGACCAGATTGTTCAGGGCTGTCTTGCCGCCGGCCCACCAGGGAATCACGTGATGCGCCTCACAGCTGTCGGCAGCGATGTCGCAGCCGGGGAAGCAACATCCCTTGTCACGCAGGGTCAACGCACGCCTGATCGCCGGAGTCACCAACCGGACCGTGGTGCCCACGTCGAGCACCTCGGAGCCGCTGCCGAGGACGGCCGGGGTGAGGTCGGCGTCGCAACACAGTCGCCGCAGGTCGCCGGCCGAGATCTCGGCGCCGTTGTCCAGGACGCCCGCCTGTTCGGCCCGCTCCCGCAGCTCGCCCTCGCGCATCGTCACCACCACCCGCGGACGGTCCCCGCCCACACCGGGCGCACGGCGTCCCTGCTCGTGCGCCGCCACCAACGCCATCAGCGCGTCCGCGCGCCGCTGCCCCGGTGTCACTGTCTCGCGACTGCTGCCAGACCTGCCAATGCCGGAGCGCAGCAGAGCGGTGCTCGCAACGGCTTCGGGGCCGGTGAGGAGATCGGCAGCGACTCCCGCGGGACCGTCGAGGAAAGGCGCGCCGACCTCCGCGGTCGCCCTACCGTCGTGCTGCTTGGCGTCGCGGGCGGCTCGGCGTCCGGCCTCAACGTAGGCATCGACCAGCTTCTCCAACTGGGACGCCTCCAACACCGGCAGACAACCACGAATCCGGACCGCACCATCACCATCAGGGCTGAAGACGAGTTCACGGCGCGCGAACGCCCGCCTGCGCTGGGCGTCCAGGCGCTGCTGCTCATCCTCCGCGGTGGGCACCGAAGCCGGGGCCACCCGCTCCAGCACCTCACGGACCGCCTTGTCCGGACGCTTCGGATCCAACCTGCCCGCCATGTCGACCAGGAGTTGGGCGGCGGCGTCCTGCTGGGCGGTGTCCAGGCCGGCCGGCAACTGCTTCATCACCTTCGCGATCGTGCGCGCCTGCCGCACCGACACCACACCCAACAGTGCGGCATCCTGAACGGGCTGATGCCGGGTGACGTCCTGCCCGGCGAACACCAGACCGGCCGCCTCACCCGACGGCGTCCCATCGAGGGTCAGCCAACTGGTCGTTGGCGTCCCCCGCGCCACCAGACTCGCGCCCGCGGCGTCCGCCTCAGCAACGAGCACTCCGAGCAGCGCCTCCAGCCGACGGAAGACGACGCGCGCATCTTTCACCAACTCCAACCGCACAGCCGCAGACAAACCAGCACGTTCGCCGTGCTCGACCGCACCCAGGGCGTCCGAGATCGCCACGAGCGCCCTGCTCGTCGACAACCCCCTGCTGGCTTCCATGAGCACGACGCTAGACACCGGGTCTGACAAATCGAGCGCCCCATAAGACCACTCAAACTGAGAATCACCTGAAAATATCAGCCACCAGTTCGAACACCGTGGCATCACGGCTCACACGCCGCCGATGCCGCGACATCACGCCCTCGACCTGCCCGAACCCGTGACGGTTTGGAAGGCATCCCCTCGCGCCATCGTCACGGGATTGGCAGGACCGCGTCGGCAGCCGGGCTGCCGGAATGGACCATGCGCGGGTGGGATCACCGGGTGGGCCACGCACGCCAGCGCCGGGGTGAGCCGAACCGTGGCAACACCCAGAGCCCGAGTCGGCCATCGTCTCGTCGCGGACGGCAGCCCCGAGACCGTCAGGTGGTGCCTCCACGCAGGTCGCGAGCCTCGCCGTCCTCACTCGCACGTACGCAGGTGTCCACCGGCAACTGAATCGCTCTTCGAGGTGGTCGGGCCGTCCCACACGTAGAACAGGCCCACCTCCGGGCTCGCCACGTAGGGGGCGACGCCGTTGCCGAACAGGTCGTCGGCCGTGACCGACGGAGCGCGCGTCTGCAGCTCGGCGAGCGTCGCACTGAGGGGCCAGGAGTCCTTGAGCTCAAGGTTCTGCGGGTGCTGCTGGTCGGTTCTCAACGTCCAGGCGTACAGCGGTTGCCCCGCCGCGTTGGCGTCGAACGAGACGCGCAGTCCACCCCAGACGAGATCGGTCCAGCGTTGCCCGCTCAGGTCACAGCCGGTGGATTCGACCTTGTCCGGCTGGCCGAGCACGGCGAAGTACACCAGCTTCGCCTCGTCGAGCTTCACAGACCCGAACGCGTAGCGGCCCACCCGGTCTCCGCCAAGCGTGAGCACCACCGTACGCAGCACCGCGTCGACCTTGGCCTGCACGATGCTGGTCGCGGCCGCGTCGGACGCGAACGCCACCCGCTCCCGCACTCGCAACGAATGCGCCACCGGACACCCGCGCAGCGGCTTCGCCGCGACGAGAGCCGCGTCGGCGAATCCGGCCACCGTCGACGGCGCCGGTACCGCGAACTGCGGCTGCCCGGTCAGGTTGGCCACCAGGGACGCAGCATCGGCGTCCGCGTCGTCGCACGTCGCGGACCACGCCCCCAGCGCCGGCCCCGCCGGGACCGGGACGGTGGTCTCCCCCACTGAGGGCCCGGACGCCGATGGTGCGGTCGGGCCCGCGGTTGCGGTGCCCGGCACGGGCGAGGTGATGGCCGGCGTCGCGGACGGCCTTGTCAACGCCCCGAAGACGAGCGATCCGGCCACCAGGACGGCGATCCCGGCGAGGACGCCCATGCCGATCCCGGGCAGGATCGACCGGGCGCGGGTCCTCGGAGGCTCGGGGGCGCCGTTCTCCGGTCGCACCGCCGAGAAGGCGACGGTGGAGGGTTCCGGCGGCAATGCCCCGGAGGGCAGGGTGAGTTCCGGCGCCGGGACGTGCCTGATGATCGTGTCGTCGCCCGCTGCGTCCCGAGCGAGGGGCGAGCCGCAGACAGCGCAGAACGCTCCCGAGCCCTCGGCGCCGCACAGCGGGCATCTGGTCACGGGTCGGCTACCCGGTGAAGGCGACGCCGCCGATGTGGAGGGTCCGGGTGCAGGACGCACTCGAGTAGGCGTTGTCGTAGGCGATCGCGATGGCATGAGTCCCGGACGCCACCGCGAACGGCGTCACGAAGACGCCGAACCCGTCGGCACGCGTCACCGCGTAACTCGCCGCCTGGCCGTCGACCGTCACCTGCATGGTCGGCGCGCCGTTGCACGAATCGCCCTTGGCCCAGATCGTGAGGTTGCCGGAGCCGGCCAGCGTGCCCGAGTTGCGGCCCGCGACCTTCATGATCACGTGGTCGCCGGTGGGGGCGGCCTCGTCGTCATACCTTGTCAGCCCGGGCGTGATCGTCATCAGCATCTGCGCCTTGGTGGCGCTCGCGGGCAGTCCGGAGCCCGAGGGCGTCCCCCCGGGAGTCGTCGGGGTCGCGGTGGTCGGCGCCGTCGTGGGCGGCTTCGTCGTGGTCGTGCTCGTGGTGGACGTCGTGGTCGTGGAGGAGGTGGTCGGCGGCTTCGTGGTGGTAGTCGTCGAGGTCGTCGTCGTTGTGGTCGTCGTCGTTGTCGTGGACGTCGTCGGCTGCGTCGGACTCGTGGTCGGCGGCTTGGTGGTCGTGGTGGTGGTCGGCGTCGAGGTGGTCGGCTGGCTCGTGCTGACCAGGGTCTCCCCGTACCCGCTGTCACAGGCGCCGTCGTGGAACACCCCCGACCCGGACGCCACGGCGTACGTCGACGCCGGATTCACCACGATCCGGTGCAGCGCGGTGATCTTGTTCGCGCAGGCCGTGGCGTTGGCGTCCGAGGTCTCGCGGCCGTCGACCCAGATGTCGATCCAGGTCGTCGCGCCGGAGGGCGCCTTGGCGAGGCTGTGGCACGGCGAGCTGGCGTTGGCGCCGCACTGGTCCTCGACGATCAGGTACCGGCGCAGGTTGGGCACGTACATGCGCGTCCCGGCCGGGTAGTCCCACGTCCCGGACTCGTTGATCCCCACCGCGACCGTGATCGGGTCGGCGTACGTGCCGACCCCGGCCGCCACGTTGTGCAGCACCGGCTTCGCGATCGCCGCCGATCCGGGTGGCGTGTTGTCGTACCAGGTGTAGCCGGTCGTGTAGGCCTTGTCGATGATCTGCTCGGACGCCGCCGCCGCGAGTCCGCCGGCCGCGAGCGGCGCGACCAGGACCACCGCGGCCAGCAGGGGTGCGGCCACGTGCCGCGGGCGGGCTCCCAGCCAACTGGTCACGATGTCCACCTCTCGTCGGCGCCGCCTGGCGCACCTCGGCGCGACCGGGCACGGTCGTCCCCGGACTACCGCCGCATGGTGGCACGACCTCGGCGCGACAAGGCTGAACCTTCAATCGAAGGTTGCGACTCGCAGCACCGCCTGGTCGGGGCCTCTGATCAGCTAGGTCAACTCGGACACGGTCTGGATCCGGTACGGGTTCGACCCCGAGCCGGGGATCAGCACGTACGCGACGCGCACTGTCTTGAGCGTCCCGTCCGAGGTTCGGTAGGGGGTCAGCACCGTGACGATCGGCCCGCTCGGACCCGACGAGTACGACGTCAGGTGCGGTGTCAGGAAGGTGTTGCCCGAGGTGCTGCGCGCCGTGAGCTTGGCGAGCAACTGGGCATGGTTCAGCTGGCTCGTGTTGTAGTAGTTGGCGGGTTGGGTCCACCAGTTGCCGATGTCGGACGCCGTCAGGCTCTTGGCGATCGCGTCGTAGCGCAGGATGAAGTCGGTCGCCGTGGCGCACGCCGCAACGTCGGACGCCCCCCGTCCCTGGCACTGCTGGGTCGGCGTCTCCACGGTGTAGCCGCCGCTCTGCAGCGAGCCGCTGGCGAACGTCACGGGCTTCGCGTAGCAGTTGGGCCCCCGGACGCGTCCATAGGAGGAGCAGGCGGCGTAAGCCGAGGTTTCGTCCGGGTAGGGACCGTCCCCGATCACCCAGAAGCCGGGGTTCATCCCCGGCGTGAGGTTGGAGTCCGTGACGTACTTGCGGGGCCCGGCCGCAACGCCGTCCGCCATCGCGCGGACCTGTCCCACGGTCCAGAAGTCCTTGCTCAGCGACTCGAGCACGACCACCCAGCCGGACGATCCGATCCGGCTGTCGTTGGACGCCGGCGCCGCGGCCTGGGAGGTGCTGGTCGTGGTGGCCGGGGCGGGGATCGAGCCGGCCGGGGCGATGGTGACGGTCGTTCGGACGGTCACCGGCGCGGTCGTCGCCGTCGCGGCGCCCCCGATCAGCCCCGGGAGCACCAGGACGCCCACCAGCACCACCAACACCCCCGCCAGGACGCCGGACACGACCAGAGGCATTCTCGACGCCTTCTTCGAGGCGGGCACAGAGGACAAGTACCGGGTCGTTTCGTGTGTCGCCGGCTCCGACGGTCCGGAAAACTCGGCGTTCATCCGATGGACGCCGTCCGACCCAAGCTCGCCAGCAGCTTCGACGCCCACGGGAATCTGAATCGGGGGTGGCTGAGGCGACGGGACGGGCACGACAGCCGTCGGCGAGCCAGGGGTGGGATCGGCGTTCCACTCGGTGCCGACGTTCCCCCCTGCAGAGCCCCTGCTAGCCGGGGAAGGGGTACCGCAGTACGGGCAGACGTCACCCTCGAACGATCCACCGCACAGGAAGCAGGTCGTCATGATCCCCCCAAGAAACCAACCACGCGTCCAGGGGAGTCTAGCGAGCCGGCCGGTTTGACAAACCGCGGCCCGCGCCGTTGGGGCGGGTGAGTTGCAGGCGTCTGGGGTCGGCTACGCGAGTGTCGGTAGTAGCCGGCCTGGCTCCGAGCTTCTTGTCGACGAAACGCTCACTTGAACCGACTTCGACCACCGGCTTCTACGCGGACCGCGAAAACTCCGGCAGCGACGGCCGCCAGCCGCGCGAACCACCCGGCGAGAGAGACGCGGAATTGGGCCGAGACGCGAGTGCTCGGCAAGAGTTGACGTGCTCACAGAACCAGGGGGTCGGGGACCGCCCTTGACGCAGGGCTGGAACTGTTCGACCCGGGCGCAAATGGCCAGTTCAGCATCGCCCCAAACTCATGGCGGTCCCTCGCCGCCGCCTCCTCGCCACAGAGTCCACCCTTCAAGCCGCGCCCCACAGCCCACGGCGGACCTGCCCTGTGGCGTCCGTCGCGGCCACATTGAGGACATCGGCGTGCTCGGCTGAGCGCAGGGTCTAGCCTAATCGCCGGAGCTGCGGTGACGGAAGCTCGCGTACATGCGTGAGTTGGCGTGCGACCGCATGTACAAGCGGATGCCAATCCAGGCCCACGCTCGTCGCTGGAACCACGGGGGGAAGAATGGCCGAGGCCACATCTGACACGGACACGATCGACCTCTACGAAGTCCTGGGACTTGAACGCGACGACACAGCCGAGGACTTACTCAATGAGGTGCGATTCCTAAAGGCGCATTGGGCACCGAGGGCAGACCGCTCCGGCGCCTCCGGCGAGGCGGCACGTGCCAACATGGTAGCGATTTCAGCTGCTGAACGGGCGTTCGCAACCGAGACTTCTCGCAACGCCTACGATCGCCGCTTGGCCAGAAGGGAACCGTCTGCCGACTTCACGGACCCCGACCCCACAATGGCAACCCCTCAGATTGACTTCTATGACGTTCTGTCTCTAGAACAATCAGCCACCACAGAGCAAATCCGTACAACACTAGCGTCGGCCAGACTGAATTGGCAAAGGCGCGCTAACCGAGAAGGAAAGGTCGGAGAGCAGGCAATGGCCATGCTCGAAAGCATCGATGCCGCGGACAAGGTGTTTTCTTCCGACGAGACCAGAGCCAGGTACGACAAAGGCATGGCTACCACCCACGCATTCGAAGAGACTCCCTCCAGGACCGACGTTCCGTCAACGATACAAGCAGCAGCCCTCACCCCCGTGACACTCAAGCCCGCCCCCGTCGCGTCCGTCATCCCAGCCAGAATCGCGTCCATCGACGAGGCAGGGCTACACAATTCCGACGGCACCGTTGTGAACCTCTACGACGAACTGAGCCTGAACCGAGATGACGCGACCCTGGCGATCCTCTCGCAACTCAGGGACGAATTGCGTCCGAGTTGGCAGGCAAGAGCAACGAGGGCGGGAAGACCTGGAGAGCAGGCGCGAGCCAAGCTAGAATTCATTGCGCACGCTGAGGAAGTCTTCGCCAACGAGTCTTCCCGCGAGCAATACGATTTGCAACTCCGCAAGCGACCGGAAGCGAAGCGCGAAGATGCCCAAATCGATTGGCTGGGCATTGCCTGGAACTATTACTTCATCAACGATATGGGCGCGGCAGCAGTTGCATCTCGCAAGTCTCGGGAGCAGTCACCAGACGATGCGCTCCCATATGTTGTGACAGCATGGGTCGAACTCGCTCAGGACGAAGCGAAGCGCGCCAAGCAGAACGCTGACGAGGCATTCGTTCTCGATGAACTGGGGGAGGACACCGCCGACGTCCACCACGTGAGAGGCGCTGTCTACCACGCCATGGCTCAATACGACAGAGCCATAGACAGCTTCGACCGCGCTCTCGCGAAAGCCACGCCCGGCGAAGCCAGTGAGATTCTGCTACGAAAAGCCTGGACATTCGAGTCGAAGCACGACATCCAAGGCATGATAGGTTCGTGCATTCGAGCCCTCTCGAACGGAGCGGCGCTTCCGAGTCGGTTGCGTATTCAGCTTGAGGAAACGACCCTGAGGGCAATTGCGCGCAAGTGCTATGTTGCAAACAACACGATTGAATCACTCCACAATTACGAAGAGACGCAGAATGGTCTCAAATCGAGTAGCGTTGCGGAACCGTCTCGTACGAAGATCCTGACGTTCATCAACGAGCAGACAGTTCTGCTGACTTCGATCAGGCGTCTTGAAGAAAAGGCAAACATGCTCAAGGCCGTCGGCAGACCGGAGGGAGGGAAGCCCGACATCCCGATCAAGAGCATCGCCGGCGGCGCCGTGTGCGTCTTACTCATCGGACTTCACATCACGTTTTTGTTTATCGCCCTTGCTCTGCTCGGTTTCGCCACTTACGTAGCCACTCGCAGATCAGACTGGACGAGCAGAACTGAGGCTTGGGATAAGGCTCAGGCGCAACTTCAACTGGTGGAACAAGAGCTTGCTGGCCTGCGCACACAGGCGGGCCGGGCTCTCACACGCGGCTAGGCGGTCCACAATGCCCACGGAGATCCTTAGGGTCGCACGAACCTACCCATTCGCAGATGTTGGGCTACCTCTCATCGGAGAGGCGAACGTTTGGGTTGAGGATTCAATCCAGGATGGCGTCTCGCGGGGCTATGTTCAATGGATTCTCCAGCAGGCTATCGAAGGGACCGCTCCGGGCCAACTGGAGCTGCTCGTCTTCGATGCTTCCCTCTCAGGACTCTCGGCACCCTTCGAGGATCTCAATAGCGGTGGGGAACGTCTCTTGCGGATCTTGAATGACGCCGACGACCTGAAAGTCACACTAGAATTCCTCAGAAATCACATTCAAGGTGTGAATAATGTCATCCAGGGTTTGGCGCCTTCTCTTGTAGATTTCAGGAACCAGGTGAACTACCCTGTGGAGGGGTATAAGATCATGGTGTTGTCGACTGATCTCACCACGCTGGACGATGACACTCAGAATCTCCTGGCCATCCTGCTCAAGGTCGGGCCACGGGCCGGCGTATCATTTGTTATCCATTCCATGACACTCGGGGTCAATCCATTCCTTATCGCACTGTGCGACAAGGTCTCGTGTCGAAACGGATTCGTCACGGTCGAGGGCTATCAGGGTATCCGATGGGACCCACCGCCAGCAAGAGCGCTTATCCGTTCCGCGCAGCACGTCTCACACGCACTCGCCACGATGCAGCTCAGTCAGATCAACTTCGATCAGGTCCAAAGCACCGATGAACCTGGGACAGCTTCTAGTGCATCCGGAGTTTCGTTCGCCATTGGCCGGTACGGATTGTCGACGGTGGAGATCACGCTGGGGGACGAGCTGAACCAACGTCACAACATGCTCGTTACAGGCGCGGTCGGACAAGGCAAATCCAATCTTCTCTCGATCATGATCCACAGCCTTGCCCAGAGGTACTCACCCGCCGAGATCGAACTCTACCTGCTTGACTTCAAGGAAGGCGTGACACTCCAACGCTTCTTCAATGCTGAGACCGGGGAGTATCTGCCCCATGCGCGGGTGCTCGGCCTCGAAGCTGATCGGGAGTTCGGTCTAAGCATCTTTCGTCACCTCTTCTCCTTGTACAAGGAGCGCATGTGGGTCTTTAAACAGCACGGCGTCGCGAACATCCAGGAGTTCAGACGCCTTGGGCATAATATGGCTCGGATTATAGTTATGATTGACGAGTTTCAAATGATGTTCGCCGAGAAGGATCGCGTATCCGACGAAATAGCGGACTTGATGATCAGGGGTGTCCGTCTGTTCCGTGCCTGTGGTATCCATTTCGTTCTCGCGTCCCAAACCATTGGGGGGAATCTGGCGCTCATGGGATCGGCTGGTGACGGTTTGTTCAGCCAGGTGCCGGTGAGGATCGCGCTCAAGAATTCCGTGTCAGAGTCGCACGCCACGCTCGGACCAAAGAACGAGGCGGCCGCCCATCTCCGGGCCAGGGAGGCGATCGTGAATTTGGACTACGGGACGGTTTCCGCAAATCGGAAGACGAGTATCGCCTTCGCTGACGAGTCCGTCTTGGCCCCG
>DAIRTI010000034.1:0-1365 GCA_036803965.1 Propioniciclava sp.
CTTCAGCTCGTGCAGGCACTCGAAGTAGGCCACCTCGGGCTGGTAGCCGGCCTCGACCAGCGTCTCGAAGCCCGCCTGCACCAGATGCGACATGCCGCCACACAGCACGGCCTGCTCGCCGAACAGGTCGGTCTCGCACTCCTCGGTGAACGTGGTCTTGATGCCGCCCGCGCGCAGGCCGCCGATGGCCTTGGCGTAGCTCTTGGCCAGCGCCCAGGCCGAGCCCGTGGCGTCCTCTTCGACGGCGACGATCACGGGGACGCCGCGGCCCTCGCTGTACTCGCGGCGCACCAGGTGGCCGGGGCCCTTCGGCGCGACCATGCACACGTCGACACCCTCGGGCGCCTTGATGTAGCCGAACCGGATGTTGAAGCCGTGCGCGAAGAACAGCGCGTCGCCCTTGTTCAGGTGCGGCTCGATCTCGGACGCGTACAGCCCGCGCTGGTGCTGGTCGGGCACCAGGATCATGACGAGGTCGGCCTCCTTGGCGGCGTCGGCGACGCTCAGCACCCGCAGGCCCTGCGCCTCGGCCTTGGCGCGGCTCTTCGACCCCTCGGCCAGGCCGACGCGGACGTCGACGCCCGAGTCGCGCAGGTTCAGCGCGTGGGCGTGGCCCTGCGAGCCGTAGCCGATGACGGCGACCTTGCGCCGCTGGATCACGCTGAGATCGGCGTCGTCGTCGTAGAACATCTCTGCCATGGATTGCTTCCTTGTCTGTTGCGTTGAGTCGGGGAAAGGTTAGCGAGCCTCGGACGCCGGACGGCCCCGGTCTGCCTTGCGGTCGGTGAGCGACCGGGAACCGCGCGCGACGGCCACCATGCCGGACTGGACCAGCTCGCGGACGCCGTAGGGCTCGAGCATCTCCAGCAGGGCGACCAGCTTCTCGGGGCTGCCCGTGGCCTCGACGACGAGGGAGTCGGCGTGGACGTCCACGATGTTGCCCCGGAACAGCTGGACGATCTCGATGACCTGGCTGCGCGCAGCCGCATCGGCGACCCGCAGCTTGATCAGCACCAGCTCGCGCTGGACCGCCGTGTTGTCGAGTTCGACGATCTTGAGCACCTCGACCAACTTGTTGAGCTGCTTGGTGATCTGCTCCAGGACCTGCTGGCTGTCGACCGACACGACGATCGTGATGCGCGACAGCTCGGGCCGCTCGGTCGGCCCGACCGCGAGGCTCTCGATGTTGTAGGCGCGGCGGGCGAACAGGCCGGCGATGCGCGCGAGGACGCCGGGCTTGTTCTCGACCAGGACGCTCAGGGTATGAACATTCACAGGATCTCATCCTCCCAGTCGGGCGCCATGTCGCGCGCGATCTTGATGTCGTCGTTGCTGGTGCCGGCCGCGACCATCGGCCAGACCATG
>DAIRTI010000034.1:1490-30080 GCA_036803965.1 Propioniciclava sp.
GACCAGCTCCTGGTTGGTCATCTGGAAGCAGCCGTCGCCGTCGATGCCCCAGACGACGGCGTCCGGACGCCCGACCTGCGCCCCCATCGCGGCGGGCACGCAGTAGCCCATCGTGCCGGCGCCGCCGGAGTTGAGCCAGCGTCCGGGCTTCTCGAACGGCAGCAGGTGCGCGGCCCACATCTGGTGCTGGCCGACGCCGGAGGCGTAGTAGGCGTCCGGTCCGGCGAGCTCGCCGAGCCGCTTGATGACGTAGCGCGGGCTCAGCAGGCCGTCGTGGGTCGGCTCGATGTCGTCGCGGTACTTCTCCTTGAGGTTGGTCAGGTACCGGACCCACTGCGCGTAGTCGGGCAGGTCGGCCCCACGCAGAACGCCGTTGAGTTCCGCGATCACCTCGCGCACGTCGCCGACGATCGGGACGTCGGCGATCCGGTTCTTGCCGATCTCGGCCGGGTCGACGTCGGCGTGGATCACCTTCGCATTCGGCGCGAAGCTGCTCAGCTTGCCCGTGACCCGGTCGTCGAAGCGGGTGCCCAGGGCGATCAGCAGGTCGGCCTTCTGCAGGGCGCCGACCGCCGAGACCAGGCCGTGCATGCCCGGCATGCCCATGTGCAGCGGCTCGCTGTCGGGGAAGGCGCCGCGGGCCATCAGCGTCGTCACGACCGGGATGCCGGTGATCTTGACCAGGTCCGCCAGCTCGTCGAACGCCTGCGCCTTCACGATGCCGCCGCCGACGTAGAGCACCGGACGCGACGACTCGCCGATCAGCTTGGCCGCCTCGCGGATCTGCTTGGCGTGTGGGCGGGTGGTCGGGTGGTAACCCGGCAGGTCGACGTGGTCGGGCCAGACGAACGGCGCCTTGGCGACCAGGGCGTCCTTGGCGAGGTCGACCAGGACGGGCCCGGGGCGTCCGGTGGCGGCGATGTGGAAGGCCGCCTTGATCGCGCCGGGGATGTCCTCGGGCCGGGTGATCAGGAAGCTGTGCTTGGTGATCGGGAACGTGATGCCCCGGATGTCGGCCTCCTGGAAGGCGTCCGTGCCGATCGCGGTCGAGGAGACCTGGCCGGTGATCGCGACGATCGGGACGGAATCCATGAACGCGTCGGCGATGCCGGTGACCAGGTTGGTCGCGCCGGGGCCGGACGTCGCCATGCAGACTCCGACTTTGCCCGACGTCATCGCGTAGCCCTCGGCCGCGTGCGCGGCCCCCTGCTCGTGGCGCACCAGGATGTGCCGGACGAGCTTGCTCTGTCCGAGCGGGTCGTACGCCGGAAGGATCGCGCCGCCGGGGATGCCGAAGACCACCTCGACACCGGCGCGCTCCAGCGACTCGACCAGCGCCTCGGCCCCGGTCAACAGTGTGGGCGATTGGTCGTCGGCCATCTTCGTCTCCCTTGTCATGAGTGAATTCGGTGTGGTTCGGGTCGTCCGTGCAAAGAAAAACCCCCGCTGCCGGACGGCAAACGAGGGAGCGTGTCAACCGCTGGGGGCAGACACGCTAGGGAACTACGAGGACGAGCTTTCGCACCCGTGCAGCATAGCGGCCAGGGTCGCGATGTCCAGCAGCCGGGCCCAGGGTGCCCGGCATCCGGGACGCCGTTGGCGCCGGTCACGCTCCCAGCAGCCGGGCTTGGATCGCGTCGAGGTCGATGTCGTGGTCTTTGTCGAGCATGGCGCGGATGCCCGCCTTGCCCTCGAAGCGCGGGATCAGGTGCACGTGCAGGTGGAACACCGACTGGCCGGCGACCTCGCCGACGTTGGTGAGGACGTTCATGCCGTCGGCGTCCAGGCGCTCGGTGAGCAGCCGGCCGACCGTCGTGATCGCGGGGGCCAAGGACGCCAGCGCGCCGGCGTCCGCGAGGGCTTCCGGGACGTGCCGCTTCGAGACCACCAGGGTGTGCCCGGGCTTGTAGGGCGCGATGTCGAGGAAGGCGATCGCGTCGGCGTCCTCGAAGACGCGGCGGCTCGGGATCTCGCCGGCGACGATCCGGCAGAAGATGCAGTCGGTCACGGTGCTCCTCCTAGCGGACGGGGAATCCGGCGGCGGCCAGGGCGGCCTTGACGTCGGCGATGCGCAGGGTTCCGTAGTGGAACACGGATGCCGCGAGCACGGCGTCGGCGCCGGCGCGGGCGGCGTCCACGAAGTGCTCGGGGGTGCCCGCGCCTCCGGATGCGATCACCGGCACGTCGACGACGCGGCGGACGGCCTCGATCATTTCGAGGTCGAAGCCGGCGGTGGTGCCGTCGGCGTCCATGGAGTTGAGCAGGATCTCGCCGGCGCCGCGATCGACGGCCTCGCGGCACCACTCGAGGGCGTCCAGGCCGGCGGAGGTGCGTCCGCCGTGGGTGGTGACGCCGAAGCCGGACGGCTGCCCGGCCTCGCGGCGGGCGTCCAGGCTGAGGACGCAGACCTGGCTGCCGAACCGGGCCGTGATCTCGTCGATCGCCTGCGGGCGCGCGATCGCGCCGGTGTTGATGCCGACCTTGTCGGCGCCGGTGCGCAGGAGGCGGTCGACGTCCTCGACGCCCCGGACGCCGCCGCCGACGCACAGTGGGATGAACACGGTCTCCGCGGTGCGGCGGACGACGTCGTAGGTCGTCGCGCGCCCCTCGGAGGAGGCCGAGATGTCGAGGAAGGTCAACTCGTCTGCGCCCTCGACGCCGTAGCCGGTGGCCAGTTCGACGGGGTCGCCCGCGTCGCGGAGGTTGAGGAAGTTGACCCCCTTGACGACCCGGCCGTCGTGGACGTCCAGGCACGGGATGACGCGGATCGCGAGGCTCATGGGCGACACCCTAGCGATCCCCGCGCGGCTGGCCCGGGGGCGATCAGCCGTCGCCCGCGGCGTCCTCGTCGGCGACTGTCTCGGTGGCGCCCTCGGTGACGTCGGCCTGCATCCGCCGGGCGACGAGCGCGACGGCCGCCACGGTGACGATCGCGCCGAGCAGCATGGCGGTGGGCTCGCCGTCGATCAGGATGCCCAGTTGGGTGCCGAGCGCCGCGGCGCCGACCGGGACGCCGAGCTGGGCGGCCGTCGCGATCGCCAGGGACGCCGGCTGTCGCGTCAGCACCATCGCGCCGTGGGCCACCAGGGCCGCCACGCCGAGAGCCAGCCCGAGCCCGATCGCCTCACGATGGGACGCCAGCTGGCGCAGGTCGAGCGAGGACCCCAGCCACACGAAGAAGACCGGCGCGAAGAAGCCCTCGGTCAGGGCGAGCATCTGGTTGGCGATCCGGCGGGGCTCACCGACCGCCGCGACGACGAGGCCCATCGCGAAGCCGGCCAACATCACCGACACGTGGGTGACGACGGCGATCGCCGCCAGCCCGAACAGCATGAGCAGGACGATCCGCAGCTCCAGGGCCAGCTGCCGGCGCTCCGACAGCCGGTGGACGACCTTGCGGCGTCCGGTCTTCTCGACCCAGTTCAGGAAGAGGAAGTAGGCCGCCGACGTGGCGGCCACGGCGGCTACCCCGAGCGCGGCACGGCCGGCGTTCGCCGGGTCGATGACGAGCGGGAGCGCGACGATGCAGGCGGCGTCCGCGATCGCGATCTGGGGCAGCAGCTCTAGGCCGGCGCGAGAACTGACCCGGACGCCGCCCAGCGCCGGCATGACGAGGGTCGCCGACGAGGACGCGATCAGCACCGCATACAGCCAGCCGTGGCCGGTGCCGAACGCGCTCGCGATGCCCAGGCCGAGGGGCACGGCCAGGACGCCGACGGCGACGGCCCGGGCGGCGCCCCGGCGCAACCCGGCCAGCATGGCGTCGTCGCGGACCGGGATGTGGGTCCCGGCGACGAACATCACCAGCGCGAAGCCGATGTCGCCCATGAAGGCGAGGGTCTCGTTGGTGGAATCCAGGACGCCGAAGCCCGTGCGGCCCAGGACGATGCCGACGACCAGTTCGCCGATCACGACCGGCACCCGCAGGAAGCGCGGCAGCGACAGCAGCGGCCCGAGCAGGGCGACCGCGCAGATCAGCGCCAGCACCGCGAAGCTCACGCCACCCCCTTCCGCTCGGCCGGGCGCTCGCGCCCGGCGGCGGCCGATGCGGAGGAACTCCCGCTGCTGATACTGGAGGGTTTCACCCCGTCTACGGGGGAAAACCCTCCAGCATGTTGCGGCGAGTTCAGTCGTCCTCCTCGTAGGCGGCGGCGACGACCCCGCGGCGCATGCGGGCGATCGCCTCGCGGCAGGTGTCGCGCAGCGGGCCGTGACCCGCGGCGTCCGCGAGCTGGCCGGCGAGGTCGATGACCTGCCGCGTCCACCGGACGAAGTCGCCGGCGGTGAGTTCCGAGGCGAACAGGACGTCGGCCAGCGGCTCCCCCACCGTCCACGCGTGGACGGCCTCGGCGAACCCGATGTCGGGGTCGCGGCCCTTGTCGAGACGGTGATCGCGTTCGAGCAGCCCCACCTCGCGCCACACCTGCCGCAGAGCCGTCTGGGCGATCTCGGTCGAGCGGTTCGGCATGCGGGCCGGACGCCGCCGCTCGCCCCCTCGCGACTCGTAGATGAGCGACGAGATGACCGCGGCCAGCTCGGGGGCGGTGAGCTCGTCGAACAGCCCCGCCCGGACGCATTCGGCCGCCACCAGGTCGAGCTCGCAGTAGATGCGTGAGAGCATGCGTCCGGCGTCGGTGACGGTGTGGCCGCCCTCGTCCAGGTAGCCGAGCGTCTCCAGGACCCCGCAGATGCGGTCGAAGCGGGTGGCGATCGTGTTAGTGCGCTTGGTGGCGGCGCTGCGCAGGTTGGCAGCCTCGCGCTCCAGTCGCAGGGCCTGCTCGGCCCAGCGCGCGTGCGCCTCGCGGTCGGGACAGCGGTGGCAGGGGTGCCGCTTCAGTTCCTCGCGCAGTTCGGTGACGCGGGCGGCCACGTCGGCGTCCATCGGTGTCTCGGACGCCGTCGCGACCAGATCAATGCCCGCCAGCTTCGAGCGGAAGGCGGCCGAGAGGTTGCGCCGGTCCGCGGGGCGGCGGGGGTCGAAGTGCTTGGGGATCCGCATGCGTCCGGCCACGGCGGGCGGGGCGGGGAAGTCGTCGACCCCGAGCTTCTTCAGCTGCCGTTCCTCGGTCAGGACCAGCGGCTTCGGACCCTCCCGGCCCGTGCCGGGGTCGACGACGACCACCCAGCCCTCGTGGCGTCCGGACGGCACCGCGACGATGTCGCCCGGCGCGAGCTCCAGCAGGGCCGACAGCGTCTCGGCCCGGCGGTCGGAACGGCGGGCCCGGGCAGCGTCGGCCTCGAGGCGTCCGATCTCGGCACGCAGCTCGGCGTATTCGGCGAAGTCGCCCCGGTCGCAGGCCGCCTTGGCCCAGAGCTCGGCGGCGCGCTCGGCGTTGCGGGCGACGGCGCGCGACAGACCGACGACCGAGCGGTCGGACTGATACTGCGCGAACGACTGCTCTAGGAGCGTCCGGGCTCGCTCGCGGCCGACCGTGCCGACCAGGTTGACCGCCATGTTGTAGCTGGGCGTGAACGACGACCTGAGCGGGTACGTGCGTCGGGACGCCAGCCCCGCGACCATCCGCGGGTCGAAGTTGCGCTGCCACAGCACGATCGCGTGGCCCTCGACGTCGATGCCGCGGCGGCCGGCGCGTCCGGTGAGCTGGGTGTACTCCCCCGGCGTCACGTCGACGTGGGCCTCGCCGTTGAACTTCACGAGCTTCTCCAGCACGACCGACCGCGCGGGCATGTTGATGCCGAGCGCGAGGGTCTCGGTGGCGAACACGATCTTGACCAGCCCCCGGACGAACGCCTCCTCGACGCACTCCTTGAACGCGGGGAGCATGCCGGCGTGGTGGGCGGCGATGCCCCGGCGCAGGGCCTCGGAGAACGTGCGGTAGTCGAGGGCGTCGAGATCGTCGTCGGTCAGGGACGCCGTGTGCCGGGCCGCGATCTCGTCCAGTTCGGCGCGCTCGGCCGGCGTGGTCAGCCGCAGCCCCGAGTGCATGAGCTGGCCCACCGCCTGGTCGCAGCCGGCGCGGCTGAAGATGAAGTAGATGGCGGGCAGGAGGCCGGCGGCGTCCAGCTTCTCGACGGCCCCGTCGCGGCGCGGGATGAGCGAGGGCCGGTCGCCGTGCTTGCCGCGGTTGGCGTCGATGCGGTCGCGCTGGCGGCGTCCGCGCTCGCGGCGCGAGTCGTCGCGGACGTACCGCGACTCCTCCCTGGCCAGCCTGGTCAGCTCGGGATTAACGTCGGCGGAGTCGTCGGCGAACAGGTCGTACACGCGGCGTCCGGCCATGACGTGCTGGAAGAGCGGCACCGGACGCCGTTCGCTCAGCACGATCGCCATCGAGCCGCGGACCTCGGCGAGCCAGTCGCCGAACTCCTCGGCGTTGCTGACCGTGGCCGACAGGGCCATGACCTGGACCGAGTCGGCCAGGCCCAGGATGACCTCCTCCCAGACGGCGCCACGGAAGCGGTCGGCGAGGTAGTGCACCTCGTCCATGACGACGAAGCCCAGGCCGGCGAGCGTGGCCGAGCGGGCGTAGATCATGTTGCGCAGCACCTCGGTCGTCATGACGACGATCGGCGCCTCGCCGTTGACCGAGGTGTCGCCGGTGAGCAGGCCCACGTTGCCCTCGCCGTGCCGCGCGACGAGGTCGTGGTACTTCTGGTTGCTCAGCGCCTTGATGGGGGTGGTGTAGAAGCACTTGCGTCCTTCGGCCAAAGCGAGGAAGACCGCGAACTCGCCGACCACGGTCTTGCCGGCGCCGGTGGGGGCGGCCACCAGGACGCCCGAGCCGGCCTCCACGTGCGCGCAGGCCTCGGCCTGGTAGTCGTCGAGGACGAAGTCGTAGCCGGCGGCGAAGGCCGAGAAGGCCTCGCCGGGTCGCGGCGGGGGGCTGTCTGTGGCGTCCATCGTGCTCGACCTTACTGCCCGTGCCTTCGGCACCCGCTGGCCGCGGCGGGGAAAGGGCCCGGACGCCGAGGGCTGAGGACGCCGGCGGGGGAGCTGCGGGGGGTCTCGGAGAGGCGCGGCGGGTGTTCCTGGGGACGTCTCCCGCCACGAGTCGCGGACGCCTCGAGCGTCCGCCCTTGTGAACTCGACCTGCCTTGTTTGCCAGTGGTGACGCGTGGCGGCAGTTGCCCCCTCGGCGCGGGTCAGGACGCCACCGTCCGACTGCGCCGGTCCACCAGGGCGGTCACGAGGGCGATGAACTCCTCGGGCGAGTTCAGCACCAAGACCGCAGGGACCCGGTGGACCTCCCAGTCTCGGACGCCCGCGCGCAGGTCGCGCACACGGTCGCGCACGAATGCGGAATAGCTGGAGTGCGCAGAGTAGCCGTCGATCTCGAACGCCAGCCGCAGGTCGGGGAAGGCGATGTCGAAGTAGGCATCGGGCCGGCCGTCGCAGGAGAGGGACACGGGGGCGTTGGCCACCCAGCCGACGATCCCCGCGCGGCGAAGCAGGACGTGCGCGGCCCGCTCGGCGGGCGACCAGGGAACATCCCGAGACTCCTCCAGGAGATCTCGGCGCAGCGCGTTGCCCGGACGGCGCGTCGTGGCGGCGAAGGCGTCCTTGAGTTGAGCGAGCGTGGCCCCGGAGCGCAGGGCCGTGTCGATGGCATCGCCCCCGAACTCGTCGACAAGGTCCAGCGCGGTCAGGGCCCGGGCGGTCACGCGGTAATCGGGCATCCGCCGTGTCAGCGATCGGGGCACTCGCCGCCGGACGAACTCGAACCCGGGGCGAGGGTCGAAGCGGCGCGTGACCGCCACCGTGAGGTCCTTTGGCTCCGGCAGGTCGGACCAGAAGGTCAGCCGTGCGGCCCAGGCGCCGCAGACAACGGCGGCGGGATCGGCCAGCGTGATCGCTCGGGCGCGCGCGACGGCGTCCAGGCTCGTTCCGGGCCGGACGTAGACACCCGGCAGCAGGGCCACCAGTTCGCCGCGTTCGACGGCGCGGCGAACGCGGCGAGTCAGGTCCGGGCGAGCCAGCGTGGACACCATGTGCGCGGCGGCGATGATGGCCTCGAGTTCACGATTCACGCCTTCACATGAGGCAGCGAAACGCCGATTCTGTCAGCGAGGGTGGAATCTGTGGACAACGCGCGGCTGGGGGTGCCCGTGGCGTCCGCGTTCGTAACCTGGGTAGGACGCCCGCGGCGTCCACTCGGAGACGGGCAGAGGGGGCGCCTGCTGCCACGGGTCACGACCGCTCTCGGCGTCCCTCCTTGTCGAACCTGGATCTGAGATGGTTGAACGCTCACCCATGGCGGCAGGCGCCCTCCCCGGGGTGACGAAGGCCCTGGGTCGGTCTGGGCCAGAGTCGCGCTCCGACAAGCGCGCCCCGTCAGGCGGGCGTGAAGAGCCTCAGCGCGCCCGGGACGGCGCGGCAGGTGAACGGGGGGCGTCCGAGGTCTTCGCCGTCGGCCATGCCGAACAGGTCGTCGCCGTCGATGATCACCTCGCGGGCGCGCAGCAGTTCGACGGCCGGGTCCTTGACGAAGGACCCGTCGAACAGGTTGGGCAGCAGTCGCAGCAGCTTGCGGCGTGAGCAGGGGTGGACGATCGTCACGTCGAGCAGGCCGTCGCGCACGTCGGCGTGCGGGCAGCCGCGCATGCCGCCGCCGAAGACGCCGGCGTTGCCGACGGCGATGAGGATCGAGTCGAGGACGCGCGGTACGCCGTCGAACTCCACGCGATAGCGCAGGGGGCTGAAACGGGCGAGTTCCACGAGCACCGAGTAGGCGTAGGAGGGCGCGCCGAAGCTGACCGGGAGGTGGTTGGTGCGCCAGTTGACCTTCTCGTCGAAGCCCGTCGACAGGATCGAGCCCACCCAGCGGCGCTGCGTGCCGTCGACCAGCTCGCCGTCGATGCTCATCAGGTCGATGGACTCGACATGGCCCTGAGCGATGACGGAAACGGCGGCGTCCAGCTTGGTCGGCAGGCCGACGCCGCGGCAGAAGTCGTTGCCGGTGCCGGCCGGCAGCACGCCGAGCGGAACGCCCGAGTTCGCGACGGCGTTGAGGCCGATGGACGTCATGCCGTCGCCGCCCATCATCAGCAGCGCGTCGCCCTCGCAGGCGTCCGCGACGGCCCTGGACGCCAGCGCGCGGGCGTCCGCGTAGTCGGTGGACAGGCGGACGAGGACGTCGGCGTCCGGGAACGCCTGCCCCAGGGCGGAGACCACGCCGGGCAGCTTGCGCCGGGCCTTGCCGCGGCCCGACGAGGGGTTGACGAGCAGCGTCAACTGGCGGCGTCGCGTCGGGGTCACGGGCCGATCCTAGGATTCCAGGGCGGCTTCGGCGTCGGCTTCGGCGAGCCTCTTGGCCTTCCGCTTGTCGTGGACATGGCAGATCGCCTCGGCGATGAGGAACAGCAGCATCATGGGGATCGCCAGGGCCAACATCGAGAACGGGTCGGTCCCCGGCGTGGCGGCCGCCCCGAAGACGAACGAGCTGAAGACGACCCCGGTGCGCGCCTTCTTGAGCGCGGCGGCGCTGACTACACCCATCAGGTTGAGCGCGACGACGATGACGGGAACGAGGAAGCCGATGCCGAACACGACCATCAGCTGGAGCAGCAGGTCCAGGTAGTTCTGGACGTTGAGCAGGTTGGTGATGTTGAGGTTGTCAGGGGTGAACTGCAGCAGCACGATGATGCCCTGTGGCAGCACCCAGTAGGCCACCACGGCGCCGAACACGAACAGCGGGACGGCGGCCCCGATGAACGCGAGAGCGAGCTTCTTCTCCTTGGCCAGCAGCGCGGGGGCGATGTAGGCCCAGACCTGGTAGAGCCAGACGGGGCTGGTCAGGATGAGGCCGCCGACGAGACAGATCCGCAGGATCAGCATGAACGGGGCGACGTAGTCGGCGATGACGGTCTGGACGTTGAGGTTCGGGGAGACCACTTTGAGCGTGTCGATCGCGATGGCCAGGGGGGCGACGAGGAAGTCGAACAGGCGCTGCCAGATGAAGGCACAGACGATCATGCCGAGCAGGATCGCGATCGCCGAGACGACCA
The DNA here is from genome assembly GCA_036803965.1 of Propioniciclava sp. GTDB lineage: Bacteria > Actinomycetota > Actinomycetes > Propionibacteriales > Propionibacteriaceae > Propioniciclava. Next base: position 11,454 of record DAIRTI010000034.1, read on the forward strand.
CACGGTAGCGGAACTCACGCAGGTGGTCCGCCAGGGACATGACCCCGTCAGCGGGGAACTTGGGGGGCTTCAACCAGCCCAGGTTGAGCCGGGCCACGGATCAGGCGTCGGGCTTGCGTTCCGGGTCGACCAACTCGGCGTCATGGATCTCGGGTGCGGACGCCTGGGGCGCCTGCTCGGTCTTCGCCTGGGTCTGAGCCTGATCCTTCTTGCTCTGGATCTGCGACTCTTCCTTGAACTCGCGGATCGCTTTGCCGGCATTCTTGCCGAAGCCTGAGATCTTCGTGCCGCCGAAGAGAATGAGGGCAACCACTGCGAGGATGACCCATTCCCAGCCACCAAGGTTCGGCATTCCACGACTCCTTTTTCCGGGTATCGCGCACAGTGTACGCGACGGGAGAGCCTACCCCAGGTGTCCCGTGGTGGTCCTCGGCGCCGGCTGGGAGTCGCCTGGGGCGGGGCTCGCGTCGTAGAGGGCCAGCGCCTCGGACGCTGCCGTGCGGGCGGACACCGCCGCCTCGGCCGGGCGCACGGCCCGGACCGCGGGACCGAGTCGCAGCAGCAGCCGCCGTAGCCAGGCCGGGTCGGCGACCAGGAGCGTCGCCCGGACGCCCCTGCGCGCGATCGGCTTCACCGAGCGCATCGGGTAGTACTCGGTGATCCAGGCGGCGGCGGGGGCCAGGTCCAGGGTGACCTCGACGGCGTCCCGGTGATCGAGCCAGCCGCCGGCGAACCCGGCCGGCTCGCCGTGGTCGGCCACCGGATGTTCGGTCGCCTCGACTGCGACGATGCGGTCGAGCCGGTAGGTGCGCCAGGCGTCGCGCTCGTAGCTCCAGGCGTCGAGGTAGGAGTAGCCGTCGCGGACGGCCACACGGTGCGGGTCGACGAGCGGGAAGGACGCCTCCCCGCGGGACGCCCCGTGGTACTCCAGACGCACCGCGACCCCGCGGTCGAGGGCGTCGCCGAGGGCGTCACGGACGGCGTCCGAGCCCCCCGCCAACTGGACGCCCACGCGCGGCGCCGCCCCGACGACCGCCTCGATCTTGGCCAGCGCCGACTCGGCGGCCGGCCGCAGGGACGAGTCGCCGATCTCGAGCAGCGCGCGCAGGGCGACGGCCAGCGACATGGCCTCGTCGAGGGTGAACCGCAGCGGACGGGCCAGGAAGTCGGCGTTGGAGAGCCTGATGCGGCCGTCGGTCTCGAGGGCGTCCATGTCGACCTCGATGAGGTCCCCGGGCGTGCCACCGGGCAGGCCGCAGAACCACAGCACCTTCAGGTCTGCGATGAGCTGCCGCGGCGTGACCTTGAAGACCGCGGCGGTGTGGGTGACGTCGGCGTCCGGATGCTGCCGCAGGTACGGCAAGAGCGCCAGCAGACGCAGGACCTGGTCGGCGGACGTCACGACGCCTCCCCCGGGGCCGTCGCCAGCGGGCCGCCGACCACGCCGCGCAGCCGGGCGATCACGGCGTCGCGCACCTCGGGCGGATCGAGGACGATCACCGCCGCCCCGTAGGTGGCGAGGTCGCCGGCGACGTCGCCGTCCTCGGCGTAGGGCAGCCGATAGGTGGCGTAGCCGGGACGCGTGGGGGCGTCCACGGGCGTCCCGCGGCGGCGCAGGTCGGGGGCGGCGCGGTCGGCGATCGCGACGAGGGCCTCGCGTCCCGGCGCGGCCGGCTCGAGCGAGGCGAGGCGGGCGTCCAGGTCGGCGTCCGGGACCTCGTAGGCGCCTGGCGGGCCGTCGAGGCGCGGCTCGTCCTGGACGCGGGTGACCTTGAACTGGCGTCCCTCGCCGTGGGTGGTGTCGAAGGCCAGCAGGTACCAGGCGCCACGGCGGTAGGTGAGGGTCCAGGGCTCCACGAGGCGCTCGCGGCCGTGGTACGTGAAGCGGACGCGCGTCCGGGTGAGCGTCGCCTGCCAGAGGGTCTCGAACGCGGGCTCGTGGGCGCCCATGCGCGGGGCGAGCGCGGCGGTGCGATCGGCGTCCGGCTCGACGCCGGCGGCGCGCAGCTTCGCGACGGCCCGGACGCTGTCGTCGGCGAGGCGCGCCTGCTCCCAGACGGTGGACGCCAGCCCGAGCGCGGCGGTCTCGGCGGCGTCGAACTCGAGCGGGGGCAACTCGAAGTCGGAGCGGCGGATGCGGTAGCCGACCTCGTCGGGGAACAGCACCGAGTTGCTGCCGGTCTCGATCGGGATGCCGAGCGAGCGCAGTTCCTCCTTGTCGCGCTCGAAGGTGCGCTCGAAGGTGCCGTCGGTGAGGCCGTGGTAGCCCTCGACCGCCTCGCGGATGCTCTCGCGCGGCAGGAACCGCCTCGCCATCAGCAGGCAGATCGTGAGGTTCATGATGCGTTCCGACTTGCGCGCGGACATGAACCTCCCTTCGTACGTGTGTTCGCCCAGCCTATTGAACCCGTGCGCGAGTGGGCGCGACGACACGGCCCGCGCGACGGTGGCGGCCGGGCGCTACGGTTCGGTGGGATCGCGGGAGGTGAGTCGTGAGCAGGGACGCCGAGGGTGCGGACGCCGTGAGTGCGGTCAGCACGCGTGCGGACGCCGAGGGTGCGGCCGGACTGGGCCAGAACGCCGTGAGCGCCGGGCGATTCGCGCCCAGCCCGACCTCGGAGTTGCACTTGGGCAACCTGCGGACCGCCCTCGTCGCCTGGCTGATGGCGCGCTCGACGGGACGCCGCTTCCTCGTCCGCATCGAGGACCTCGACACCGGCCGCGTCGCAGCGGCCCCAGGGGTGGAGGCCGGGCAGCTGCGCGACCTCGAGGCGCTGGGGCTCGACTGGGATGGTCCGGTCGTCCGGCAGTCCGAGCGGCTCGAGCTGTACGCGGAGGCCCTCGCCCGGCTGCCGCTGTACGAGTGCTTCTGCACCCGCCGCGAGATCGCGGAGTCGGCGTCCGCGCCCCACGCCGACGGCTACCGCCCCTACACGGGCACCTGCCGGCACCTGACCAAGGCTGAGCGGGAGGCGAGACGCGGCGCCCGGCCCCCGGCGTTGCGGGTGGACGCGGGCGGCGCCTCGGTCACCGTGCACGACGTGTGGCACGGGGACGTGAGCGGGGTCGTCGACGACTTCGTGGTGCGGCGGGGCGACGGGGCGTACGCCTACAACCTGGCCGTTGTGGTCGACGACCTCGCGCAGGGGGTCGACCAGGTCGTGCGCGGCGACGACCTGCTGTCGAGCTCGCCGCGGCAGGCGTGGCTGATCGGGCGGCTGGGCGGGACGGTGCCCGAGTACGCGCACGTGCCGCTGGTGGTCAACGCGTCCGGACGCCGGCTCGCCAAGCGTGACGGTGCGGTCACGCTCGCCGACCTCGCCCGGACGAGGACGGACGCCGACGGCGTCCGCTCGCTGTTGGGCCACTCGCTCGGACTGAACTCCCTCGGCGAACCCGTCACGGCGTCCGACCTGCTCGCCCGCTGGGATCCGGACGCCCTCCCCCGCGACCCCTGGGTGTACCGCTAGACGTCCTCGACGCGGGGGCTGAGGCGGCGGAAGAGCCAGGTCGTCGGGACGAGGTTGCCGGTCGACACGTACTCCACCGTGGCCGTGTGGGTCAGGGTCTGCTCGAGGGCGTCCGTGGCGGCGTCGTGGCCGGCGACCACGAGCTCGTCGCCCGTCCGGAGCAGGGTGTCGTCGCCTGGGGCGAACTCGTCGTGGCCCGCCCGCCGCAGGATCAGCGGCACGAGGGCCAGCGGGCGATCCCGGTCGGCGGGGTCGCGCATCAGATCCCCCAGTCGCAGCGAGTGATGCTCCAACCAGCGCACGGCCCCAGGCGCCGTGGGCCCATCCAACACGAACCGGCGGCTCGCCGGCGAGCCCTCGCCCTGGCGCTCGATCAGCCGATCGAGCAGGGCCTCGGCCCACGCCTCGTCCTGGCCGAAGGCGTGGCGGAAGAACGCCCAGAAGTCGGGCGTGGTCACCCGGGCGAGCGACTCCTCGGCGGTCAGCTGCGACGGGATGAACACCATGTCCGGGGCGAACGCCCTCAGCAGCGGCGTCAGCGACTCCGAGTGCGCCCGGACGCACAGGAACACGTCCGGGTTCTCCAGTCGGGCGTGCGCGGCCAGCGCCAGGTTGCGGCTCTCGTCGGACGCCCCCGCCACGAAGCCGACCACCGGACCGATGTCGGGCAGCTCGCCCGCGGCGTCCACGATCTCGACCGAGCCCACGGCGGGCCGCAGGTCCGAGGCGATCTCGCCGCCGAACCGGTCGTCGGAGGCCACCACCCACCGCCCCGGCGGCAGCGGCTGCTGACGAGGTTGCAGCGGCGCGTCGTACGGCGCCATCAGCCACGTCACCAACTGGTAGGTGGCCGGGCGCTGCAGGCGCAGTCGCAGGTAGTCGCCGAACCGGTCGTACGGGTTGATGACGGCGTTCGCGCCGAAGTCGTGCATCGCCTCGCCGATCGCGCGGTCGTCGGCCCGGGCGTACACCGGCACCTCGGGCTTCAGCAGCTGAACGGCCATGACCACCGAGAGGTTCACCGCGTCGTCGTGGGTGAGCGCGAGCACGCCTTCGCAGTAGCGGTGGGTCAGCCCGGCGAGCGCGAGGATCCCGGGGTCGCGGGCGTCCCCGTCGATGCCGGGCACGTCGATCGTCAGCGAGCCCCCCGCGAGCTGGTCGAGCGCCTGGGGGTCGGTGTCGACGACGACCAGCCGGCGGCCCTGGGCGTCCAGGGTCTCGGCGACGCGACGTCCCATCTGGCCGTAACCGGCCACGATCAGGAAGGGCTCGCGCAACAGGCGCACCTGGCGTCCGACCTGCTGCACCCGGACGGCGTGCAGGAACGCACGGTCCTGCAGCAGACGGAACAGGACGCCGAGGGCGTAGGCCCAGCCGACCACCGAGCTGTAGATCGCGAACGTGACCCACATGCGCTGCGCGATCGAGAACTCGTACGGGACTTCCCCGTAGCCGATCGTCGTCGCCGTGTAGCTCATGATGTAGAAGGCGTCGAAGAACGTGAGGCGGTGGGGCTGACCGGCGGCGTCCGTGCCGGGCATCAGCGTCAGCCCCATGACGTCGACGGCGAAGATCACCAGCAGCACGACCAGCGGGCCGCGCATCCGGCGCATCAGGATGAAGATCGCGTCCGTGGAGGCCGTCGGCCGCGGTGGGCGCACGTTGACGCGCCGGAGCACGGTCCGCGGCGAGCGCGGCCGCACCGGCGCGTTCTGGGCCATGGTCAGGCCCGGCGCCTGAAGTTGGCCGTCTCGATCACCAGCAGCACGACCGACACGATGTTCGCGAGCAGGGCGCCCAGCGCCAGCGAGACCACCCCGCTCATCGCGGCTGGGCTGAGGTCCATCGGCGCGACGCCCTTGCCCTGGGTCTCCCAGGTGTAGATGGACGCCGCCATCAGCAGCTGGATCGACGCCACCAGACTGGACGCCAGGTGCACCGCCCCCATCTGGGTGCGGTCCCCCAGCTTGAGCACGACGGCGATGACGTTGACCACCACCGCGGCGTAGAGTTCGGGCGCGTTGTGGTGAGCCGGGTTGCCGATGTCGCCGGTGACGTAGCCGAAGTTCAGCGTCGCCGCCAGCAGGACGAAGAAGCCGAAGACGACCTTCTCGAAGTTCATCGGCGCACCTGTTCTCTCTCGGCTACGAATTCTGCCTTGGCTACGAGTTCGGCGCCGCGAACATCAGGTCGACGACGAACACGACGGTGTCGCCGGCCGCGATCGAGGGGGTCGGGTTGCCGTTCGGGAACCCGGTGGCCGGCGGGCAGACCAGCATGATGCGGGAGCCCAGCGGCTGGTTGACCAGGCCGTCCTTCCAGCACTGGATGGTGTCGGAGAGGTTGCCCGTGTCGGGGTCGGTGAACTTGTCGGTCAGCAGTGCTCCGGTCTTCCAGGACCACATGCGGTAGCGGACCATGATCGCGTCGGTCGCGGCGATCTTGCGGGTGCCCGACCCGGCGATCAGCGGCTGGATCACGGTCTCCGTCGGCGCTGCGGACGCCGTGTCGATCGTCACGCTCGGGACGCCCTTGTCGTCGGTGGTGACCTTGGGCAGACCGGCCTTCGGGGTCAAGGTCGTGCCGTGCGGGCTCTGGTAGTCGATGTCGAGGATGTCGACGACGAACACCAGGGTGTCGCCGATGAGGATGCTGCCGTCGGAGCTGCCGCCGCTGCTGTCGTAGCCGTCGGAGCCGGGCATCACAATCAGGACGCGGTCGCCGACGTGCTTGCCGGTCAGGCCCTTCTGGAAGCCTGCGACGACGCCCTGCAGCGAGAACTGAGCGCTGGCGCCCCGGCTCCACGAGCTGTCGAAGGTCTCGCCGGTGTAGCCGTTCACGCCCTTGTAGTTCACGTCAACGTAGTTGGTCGCCGTCACCTCGGGGCCCTTGCCGGCGACGAGCACCTTCGAGCGGGTCTGGTCGATGGCGAACGGGGTGGTGAACGAGATCGTCGGCTCGGCCCCGAAGTCGCCGGTGACCTTGATGCCGTCGATCGTCGAGCTCGGGGCGACCGACGGGTGGGCCGTCGGTGCCGCGGACGCGGACTCGGACGCCGTGGCACTCGAGTCCGCCGAGGGCGAGGCCGACGCGGACGGTGACGGGGACCCGCAGCCCGCCAGGGCTAGGAGGAGACAGGCCGCTGGGACAAGAAGGGCTGCTTTCAAACGCACCAGCCGATCCTACCGGCTCGCGCCCAGCCGCCCGGCGCGGCCCGCGGCACGATCCGCCCTTGTGCGGAGGCTGTGGCCGCTCTGTCAGGGCGGGGCGAAGCCCCCGAGCGGACGCCGGCGCGGCTCCCGCTGCATCCTCGCGATGAGCGCGTCGACGCGGGGGTCCTCGGCGGCGAACGGGTCGAGGTCAAGGCTCGTGGCGGCGGCGCCGGCCCCCGGGCCGGGCAGCTCTGGACTCTCGCCCGGCAGGTCGTGGACCGCGAAGGACGCCCAGTCGACGCTGTGGTCGCGTCCGGACGCCCGGGCGGCGGCCAAGAGGCGTCCGCGGAGGCGGGCGCGTCCGGGCGAGGGGGCACGGTCGCGGGCGGCGGCGACGGCGTCCGGGCTGGTCAGCCTGGGAATCTCGCCGCGGGCCTCCAGCAGCCGGGCGAGCCCGAGCGGACGCCCGTCGGGTCCGTCGCCGAGGGCGTGCCAGCGCAGGTCGAGGGCGTCCAGGCGAGGGTCGGCGTCCGCGAGGCCGTGGCGGTCGCGGTAGGCGTGCAGCAGGCGCTGCTTGTGCCGCCACTCTGGCGCGACGCTCCCCCGCCTCCAGGCCTCGAGTGCCCCGGCGAGGCTCGCGTCGGCGACGTCGCCGGCCAGCTCGGCGTAGCGGGCCTGGACCTCGGACGCGCCGGAGGGGTCGCGTCCCCAGGCGCGCAGCGCGGCGACCGGATCGTCGAGCGTGACCGGCGCCGGGCGTCCGGACTCGGCCAGCCGCAGCACCAGCTCGGTGGTGGCGTAGCGCAGCCACGCGGACGCCTCGTCGAGGTTCGAGTCGCCCGAGATGACGTGGAGGCGGCGGTAGCGGGCGGGGTCGGCGTGCGGCTCGTCGCGGGTGTTGATGAGCGGCCGGGCGCGGGTGGTCTGGCTGGAGACCACGTCGGCCAGCGAGTCGCAGCGCTGGCTGATCGTGAAGGCGCCGCGGTGCCAGCGTCCGGCGCCGGCGATCGCCTGGCGGCTGACCAGGAACGGCACCAGCCAGGCGGTCAGGACGCGGGGGTCGGTCTCGCGCGCGACCAGGTAGTTCTCGTGGGAGCCGTAGGTGTTGCCGAACGAGTCGAGGTTGTTCTTGAACAGCCGGAACTCGGTCTCGCGTCCGGCCTCGGCCTCGGCGGCCGTCGCCCCGGACGCCAGCGCGACGACGAGCTCGTCCCCGGCTCGCTCGGCGACCAGCAGGTCGTCGATGCTCGTGCACTCGGGTGTCGCGTACTCGGGGTGGTTGCCGACGTCGAGGTAGAGGCGTCCGCCGTTGGCGCCGAAGACGTTCGTCGTCGCGTACGCCGACGCGAGCGGCGCGAACAGGCGCTCGGCGGCCTCGTCCGGACCCAGGCGGAGCCAGGGGCGTCCCTCGGTCGTGCTCGCGCCCGACGCACGCGTCCGGGCCGTCAGGCCGTACTCGGTCTCGACGCCGAACAGGCGCGGCACGGCTCAGCCCGCCGCCGGCCGGACGCCTCGGGTCACAGCTTGACGGCGTCCAGGAGGGCGCCGAGCTCGTCGCGCGTGAGCTCGCGCAGCTCGCCGGGCTTCAGTTGACCCATCTTCACTGGCCCGACCTGGACGCGCGTCAGCGACCGCACCGGATGCCCCACCGCCTCGAACATGCGGCGCACGATGTGGTTGCGCCCGGAATGCAGCGTGATCGTGACCATGGTCCGCGTGCCGGTGGTCTGCCCGACCTTGACGCGGTCGGCCTTGGCGGGGCCGTCGTCGAGGACGACGCCCTTCTTCAGCCGGTCGGCCAGCTTCTTGTCCACGACGCCCTGCACTTCAGCCACGTAGGTCTTCGGCAACTCGTACGAGGGGTGCGTGACGCGGTTGATGAAGTCGCCGTCGTTGGAGAGCAGCAGCAGGCCCGCCGTGTCGGTGTCGAGACGGCCGACGTGGCGCAGGGCCAGCTTCTGAAGCCTCGGCACGGTGGTGTAGTGCGCGATCGACGCGCGTCCCTGCTCGTCGTCCATCGTCGACACCACGCCGCGCGGCTTGTTCATCGCGTAGTAGGCGTGCCGGCGCGGCGGCGGGATCCGCTTGCCGTCGACGCGGATGACGTCGTGCTCGGGATCGACCCGGCGGCCCTGCTCGAGCACCGGTTCGCCGTTCACCTCGACGCGTCCCTCGTCGATCATGATCTCGGCGTTGCGCCGGGACGCCACCCCGGCCTGGGCGAGCACCTTCTGCAGCCGGACGCCCTCGGCCTCGCCGGCCGCCTCGGTGGGACTCACGCCGCTCACTCGGGGTCGGACAGGCGGTCGAGCTCGTCGGCGGCCGGCGCCGCGTGCTCGGCACGGTCGGTGGCGGCGCGCTCGGCCTGGGCCTTGTCAGCCTGGGCGTTCGCCCACTCGTTCATCTGCTCGGGCGGCGGGACGCGGTCAGGTTCGGGGTTTTCGCTGGACATGGCTGAATCCTCGCCCAGTTCGGCCAGGCCCGCCAGTCCGGTCAGCTCGGCCTCCAGCGCGGACGCCTCGGGCAGGTGCGGCGCGATCGGGGGCAGCTCGTCGAGGCTCGTCAGTCCCATGCGCTCCAGGAAGTAGTCGGAGGTCGCGAACAGCACCGCGCCGGTCTCGGGGTCGCGGGCCTCCTCCTCGATCAGGCCGTGGGCGGCCAGGGTGCGGACGACGCCGTCCACGTTGACCCCGCGCACCGCGCTGACCCGCGAGCGCGAGATCGGCTGCAGATAGGCGATTACGGCGAGCGTCTCCAGGGCGGCCTGGCTGAGGCGTCCGTGCTGGCCCTCCAGCAGCCAGCGGGTGATGACCTCGTGGTGTTCGGCGCGGGTGTAGTAGCGCCAGCCGGTGCCGACCTCGCGCAGCTCGAAGCCGCGTCCCGTCTCGTCGTAGTACGTGCGCAGCTGGTCGAGCGCCTCCCAGACGACCGGCTTGGGCACGTCGAGCGCCTGGGCCAGCTCGGCCGCCGACATCGGCTCGGTGGCCATCAGCAGCAGGGCCTCCAGGGGGCCGGTGATCGTGGAAGGGTCCAGGTCGAAGGCGTCCGGTTCGGCGTCCGTGCGTTCGGGCTCGGACGCCGTCGCGCCCTGCGCCGATCCTGCGGTTGGCTCGGTCATTCGGTGCCTCCCGGCTCGTCTTCGGGTTGGTCGGGCTGGTCGGGCTCGTCGAACTCGTCGGCGATAGCGATCTCGCCCTCGGCGGACCCCGTCCACCGGATCGTCAGCTCGCCCAGGGCGGTCAGCTGCTCGAACGCGACCGCACGCTGCCGGGCCAGCTCCAGCAGGGCCAGGAAGCGGGCCACGACGACGCCGCGCTCCTCGGCGTCCGACACGAGGGCGCGGAAGGTCGCGGTGCCGGCGCGCCGCAGCCTTCGGATCAGCACTTCGGCCTGCTCGGCCACGCTGACGCGCGGGACGTGCAGGTGTCCGAGGTCAATGTGAGGGGCTTCCTTGGGGGCGAGCGCCCGGGCGGCGAGCCAGGCGAACTGGTCGGGGGCGACGTTGAGTTGCACCTCGGGCAGCAGCTTGCGGAACTGGTCCTCCAGCCCGCCCGGACGCGCGTGACGGCGTCCCTCTTGATCGAGCGTGACGGCGAACTCGGCCGCCATGTGCTTGAAGGCCCGGTACTGCAGCAGGCGGGCGAACAGGAGGTCACGGGCCTCGAGGACGGCGAGCTCCTCGGGGTCGTCCACCTCGCCGGAGGGCAGCAGGCGCGCGGCCTTGAGGTCGAGGAGGGTGGCGGCGACGACGATGAACGAGGTGGTCTGGTCGAGGTCCCAGGGGGCGTCCCCGGACTGGCCCCGCCGCACGTGGGCGATGAACTCGTCGGTGACCACGCTGAGGGCGACCTCGGTGACGTCCAACTTGTGGCGGGTGATGAGCTGCAGCAGCAGGTCGAACGGGCCGGTGAAGTTCGTCAGGGTGACGTTGAACGACGAGGACACGGGGGTCTGGGACGCCTCAGGCCTGGCTGAGCCGCTGCACGAGCCGGGACGCCGCACCGTTCGCCTGCACGTCCGCGACAGCCTCGGCGATCGCCGCGCGGACGATGCGTCCCCGGTCGACGCCCACGCCGTGCTGGGCGCGCAGCGTGAGGCGCAGCTGTTCGAGGGCCAGCAGTTCCTCGCTGCTCACGTAGACGGTGATCTTCTCCTCGTGGCGGACGCGTCCGCTGGAACTCGGGGCGGCGTCCGGCTCGACGGCCGGGGTCGTCTTCGCAGGGGGCGCGGGGGTGGGCTCACGGCGTCCATTCTTCTCCGACGTCGGACGGAACAGCTCCGCGGCGCCGGGCAGGTCTACGCGCCGGGGCACCGGGCCAGCACCTCTCGCGCGAGCATGCGGTACTGCGAGGCGCCCGGCGAGGCGGGGGCGTACGAGGTGATCGGCTCGCCGGCGACGGTCGTCTCGGGGAACTTGATCGTGCGGCGGATGACCGTGTGGAAGACCTCCTCGCCGAACGCCTCGACGACGCGTTCGAGCACCTCGCGGCTGTGAATCGTCCGCGAGTCGTACATGGTGCCGAGGATGCCCAGGACCTCGAGGTCGGGGTTGAGGCGCTCCTTGACCTTCTCGATCGTGTCGGTCAGCAGGGCGATGCCGCGGAGGGCGAAGAACTCCAGTTCGAGGGGCATGATCACGCGATCGGACGCCGTCAGTGCGTTCACGGTGAGGAGGCCCAGCGAGGGGGCGCAGTCGATGAGGACGACGTCGTAGAGGCCGCGCGCGTCGCGGAGGACGCGGCGGAGCGTCTGCTCGCGGGCCACCTCGGAGACCAGCTGCACCTCGGCGGCGGAGAGGTCGATGTTGGCCGGGAGGAGGTCCATGCCCTCGGTGCCGGTGGGGATGATGACGTCTTCGATGCCGACCCCGCGGCCGAGCAGGAGGTTGTAGATCGAGGAGTCGAGCGTGTGCGGGTTGACGCCCAGGCCGACCGACAGGGAGCCCTGCGGGTCGAAGTCGACGAGCAGGACGCGGCGTCCGGTCTCCGCGAGCGCGGCGCCCAGGTTGATCGCGGTCGTCGTCTTGCCGACCCCGCCCTTCTGGTTGCACATCGCGATGACCAGCGCGTGCTTGGGACCCTCGCGCGGCGGCGGGGGCTCGGGCAGGTCGGGCAGCGGACGCCCCGTGGGGCCGAGTTCCTCGGTGCCGTTCTCGATCGCACCCTTGCCGGCCGCACTGTTGCCTACCGCGACGTCGGCGTCCGTGGTGAAGAGAGGCTGGTTCACGTCGTCCTTCCCGGCCCGGGATCGCCCGGGCTGCACCGCTGCAGCGCACTCTATCGGCAGCAAATGGCGACATGCCGACTCGGTGTGGGCGGACGCTTGGTGGCTGCCGCAGGGTGGCCCTAGCGTGGGCTCATGGCTACCACCGTTCAGATCACGTTCGACGCCGCCGACCCCGCGGCGCTCGCCCAGTTCTGGGCCGAGGCGCTCGGCTACGAGCTCGATCCCCCGCCGACCGGCTTCGACAGCTGGGACGGATTCCTCGACTCCCGCGGCGTCCCGCCGGAGGAGCGCAACAGCGCGTCGGCGATCCACGATCCGGACGGTGTCGGGCCGCGGGTGTTCTTCCAGAAGGTGCCCGAGGGCAAGACGGCGAAGAATCGGGTGCACCTCGACCTGCGCAAGGCCGTGGGCGTGGTCGAGGACGAGCGCCGCATGGCCCGGCTCGAGGCCGAGTGCGAGCGGCTGGTGGCCCTCGGCGCGACGCGGATCGAGCGGTTCGAGCGGAGTGCGATGGGGCTGGGGCACATCGTCATGACCGATCCAGAGGGCAACGAGTTCTGCCTCGATTGATCTGGCTCTCGCGGCGTGGGGACAGTGAGCGGCCGTGCCGGGGGCGCCTGCCGCCACAGGTCACGCCCGCCATCGGCGTCCCTCCTTGCCAAACGCGGATGGTCGGTTGTTGAACCTTGACGTATGGCAGCAAGCGCCCTGCGCGGGGTGTGGAGGCCTCCGTGTCCATCGATCTGACACTGTGCCGACCGCACGTGCGTACCGAGCGGAGGGAGCGGGGCCGCGTCAGGGCGCGGACGGGCATTGCGGAGCCGGAGGACGCCTGCGGCGTCCGGCGGAGCAGGGCGGGACGCGGCCCCGATCCCGCAGCGGACCGCACCCACGGCGTCCCACATCAGACAGGGCTCAGGCGTCCGGGGACTCGCCATCGTGGGTGATGTCGTGCGGCTCCGGGAACGCGTCAGGCAGGACGGCGTCCGGGGCGGTGTCGGGGTCGGGGGGCGGGATGACGAGCACCACCGAGAAGGCGACCGGACGATCGGAATGCACGCGGTCCGCCAGCACCCGCAGGATCGGCGACCACTCGTCGGGGGCGAAGAGGGCGAAGGGCTCCCAGCCGTCCCAGATGAGCACAGCGGGCGCCGGCAGGTCGCCCAGGCAGTCCCAGAGGGCGTCGAGGTTGCGTCCGTAGTAGGAGGGGAAGGCCAGGGCGCGACCGATGGCGTCCAGGGCCTCGCGAGACGTGCGCGGCCCCGACACCACCCCGACGCGCCAACCTGCCCGGGCGTACTGTCGCCGCAACTCGTCGACGCTGAGCAGCGAGGTGTCCAGGGTGCCGCGGGGGGCGTCCGGGTTCATCGCCGGATCCTGACGAACGTGTCGTAGTGGTCTCCGGTGTAGTAGTACTCCCCCGTCGACCTGCCGAGGTTCGCCCCGCCCGTGATCACCCGGCGCGCGCCGCGGTCGCTCGAGCCGGGCGTCTTCACGGTGAACTCGTGATAGTAGCCGTCGGCCCTTGTCGGAAGCACCTTGTTGTAGTTGTGGTACACAACGCCGTCGTTGTCGGGGTACGGGTAGGGCGGCCCGGCCTCGATCTCGGCAAGAGTGTCCGCCACCTGCGCCGGCAGCGCCGCGAGGTCGACCCAGGTGAGTCCGGACGCCGGGTCGGTGGACGCCGGACGCGTCGCCGTCGCTGTGGTCGTCTTGGTGGTCGACCGGCCGCTGGTCTGGGTGGACGCCGTGCGGCCCGCCTGGGTCGCGCTGACCGCCGGCGTGGCCGTCACGTTCGAGTTCAGGGGACGCCCGCCGAGCGCCCAGGCGCCGACGAGCGCGAGGATGACGACGGCGGCGCCCAGCACCCAGACGCTCGCCCTTTGCCGCCCCCCCGGGCGCTGGCTACCGGACGCGACGGACCGTGCCGGGCCGACCTTGCGGCTCACGCTTCGAGTCTAGGCGCTCACGCCGAACGCCCCGACTTTCCCGTCGCACGGGAGGGCTGGGCGTCCGGATGTCGAGACCGACCATGGCCGGAAGAGGGGCACCGACCGCTCGAAGCAGGTCGGACGCCACGGCGTCCGGGCTTCTACTTCTTCTTGGTCGGCTGCGGGTAGTCGGCCCCCGGGGCCGCCTTCGCGGGGCCCTCGCCGACGAGCAGCTTGTAGGTGAAGCCGGCCAACGCGGCGCCGGCCAGGGGCGCGACGATGAACAGCCAGAGCTGGGCGATGGCGGGTCCGCCGGCGAAGAGGGCCGGTCCGATGGAACGGGCCGGGTTCACCGAGGTGTTCGTCACCGGGATGCTGATCAGGTGGATCAGGGTCAGCGCGAGGCCGATCGCCAGGGGCGCGAAGCCCTGGAGCGCGCGGCTGTCGGTGGACCCGAGGATCACGTACAGGAAGATCGCGGTCAGCACGATCTCGGCGATCAGGCAGGCGACCAGGCTGAAGCCGCCCGGCGAGCGCTCGGCGTAGCCGTTGCTTGCGAACCCGTCGGCGGCCGAGAACCCGGGCCGTCCGCTGGCGATCGCGAACAGGACGGCCGCCGCCGCGATGGCTCCGACGAGCTGAGCGATGAAGTAGCCGATCGTGTCCTTCCAGGCGAAGCGCTTGGCGCAGGCCAGGCCGAAGGTGACGGCGGGGTTGAAGTGACCGCCGGAGACGTGTCCGACGCCGTAGGCCATGACGACGACGGTGAGGCCGAACGCGAGGGCGACCCCGACGAACCCGATGCCGAGGTAGGCGTCCTTGGGGAAGGTGGCGGCCAGGACGGCGGAACCGCATCCTCCGAAGACCAGAACGAACGTGCCCAGGAACTCGGCCCCGAGCTTCTGTGCGGTGGTGGGCGATTGAATAGCCATGAGGGAACTCCTTGACTTCTGGGGTGACGCGCCGCGAGGCGCCTCGATCAGCACGCTAACGGCTGGCGCCGCCGCGGCGCGGGAGGCGGTCCGGAGAGTCAGCGGTGCCACCGTCCGCCCTTGCGGTGGCTGGACAGCAGCGGCCGGACCGGGTTTCAATCGCCGTCCGGCGGGGCGGCCGGCAGGTCGATCACGAGGGTCAGTCCACCGCCCGGGGTGGCCTCGGCGGTCACCGTTCCGGCCATGGCCTCAGCCAGGCCGCGGGCGACGGCGAGGCCCAGTCCGAGACCCTCGCCCCGCGGCACGTCGTCGTGCTGCTGGAAGGGCCTGAAGATGGCCTCGTAGTCCTCGGCCGGCAGGCCGGGACCGTTGTCGATGACCCGGACCTCGACCCGGTCGCCGACCCGTCCGGCCCACACCGTCACCGGTCGCCCCGCCGGCTGGTAGCGCACCGCGTTCTCCGCGACGTTGCCCAGGACGCGGTCGAGCAGGCCGGCGTCCGCGATCGCGCGCCTGGCGTCCGGGTCGACGACCCAGCGCGTCCGGGCGGGGTCGGGCAGGGACGCCAGTGTGGCCGGGATCACCTCACCGAGGTCCACGGGCACCGGGTGGGCGATGAGGCTGCCGGTCTGCAGCCGGGACAGGTCGAGCAGGTTGCCGACGAGCACGTTCAGCCGGTCGGCGGAGTCCTCGATCGCGCACATCAGCTCGCCGGCCTCCTCGGCCGTCCAGGCGACGTCGGTCGAGCGCAGGCTGCCGATCGCCGCCTTGATGCCCGCCAGCGGCGTCCGGAGGTCGTGGGAGACCGCGGACAGCAGCGCCGTGCGGGACTGGTTGTCACGGGCGAGTTGCGCGGCCTTCTCCGCCGACCGGCGCAGCTCCTGCCGCTGCAGGATGGCGCCGGCGTGGGCCGCGAAGGCGTCCAACAGGCGCCGCTGCTCGGCGTGCAGGATCGGCGGCTGGAGCGCGAGGCAGTGGTCCTCGTCGACGGCTTGGCGATCGTAGGGCGCGCTCGCGTCGAAGCCGGGCGTCGCCGCGACCACCTCCTCCGCGCGCCCCGTCGCAGGACGCCGCAGGATTGCCGCCGCGTGGACGCCGAACATGTCGAGCGCCCACCGCAGCAACAGCGGGAGTTGGTCGGTCGACCCGAGCAGGGTGTGCGACAGCTGCACCAGTGCCGCCGATTCCCGCTGGGCCGCCTGCGCCTCTTCGGCGCGGGCGGCGCTGCGGTGGACGATCAGGGCCACCGTCACGCCCACGACCACGAACACCCCCAAAGCCAGCGTGTTCCTCGGGTCGGACACGGTCAGGGTGCCGACGGGCGGGATGAAGAACCAGTTCATCAGGAGCGTCGACACCACCGCCGCGAGCACCGCCGGAAGCAGTCCCCCCGCGGCAGCGACCGCGACGGTCCCCAGGAGGTAGACCGAGATCACGAGCGGCAGGTCACGGGTGATCGGGTCCAGCCCCAGGAGCCCGGTGAGCAGCAGGGGCGCCAAGACCGCCGCCACCGTCCCGCCCACGACGCGCGTGCGGGGCAGGCCGCGCCGGCGGCGGCGGAACCCCCGTCCGGTGCCGGCCACCGTGACGACGTGCACGTCGATGTCTCCGGACTCGGCGATGATCCGCTCCGCCATCGACAGCCGCAGCGGACGCCGCCACGCCGGCAACATCGACGTCCCGACGAGCACCTGGGTCGCGTTGGCGCCGCGGGCGAAGTCGAGGATCGCCTCGGCGGTGTCGTCCCCGGTGACCGTGTGGAACTCCCCGCCGATCTCCTCGGTCACACGCCGCATGGCGGCCAGCTCGCTCAGCGGCGCCGTGGCCAGCCCGTCGCTGCGCGACACGTAGGCGGCCACCAACTCGCCTCCGGCAAGCCGGGACGCGATCCTGGCCCCTCGTCGCAGCAGGGTCTCGCTCCCCCGCCCACCGGTCAACGCGACCACCACGCGCTCGCGGGTGGGCCACGTCTGGGTGATGCCGTGCGCGGCGCGGTAGTCCTCGAGGCTGGCGTCCACCCGGTCCGCCAGCCACAGCAGAGACAGTTCGCGCAGCGCCGACAGGTTGCCGACCCGGAAGTAGTTCGCGAGGGCGGCGTCCACCTTCTCCGGTGTGTAGATGTTGCCGTGGGCCATGCGCCGCCGCAGCGCCTCGGGCGACATGTCGACGAGGTCGATCTGGTCGGCCGCCCGCACGACCTCGTCCGGCACGGTCTCCCGCTGCAGGATCCCGGTGATGGACGTGACAACGTCGTTCAGCGACTCCAGGTGCTGGATGTTGACCGTCGAGATCACGTCGATGCCGGCGTCCAGCAGCTCGTCGACGTCCTGCCAGCGCTTCTCGTTGCGGCAGCCCGGCACGTTGGTGTGCGCGAGCTCGTCGACCAGGGCCACGCGTGGACGCCGGGCCAGGACGGCGTCCACGTCCATCTCCTCCAGCACCGTGCCGCGGTACTCCAGCCGCCGGCGCGGCACGTCCTCCAGGCCGTCCAGCAGCGCGGCCGTGTGCGGACGCCCGTAGGTCTCGCAGAGCGCGACGACCACGTCCGTGCCCCGCTCGGCGCGCCGGTGGCCCTCGCCGAGCATGGCGACGGTCTTGCCGACGCCGGGCGCTGCACCCAGGTAGATCCGCAGGCGGCCGCGAGCCATGGCGTCCCCTCAGCGGCGCGCGAGCGCGAGGTTGAGCCGGGTCACGTTGACGCCGTCGGCGCCGATGAAGCCGAGCGCGGCGCGGTCGGTCGCGGCGTCGATCAGGGCGTCCAGCTCGCCGACGGGGATGCCGCGTTCCTTCGCCACCCGCGGCGCCTGCCAGCGCGCGTAGGCTGGCGAGATGTGCGGATCCAGCCCGGACGCCGAGGCCGTCAGCGCGTCCTCGGGGACCGGGCCCACGGCGTCCGGGTTCGCGGCGCGCAGCTCGGCCTCGCGGTCGGCGCGCGCGCTCGCTTGCTTCTCGGAGGCCGGGGATAGGTTGCTGCCCCCGGACGTCTCTCCGGAGTAGTCGGACGCCGAGGGTCGCGTCCAGAACCACTCGGGTCCGTCGAACGCCTGCCCCAGCAGCGCGGAGCCGGCCACACGGCCGTCCGCGGTCGTGACGAGCGAGCCGTTCGCCGGCCCGGGCGCGGCGACCTGCGCCGCGAGCGTGAGCACGGCCGGGTAGAGGACCCCCAGCAGCAGGGTCATGACGACCAGCATCCTGAGGCCGGCCAAGGCCTGCCGTAGCCAGGTCATCGAGATCACCCCAGTCCCGGGATCAGAGCGACCACGAGGTCGATCAGTTTGATGCCCACGAACGGCGCGATGATGCCGCCGAGGCCGTACACGAGGAGGTTGCGGTTGAGCAGCGCCGAGGCGCTCATCGGGCGGTACTTGACGCCGCGCAAGGCCAGCGGCACCAGCGCGAGAATGATGAGCGCGTTGAAGATGACCGCCGACAGGATCGCCGTCGACGGCGAGTGCAGGCGCATGATGTTCAGGGCCTCCAGCCCCGGGAAGAGCGCCACGAACATCGCGGGGATGATCGCGAAGTACTTGGCCACGTCGTTGGCGATCGAGAACGTCGTCAGGGCGCCGCGGGTGATCAGCAGCTGCTTGCCGATCGCGACGATGTCGATGAGCTTGGTCGGATCGGAGTCGAGGTCGACCATGTTGCCGGCCTCCTTCGCCGCCGACGTGCCGGTGTTCATCGCGACCCCCACGTCGGCCTGGGCCAGCGCCGGGGCGTCGTTGGTGCCGTCCCCGGTCATCGCGACGAGGCGTCCGCCGGTCTGCTCGGCGCGGATCAGCGCCATCTTGTCCTCGGGGGTGGCCTCGGCGAGGAAGTCGTCGACGCCCGCCTCGGCGGCGATCGCCTTGGCCGTCAGCGGGTTGTCGCCGGTGATCATCACCGTCCGGATGCCCATCGCCCGCAGCTGGGCGAA
>DAIRTI010000035.1:0-29724 GCA_036803965.1 Propioniciclava sp.
ACTCGGCCCGCACGGGGACGCCCCACGTCCGGCCCAGGCGGAACGCCACGTCGACGACCAGCCGCTCGGTGGTGCTGGCCGCCTCGTCAACCGTGAGGTGGCTGAACGCATACGGGTGGAACCACGCCCCGTGCCACGGGTCGAGGCGGTTGGCGATGATGTCGCGCGGCTCGCACGCCGCGGGCAGCGCGATCACCGCCGCGATGGACGCCTCCAGCGGCGGCCGCTCGGGCAGCTTCGGGGCATTGCTGAGCTCCTCACCAGGCGTTGGCAGCCGGACCCAGAACAGGACGCCGTCGTCGTGGGCCGGGTACTCGCGCCAGCCGCGCCCCGCCTCGCGGGGCAGGGCCATGCCGTGCCAGCGGCACAGGACGTCGTCGCCGTCGATCACGCAGCCGTGCAGGCGGGCGTCGAGGTGGGGGCAGGCGCCGGGCCCGGCGTGGGGACGCCCCTCCGCGCCGCGCCAGAGGGTCACCTCACGGCCGGCAAGGGTCCGGACGACCGACCGGTCGCCGAC
The DNA here is from genome assembly GCA_036803965.1 of Propioniciclava sp. Taxonomy (GTDB): domain Bacteria; phylum Actinomycetota; class Actinomycetes; order Propionibacteriales; family Propionibacteriaceae; genus Propioniciclava. Next base: position 518 of record DAIRTI010000035.1, read on the forward strand.
GTCCGTGGACGCCCCCGCCACGTACCATCCGCTCGGATCGCGGCGCTGGGAGCAGTCGAGCGCCTCGCCGATCCGGCGCGGCGTCGCCGCGCGCCAGGTCGAGCGCAAGGCGTGCTCGTCCGGCTGGGGCAGCCGCAGCAGGGGAATCGTCGGACGCTTCATGCCGCATTCCCCGTTAGCGGACCGGCGATCCGGCTCCGCCGCCGCACAGAACTCGTCGATCGCCTCATGCCGCACGCCCCCTCACCGGACCGACGGTTCGGGGCCCCCGCGTTGTCGCGAGGCCGCCGAGGCCGGGTCGACCCGCGTCGGGCGCGGAGACTCCCTGCTCGTCGGCCGAAACGCCACCTTGGTGCCGCGGGTCCGGCTTCGAGAAGGGAGTTTTCGCACCCGTCATCCGGATCCGAGCCGCGACCGCCAGCTTCTCGCGTCCCGGCACGCGGATGCGCTCGCCGAACACGTCGTAGTCGGCGGACTCGATGCGGTCGAGGATGCGGCTGTAGAGCACCAGCGCGGTGGCGACGCAGCGCCGGGACGCGGGGGGCAGCAGGGGCAGGCCGGCGGCGGCGTCCGCGTAGAGAGCGCGGTTGCGGGCGATCTGCTCGGCCATGAACGTCCGCCAGGCCGGGGTGACACGGCGCAGCCAGGGGTCGGCGCCGTGGCGGGCGAGATCCTCGGCGGGCAGGTAGACGCGGCCGCGGTCGAGGTCTTCGCCGACGTCGCGCAGGAAGTTGGTGAGCTGGAACGCCAGACCCAGCGCCCGGGCCGGACCCCTGGCGTCCGGACTGTACGGCTCCAGCACCGGCAGCATCATCTCGCCCACGACGGCGGCCGAGCCCTCCATGTAGCCGTCGCGCAACTCGGGCCAGCTGGCCCACGAGGTGCGGGTCAGGTCGAACGCCATGGCGTCGAAGAAGCGCTCGAAGCACTCCGGGTCGGTGCCGCGGCGGCGCACGCTGTCGACCACCGCGGCCATCACCGGCTCGGACGCCTCACCGCGCGCCAGGGCGTCGAAGAACCAGTCCCGGAAGGACGCCAGCCGCTCGGCCGGCCCGCCCGCTGAAGGCAGCGCGCGGTCGACTCGACCGGGCTCGTCGACGATGTCGTCCGCCAGCCGGCACAGGGCGTAGACCGCGTACACGTCCCGACGCTGCCGCCGCGGCAGCAGCATCGCACCCCAGTAGTAGGTGGTGCCGTACGCCCTGGTCAGCTGGGCGCAGCGGCGGTACCCGGCCTCCAGCAGGTCTTGTGAGGCCGTCATCGCGATACCTCCTCGACACCGACATCCGAACGGCGAACCCCAGCCCACCCCGGCCACGAACACCTCACCGCAGGACCTCCTCGACCCGGCCGGCGGCGAGCTTGCCGGAGATCAGCACCATCGGGATGCCGACCCCGGGCGTCGTGCCCGAGCCCGCGAAGACCAGGCCGGGCACCCGCCTATCGACGTTCCGCGGCCTGAACGGACCGGTCTGCCCAAAGGTGTGCGCCAGGGCGAACGGCGTACCGGCCTCCAGGCCCTGGGCCTGCCAGTCGATGGGCGTCACCAGCTGCTCGGTCACGATTCCAGCTCCCCCGGCCGCGCCGTAGCCCGCGGCGTCCAGGAACGACAGCAGCCGCTCCCGCAACCGCGGCGTCTCGGCAGACCAGTCGACCCGCCCGACACGCAGGTTGGGCACCGGCTCCAGCACGTAGAGGCTCTGATGCCCCGCCGGCGCGGCCCCGCGGTCGTGCAGCGAGGGCACGGCGACGAACCGGGACGGGTCCTTCATCGGGACGCCCCGGTCGAGCAGGTCGCGGAAGGCCTCGTCCCAGGCCTGACCGAAGTGGATGTTGTGGTGCCCGGCACCCTCCGGCAACGCGTTCCCGCGCACCCCCACGTGCCACACGAGCGCCGACGGCGAGTAGCGCCCCCGCCGCACGACCCGCGGCGGCGGCACGTCGGGAAGCAACCGACGGTAGGCCGTCGGCAGGTCCGCGGTGACGACGACGGCGTCCGACTTCAGCCGCTCTCCCCCGTTCAGCAGGACGCCGTTGGCGCGGCCCCCAGCGTCACGCAGCACGCGCTCGACCGGCGTCCCGTACCGGAACTCGACCCCGGCGTCCATGGCCGCGCGGGCCATCGCGACCGGCACCGCGTGCATGCCGCCCTCGGGGAAGTAGACGCCCTCGACGGCGTCCATGTACGTGATGACGGCGTACAACGCGAGCGCCCGCGCCGGGGCGAGGCCGGCGTACATGGCCTGGAAGCTGAAGACGCGCCGCAGCCGCTCGTCGTCGAACCGCCTGGCCACGGCCGGGCCGAGGCGTCCGAAGCCGCCGAGCCGCAACAACTCCAGGGCCGCGGTCGGACGCCGCAGCAGATCCAACGGGGAGTCGAAGTTGGCGTCTATGAAGTGCGGAAGCTCGATCGCGTTGAGCCGGCGCAGCCAGTCGACGAAGCGGTCGAAGGCGGCAGCGTCCTTGGAGCCGCACTCGGCGGCGATCTCGGCACGCATCGCTTCGCGTCCCGGACGCACCCGCAGCCGCGAGCCGTCCGCGAAGAAGGCGTGGTAGCCGGGGTCGAGCCTGCACAGGCCCACATACTCGGCCACCCGCGCGCCCACGGCCGCGAACGCCTGCTCCAGCAACGGGACCATCGTGAACACCACCGGACCCGTGTCGAACCGGAAGCCGTCTCGGCACAGCGTGCCGTTGCGCCCACCCGGCACGTCGGCCGCCTCGACCACCGTCACCCGGTGCCCCGCGCCCGCGAGGTGCAGCGCGGCGCTCAGGCCCGACAGGCCGGCGCCGACGACGACCACCGACGAAGGGGCCATCAGGCGTCCCGCCAGGCGATGGTCCGGGCGGTCTCACGCAGTCCGGCGACGCCGGCCGGCGACAGCGACGACGCCTCCACGCAGCGCACGGCGGCCTCGTACTCACCCGTGATGAGCCCCTCGAGGGCGTCGGCCACGCCCGCGGCGCGCATCGCCTCGGCGAGCACCGGGACGTCCTCGCGGCTGAACGCGGGCGTCCCGAGCCGGCCCAGCAGGCCGGCGGCCTCGCCCTCCAGCCGCTCCCGCGCCAGGCTCAGCAGGACCGTCGCCTTCGCCTCCAGCAGGTCGTCGCAGGCGGGCTTGCCCGTGCGCGCCGGGTCGCCCCAGACGCCGAGGTAGTCGTCGCGTAGGGCGAAGGCGCGCCCGATGTGCTCGCCGCAGCACGTCAGGGCCGCGATCACGTCCTCGGACGCCCCCGCCGCCCGCGCCCCCAGCTCCAGCGGACGCTCGATGCTGTAGCGCCCCGACTTGAGCCGGGCCACGTGCGAGGCGTGGGCGAGGTCGCGGCGTCCGGCGGCAGCCCCGGTCAGATCGGCACGCTGACCGGCGACCAACTCGACGCAGAGCGCGTACCAGGTCGCCCGCAGCGAGGCGGGCAGCCCGTCGGCGATCCGGTCGGCGACGGTGTGCGCCAGGTCGCCGAGCAGGATCGCGAGGTTGCGTCCGAACAGGGTGCGGTCGCCGAAGGCCCCGGACGCCGCGTGCCACGCCTCCGCCTCGACGTGCGCCGACGGACGCCCCCGGCGCGAGCCGGACACGTCCATCACGTCGTCGTGCACGAGCGCGAAGAGGTGCAGCGCCTCCAGCGCCGCGGCGGCCCGCACCATGTCGGTGTACCCCGCCGACCCGGGGACGCCGCCCGCCGCCACGAACCCCCAGTGGCACATCGCGACCCGCAGCCGCTTGCCGCGCCCGATCAGCCGGTCGCCCAGCCAGGCGGGCAGGTCGACGCCGAGGACGTCCACGCCCATGCCGGCCGAGTAGCCGTCCCACTCGGACGCCAGCGCCGCAACCTCCGTTGTCAGCAGGACGTCCACGTCCGAGCAGGTCACGGCGACGTCGTGAGGGGTGGCGTCCGAACTAGCGGGAGCGAGGGTGAAGCCGAGGGCGTCCAGCGGCACGGGCGCAACCGGAGCGGGAGACGAGCCGACGGCGTCCGGACTCGGAACGACCCGCGGCCAGTCGGCGGGCAAGGACTCGACCAGCCGCCCAACCTGCAGCACCGACCACGGGCTGTACACCTGCGGCGTGGCGGCGATGGCGGCGGCGTACCGGCTCCAAGGCACCCAGGCCCACTCGGCGACCTCGTCAGGATCGGGGTCGGGATCGAGGTCGGTGACGAAGGCGCCGAACACGGGGCACAGCTCGTTCTCGACGACGCCGGACGCGTCGACCGCCCGGTAGCGGAAGTCGGGCAGCAGCGGCACCAGCGGCCCCACGGTCAGGCCGAGCTCCTCGCGGATGCGGCGGCGGGCGGCGTCCTCGATCGCCTCGCCCGGGCGCGGGTGGCCGCAGCAGGAGTTCGTCCAGACGCCGGGCCAGGTCGCCTTGCCGAGCGCCCGTCGGGTGAGCAGTACCTCGCCGCGCGTGTTGAACAGGTACGTCGAGAAGGCCAGATGCAGCGGCGTGTCGGCGGTGTGGATCGTGCGCCGGTCCCCCCGACCGATCGCCGCGCCGCCGTCGTCGACGAGCACGACCTCGTCGGGGTCGTCCGGGGTGAACGTCCACGGGGAGCTCAGAGCCATCGTTCCGTTCCAATGTCCGTCGGGTGTGCGGGAGCCCGGGGTACGGGCGGGAAGGGGTCGGCCGGACGCCGTGAGCGGCTCGGCGTCCGGCCTGAGCAGAATTTGCCCAGCGCTTCGGCCTTTCAAGCGCGGGCGGCGAGGATCGCTGACCGGCCGCCGCCGTCACCAGCGCCCAAGCCTGCGGGAAGAGCCGACGATCAGTGGCTCACGCGCACGGTCACCGGCCGGCCGATCTGCCGTGGCCGAGCGCGCCGTACGACCGCCGCGCCCAGCACGACCACCGCGGCCGCGGCGGCGACGGCCCCGGTCAGGGGCGAGTAGGGCTGATCGGTGAGGCGTCCGACGGCGATCCAGGCCAGGCCCCACGCCATCGCGGCAGCGACGGCGATGCGTCCCCCGAGCCGAGCCGCGAGCAGGACGCCGATGGCCGCGGCCACGGCGAGCACCGCGGCGGCGAGCAGCTCGCTGACCAGCCCGCCTGGGTCGACCCCGGACGCCACCAGCGTCGCCGTGATGTTGGCCACCGTCGCGACCGAGACCCAGCCGAGGTAGAGCCCGAACGTGCCGTCGACGACCAGTTGCTCGCCCCAGCCGGGATCGGAGCGGCCAGGAATCGTCTGCAGCCGCTGCACCAGCAGGCCCAGCACCACGACCAGCGCGGCGATCACCAGGACGCTGACCCACAGCCAGCCGACCTGGGTGACCAGCAGCCAGACCGCGTTCAGCACCATGGACGCCGCCGCGAGCCAGCCGATCGAGCGAGCCCGGCCGGACGCCGCGTTGGCCGGCAGCCACTGCCAGACGACGTAGGCGATCAGGCCGGCGTAGATCACCGACCAGATCGAGAACGCCCGGACGGCCGGGGCGACCAGCGTTGCCGTGGCCGAGAGGCTGCCGCCCGAGGACTCCTCGACGCGCGTTCCGATGACGCCGATGCCGAAGAGGGTGCCGACGATCATGAACGCCGCACTGAGCGTCACGACGATCTGCCGGACGCGGTCGGTGGTGGTGGGCATTGGTCCTCCTTCGCGAGCCAACCTTGAACAGGAGTATGCCCAGCGCGTTGAACCTTAGACAAGTTTCAACGGTAAACCTTTGACAACGGCGTCAGCTATCTCACCGACACGACCGACCGAGGCGTCCTATCCTGGACCCACCATGCTCACCATCAAGAAGGCCTCGGCCGCGACCGGCGTGCCCGAGCACACGCTGCGCGCCTGGGAGCGCCGCTACGGCCTCTTCGCGCCGACCAGGTCCCCCGGCGGCTACCGGGTCTACGACGAGGCCGCGCTGGAACGCATCCGGGCCATGAACGCGCTGGTGCGCGACGGCGTCCCACCGCGGGAGGCGTCCGTGGCGGTGCTGCGGCGCGACGTGTCCTGGGTGACCGAGGCGGGCGGGTGGGCGGCCGGGAGCGACCCCGACAGCCGGCTGGTCGAGGCGGCGGGAGCGCTCGATCCGGCGGGCATCGCGCGGGTCCTCGACGAGCAGTTCGCGCGCGGCGACTTCGAGAGCGTGGTCGACGGCTGGCTGATGCCGGCGCTCGTGGCGGTGGGGCGCGCGTGGGCGTCCGGACGCATCTCGGTCGCGGGCGAGCACCTGGTCGCGAACGCGGTCCTGCGGCGCCTGGCCACGGCGTACGAGGCAGCCGGACGCGGCAACGGGCGGCCGTTCGTCATCGGCAACCCTCCCGGCGTGCACCACGAACTCGGCCTGATGTCGTTCGCCGTCGCCGCGCGGCGGGCCGGGCTCGCCACGTTGTACCTCGGCGCCGACGTGCCGCTCGAGGCCTGGTCGGACGCCGTCCGCACCTCGGGCGCGCGGGGCGTGGTGACGTCGGTGCACCGGAGGCGGGACGCTTCCCGGGCGGCGCAGGTCGCCCAACTGCTGGAAGCCGAGGCGCCCGGCCTGCCCGTCTGGGTCGGCGGACGCTACCAGCACCTGGTCCCCGCCCCGGCCCGTCCCCTCGGGCACCGCATCGGCGACGCCGCCCGGCTGCTCGCCGAGTTGCCCGACTCCCCTGCCCCCGCGGCACCTGGTCCACGAGCAGAAACTGCCGACCAGCAGCCCACTCGCACCACTACAACCGAACTGCCTCACACCCTGGAGCTGTCGTGACCCCTCAGGCCGATCCGCTCACCGACGCTGAGCAGCTGCGCGAGATCGTCGAGTCCAGCCACCGGATCGTGTTCTTCGGCGGCGCCGGGGTGTCGACCGAGAGCGGCATCCCCGACTTCCGCTCCGCCGGCGGTCTATACGACGAAGTGCAACGTTCTGGAGGCGGAACGCCGATTCCGGGCCCGGACGGGGGCCGTGAGGCCGTTCAGACTCCAGAAAGTCACAATCCGTCCGCGAGACCCACGCCGGCGACCCTGGAGATCCTGGCGCGCTCCAGGCCGGAGGAGATCCTGAGCCACACGTTCTTCGTCCGGCACACCGAGGCGTTCTTCCACTACTACCGCACCCGCATCCTGCACCCGGACGCCCAGCCGAACCCCGCCCATCGCGCGCTCGCCGCGCTCGAGGTCGCCGGACGCCTCTCCGCCGTCATCACCCAGAACATCGACGGGCTGCACCAGGCCGCCGGCTCGCGGCGGGTGCTGGAGCTGCACGGCAGCGTCCACCGCAACGTGTGCATGTCCTGCGGACGCCGTTTCGCCCTGGACGCCGTCCTGCACTCCACGGGCGTGCCCCGCTGCGACGCCTGCGGCGGCGTGATCAAGCCCGACGTGGTGCTGTACGAGGAGGCGCTCGACCAGCGCGTCCTGGCCGAGGCCGCCGACGAACTCGACCGCGCCGACACCCTGATCGTGGGCGGCACGTCGCTGGTCGTCTACCCGGCGGCGGGGCTCGTCCGGGCGTTCGGCGGCGACAGGGTCGTCGTCATCAACCGGGACGCCACCGGCCTCGACCACCGCGCCACGCTCACGATCCGCGCCCCGATCGGGCAGACCCTCGCCCCGTTCGCGGACGCCCATTGATTCCGACTGGGCCGCCCGGGCGCCCGGCCCGCTGAGCCGCGGCGATCTGAGCCCTCGGGCGGCCACCAGTCAGTGGTTGCGCAGGGCGTCGATCAGCTCGGCCTTGGTCATGGACGAGCGTCCCTTGATGCCGATCTCCTTGGCCCGCTTCATCAACTCGTCCTTGGTGGACTCGTCGTAGTCCTTGGCCTTGCCGCCGCGGTGACCGACCTCCTTACGCGACGACGCCGCAGCCGCGTTCGAGATCCGCGCCGCCTTCTCCTTGCTGGCACCCTCGTCGCGCAGCGCCTCGTACATCTCCTTGTCCTTGACCGACGGACCCGGGTCACGCTTGGGCATCGGTTCCTCCTCACTCGGTGATGCCAGGACCCCTACCCCACTTCCGCCGCCCCCACTCGATCGGGGCCCGCAGCAGCAACACCAGCAGCGCCCAGAACTCGACCCCCGGCACGGCCAACGCGAGCAGCAGGGCCACCGCGAACAGGACGCACGTCACCACGGCCGCCTCCATCGAGTCGCCGTCGATGGCCGATCCGGCCTTCAGCAGCCCGGGACGCCAACGTAGCCAGGCGACCATCCCGAGCATGACCAGGCTGTTGGCCAGCATGGTCCCGATGTAGAGGGTGAGCTGCAGCGGGTCGGTGGGCATCGAACCGACGAGCGCGGTCGCCACGGGCAGCCACACGATCGTGAACATCCACAGCATGTTCAGCCGGAACAGCCCCGCGTCCTGCCGCTCGACCCGCGCGTACAGGCGCTCGTGGGCGCGCCAGAACAGCCCGATGATGAAGAAGCTCAGCGCGAACGCGATCAGCTTGTCCGAGTGCTCCGACACGTACTCCGCCGTGTCGACCCCGGACGCCGCAGCGTCCGACACCGCCTCCAGCAGGGGCAGGATCAGCAGCGTCATCGCGATGGCGACCACGGCGTCCGTGAAGAACACCAGGCGCTCGGCGGACGTCGTCCGCTGCTGCTCGCTGGCTGCTGACATGACGACGACCCTAGTCCAGAGGGACGCCGAGGGCGCGAGTCGGACTCGTCCCGACGGCGTCCGGGGCACCGGGAAATCAGCCGGACGCCCGAACCGCGACCGCTACAGCGACCGCAGGGCGTCGATGGGGTTCAGGCGGGCGGCGCGGTTGGCGGGGTAGTAGCCGAAGAACAGTCCGATGGAGACGGAGAAGCCGACGGCGATGCCGATCGAGCCGAGCGTCGGCAGCCCGGGGACGCCGAGCAGGGTGCTGCCGAGGTAGCCGAGCAGCCCGCCGACGACCACGCCGAGGAACCCGCCGATCAGGCAGATGACGACGCTCTCGACGATGAACTGGATGCGGATGTTGTTCGGCGTGGCCCCGACGGCCTGGCGGAGGCCGATCTCGCGGGTCCGCTCGGTGACCGACACGAGCATGATGTTCATCACCCCGATGCCGCCCACGAGCAGCGAGATGCCGGCGATGACCGAGATCGCGATGCTCAGGTTGCCCATCACCGTGTTGACCTGCTGGGTGATCGACTGCATCGAGGTGGCCGACACCTTGTAGTCGACGTTCTTGGCGTAGTAGCGCGCGAAGAACGTCTCGAGCTGTCCGGAGAACTCGATGGGATCGACGCCCTTCGCCGTGATCATCAGGCTGGAGTACCCGGCGGTGCTCGACGTCAGTCGTTGGGCGGTCGAGACCGGGATGTAGACGGACGTGGTGATGTCCTTCTCGGCGACCTGCTGAACGGCCAGCGCGCTGGGCTCGTACGTGTAGACCCCGACGATCGTGAACGCGTAGATCTGCGAGCCGACGTAGAGCTTGACCTCCTTGCCGACCGCCCCGTTCACGTCGCCGCCGAACATGTTGTCGACCAGGCGGTCGGACACCACCGCGACCGAGTGCAGCGCCTTGACGTCGCCGTCGTTGAGGAACCGTCCGCGCGCCATCTTCACGTTGTTGACCGTCGCGTAATCGGCGCTGGCCCCCAGCAGCGAGACGTTGGCGTAGTCGCGCTCGTCGCGTGCCTTGCCCGTGCCGACCGACTTCGTCAGTGACACCCCCACGATGCTGGTGGGGTAGCGCTGACGCAGCGCGTCGATCATGTCGTCGGTGATCAGGTCCTTGTCCGCGGGCTGCTGGGTGCTGGTCTGTCCGGACAGGCCACTGCCGCTCTGGAAGCGGTTGGTCTGCCCGCGCTGCTGCAGCGAGACCGTGATGTTGTTCGCGCCGAACGTGCTCAGCGAGGTGTTGATCGACCCGGTCAGCGCGTTGCCGACGGTCAGGATCGCGATGACCGACCCGATGCCGATGATGATGCCCAGCATCGTGAGCAGCGCGCGCATCTTGTTCATGCGCAGGCTGCGGAGCGCCATCTGGACGCTGGCGCCGAGGTTCATTCCACGCTCCCGGGCTCGATCACAGGACGCCTCAGACGCCGCTGAGCGTCACAACGGCGCCGGCCTTGTACTTCGCCGGTGTGTTCAGCACGCGCAACCCCTCGCTCACCCGGTCGCCCGAGATCACGACGTCCACGTCGTTCTCGAGCCCCTTGGTGACGGCGATCTGCTCGATCGTGTACTGGCCGTCCAGCCGCTTGGTCAGCGCGAGCACGGCGTCCGCACCCTGGGCGTCCGTGAAGACGGAGTCCGTGGGCACCGACAGGACGCTCTCGGCCTGGCCGACCACGTACTGCACCCGCGCGTTCATGCCGATGCGCAGGCCGGTGCCAGTGGAGTTGACGTCGATCTCGGTGGCGTACTGGATGTCGCTGCCGGTGATGGTCTTGCCGGAGGCGTCCTTCGCGGACGCCGGCGCGACCGACGTGACCGTGCCCTGGTAGACGGCGTCGCGGGTGGCGTCCGAGCTGATCAGCACCTTCATGCCGGGCTTGACTGTGCCGGAGTCGTACTCGTTCACCGATGACGAGACCTTGAGCCGGTCGGTCGACTCCACGACGAACAGGACGCCGGACGCCGGGGCACCGACGGTCGCGTTGACCGCCGTGACCGTGCCGTCGACGGGCGACGTGATGGTCGCGGACGCCTTGTCGGTGAGCAGTCCGGCGAGGTCGGTGACCGCGGCGTCCTGGCGTCCGGACGCCTGACTGCTCTTCACCGCGTCGGCGCTGGTCTGCAGGTCGGTCTGCGCCGACGTCTGCGCCGCGCTCAGCGCCTTCTGGGCGTTGACGTAGGCATCGTGGGCCTGGTCGGCGGCGGCCGAGTAGTCGGACAGCGTGTTGTCGGCCCCGTTCGCGGACGCCTCGTACGCCGAGCGCGCGTTGTCGTAGGCCGTCTCGGCGGCGTCCAGGGCGTTGACCGCCTGGTCGAGGGCGACCTTGGTGGCGTCCGGGTAGGCGGGCTTGCCGGCGGCCTCCCAGGCGTCGCGGGCCTTCTTCTCGTTGTACTGGGCGTTGGTCAGGCTGGCCTGGGCGTTGTCGACGGCGGTCTGGGCTGAGACGAGCTGCGAGTTGTTGCCGTCGTCGAGGGCGGCCTTGGCGTCCTCGTAGGTCTTGACCGCCTTCTGCCAATTGTCGTAGGCGGTCGTCACCGAGGTCTGGGCGTTCACCAGCGACGAGTTCGTTCCGTTGCGCACGGCGCTGGCGGCGGCGTTGTACTTGTTCTGCGCCGCAGCCAGGGACGCCGCCGCGGACGCCTGCGACTGCGTCATCGAGGCCTTCTTGGACGCGATCTGCTTGTCGATGGTGGCCGTGTCGAGCTGGGCCAGCTGATCGCCGGCGCGCACGGCCTGGCCGAGTTCGACGTTGACGTGGGACACCTGGTAGGTGAGCGTGGAGTACACCTTCGCGCTCGTGGCCGCGGCCACCGTTCCGGTCGCGCTGATGCTGTCGGTCAGCGTGCCGGTGGTGAGGACCGTCGTGTCGCCGACGCCGACCGTGGTGGCACGGGGGCGCAGGACGGCCCAGGCCGTGCCCGCGCCGGCCAGCAGCACCGCGGCGACGATCACAGGCACGAGCCAGCGCCGGCCACGCTTGCGTTTGGTCGCGGACACCGGTGCGGACGCCGGGCTCGCGGCGGGCGCCGGACCGGACGCTTGGCTGGGGGCGAAGTCGGGTTGCTCGGTGGTCATGAGCGTCCTTCCTGCTGGAGGCTGGCGTCCTCCGTGGGTGCTGCGTGCGAGGGCTGGTGGGCGGCGGACGCCCAGTCGTGCGTGGGAGCGATCGCGGCGACCTTGTCGGTCTCGGTCAGGTAGCCGTCGAGAATCGTGACGATGCGCTCCGCGTGCTGGGCGATCTCGGGCTCATGGGTGATCATCACGATCGTCTTGCCCTCGGCGTGGATCTCGCCGAACAGCTCCATGACCTGGGCGCCGGTCTTCTGGTCGAGGGCGCCGGTGGGCTCGTCGGCGAGCAGGACGCTCGGCCCGTTGATCAGCGCCCGGGCGATCGCGACCCGCTGCTGCTGGCCGCCCGACAGCTGCGTGGGCAGGTTGCGCAGCTTGTCGCCCAGGCCCATGCGGGTGAGCAGCTCGGTGGCCCGACGGTGCCGTTCGCTCGCGCCCACGCCCGCGTAGATGAGCGGCAGCTCGACGTTCTCGATGGCGTTGAGCCGCGGCAGCAGCTGGAAGGACTGGAACACGAAGCCGATCTCACTGTTGCGGATCTGCGCCTGTTCGGCCCGGCTCAGGCTGCCCACGAGCGTGCCGGCGAGGTTGTAGGTGCCGGACGTGGGGACGTCCAGGCAGCCCAGGATGTTCATCATCGTCGACTTGCCCGAGCCCGACGGCCCCAGGATCGACACGAACTCGCCCTGCTCGACGAGGAATTCGACATGGTGCAGCACCTCGAGCTCTTCGCTGTCCAGGAAGTAGCTCTTGCAGAGGTCGCGCATCTCGATCAGCGGCGCCACTACGGCCGCCCGAGTGGTCTCGGAGCGCCCGGAAGGGCGGCGATCGCCGTAGTCATGTTCATGGACGGTACTTGGGGCCGGACACGCAGTAAACGATACGTCGAGATAGATCAGGGTGCCCTCAGGGACCAGGTGGCCGGCCTCAGCCGCGGTGTGGTTCCGGGGCCTCCGCGGCGCCGGCGGCACGAGGCTCGATCCGGACGCAGCAGTGCCCGGGCGACGGGTCCAGGCGCGCCTGGAGGCCGGCCGCACCAGCGGCGTCCAGGAGGCCCTCGACGAGGTGCAGGTTCATGCCGCAGACGAGGTCGGTGTGGCGTCCGGCGACGGCGTGGAACGGGCAGTTGGCCAGGGCGATCGCGTCGCCCTGGGCGTACGGCTCGTACCCCGAGTCGGCCAGCGCGGAGGCCACGTCGGGACGCCCGAGCGCGTGCCCGGCGGCGTAGGCGCGGCGCTCCAGGCAGGTGCGCACGGGCTGGCCGGTGGCGTCGGCGTCCTCGACCGCTGCGGCCAGCAACTCGGCCGCCAGGTCGTACTGGCGCGGGGGCAGCGAGACCGCGACCGAGGCGTCCGAGCGGCTGTAGACCTTCGACGGACGCCCGGCGCCCGGACCCGTGCGGCCGGTGCGGCGCTCGAACCCGACGCTCAGGAGGCCCTCCTCGACGAGGCGGTCGAGGTGGAAGGCGGCGGTGGTGCGCGGTAGCCCGGTCGCCTCGGTGACGTCGTCGCGGGTCAGGCCGCGCCGGGCGCGGGCGACGAGCTCGTAGACGCGCCGGCGGGTGGGCTCGGCGAGGGACGCGACGGCGTCCACGGCGGCACGCGGATCCAGGACCATGCCGCCCATTCTAACGCCAACACCTCTTGCCGTTAGTCCGGAACAGATCTAACGTCAACTCAACCCGGCTTTAGAAAGGAGTCGACATGGCCACGATGTCCGCCACCGAGACCGAACAGGCGGTCCCCCTCACCCACGACCCCGTCCGGATGGCGTTCCTCCTTCTACGCACCACGTTCACGGTCGCCCCGATCGTGTTCGGACTCGACAAGTTCGCCAACCTGCTGACCTACTGGCCGCAGTACCTCGCCGGCTGGATCGACGGCATCGTCCCGGGCACAGCCCAGCAGGCGATGTACGCCGTCGGCGTCGTCGAGATCATCGCCGGGATCCTCGTCGCGATCGTGCCGCGGTGGGGCGCCCTCGTCGTCGCCGCCTGGCTGCTCGGCATCATCGTCAACCTGGTCACGCTGCCCGGCTACTTCGACGTCGCGCTCCGCGACCTCGGCCTGCTGGCCGGCGCGCTCGCCCTCTCGCTGCTCGCCCGGCGCCACCCCAAGGGGTGAGGCCCGGAGGCCCGCCGCGGGCAGCTGGGGGCACCGTCCTCCCAGCCCGGCTGGGAGGAGCCGGGCCGGGAGGCGGTCCTACCCGGGGCGGGTGAGGACTTCGGGCGAGACCGTCACGGCTCGATCGGATGGTTGGGCACCAGGAGCCCCTCCGGGTCCATGGACGCCCGGACGCGCCTGAGCCGCTGCCAGTCCTGCGGCGCGTAGCCCTGGCTGGTGTCGACGCGGGTCTCGTTGAAGTTGAGGTAACGGCGTCCGTTGTGCCAGGGCGCGAGGGCGGTGACGCCGCGGGTGGCGTGCGCGTGGCCGAGCGCCGCCAGCTCTGGGGTCACGGCCAGGGCGACGCACAGCAGGACGAACGACCCGTCCAGCGTGGCGACCGCGCCGGAGGTGGGCAAGCGGCGTCCGAGCGCACCGCCCAGCTGGCGCAACTCGGCGAACATCAGCGCGGTGTCGGCGTCCGGGCCGAACTCGGCGAGGAACGCCGCCAGACCGGCGTCGTCGAGCTCGCCGAGGATCGTCCCGTCGCCGACGGCCGGGGTGGGGGCCGGCGGGTCCATGTGCATCTCGAGCACCGCGGGCGCGGGGACGCGGGCGAAGGTGTCCAGCTCGGGGGCCAGCGCACGCAGCGGAGCGAGCAGCTCGGACGCCCGCGCATCATCGGTCAGGAAGGCGCCGTCGATGACGACGAGGCGGCGTCCGCGGAGGAAGTCGGGCAGCTCGGGCAGCGGCGGGAACCGCATGAACCGTAGCGACGTCGTCACCTCGTCCGGGGCGGTCGAGCACCACTCCACCCAGCGCCGCAGCACGGGCTCTGCCCGGGTCAGATCCCACAGCAGCATGCCGGCGACGGCGTCCGGGATCTCGAACAGCCCGAACTCGAGCTCGGTGACGATCGCGACGTTGCCGCCGCCGCCCCGCAGGGCCCAGAACAGGTCGGGGTCGCTGGCGGCGTCCACGCGGCGGATCTCGCCGGACGCCGCGACGACCTCGGCCGAGACCAGGGCGTTGGTGGCGAGCCCGTGCTTGCGGGCGTAGAAGCTGAGGCCGCCACCGAGGGTGTAGCCGGCGACCCCGACGTCGTGCGAGGACCCGTGCAACGGCGCGAGTCCGTAGGGCGCGGCGGCCTCGACGACGTCGCACCACAGCGCGCCGGCCGCGGCCCGCGCGGTGCGCGCCTCGGGGTCGACGGTGACGGTGCGCCAGGCGTCGAGCCGGACGAGCACGACCCCGGAGAGGTCGCGTCCGGCCATGGGACCCGCCCCGTGACCGGAGCCCTGGGGCGCGACCCGCAGGCCTTGGCGTCCGGCGGCTCTGACGACCGCCGCCAGCTCCGCGGGATGCCGCGGACGCGCCACGGCCACCGGCTGCAGGTCGATGGCGAGGTTCCACGGGACGCGTCCGGCGTCGTACTCGGCCGTCCCTGGCAGGAACACGCAGTCGGGGCACTCGGCCGCCAGCGCGAGGGCACGTCCGTCGGGCTCGATGGGGGCCGGCGCCAGGTCGGTTCGGGCGGGAGCTGAAGCTGGGGCCGAGACCGTGGCCGGCGCGGGAACGGGAGCGGGGTCGGCAGCGGTGATGTCGCTCATGAAGTGGTCCTTTCGTGTTCTCGCCGGGGCGAGTGCGGTGATCGGCAGATGGGGACCAGGCGGGCGCGCCTCGTCATTCGGGGTGGTTCGCGGACGCTCCGCCGATGCGGAACGGGGTCGTGTAGCCGATGTAGGCCAGGTGGGTCATCAGCCCCTCGGACGCGTGCGGCAGGTTGTGGCAGTGGTCCATCCAGATGCCGGGGTTGTCGGCGCGGAAGGCGACCAGGTAGTCGCCGCCGTTCTCGACGTCGAGGCTGTCGACGGTCCACGGGCTGCCGGACGCCTTCACGTTGTTGTGGGCCAGCACCGTCACGTGGTGCCCGTGCAGGTGCATCGGGTGGGACTCGCCGCTGGTGTTGGTGAGGTGCATGACGACCAGGTCGCCCTCGGCGACCATGAACATCGGCACGTCCGGGAACAGGTGTCCGTCGATCGTCCACCAGAAGCCGGGCTTGCCGTCGAGCACGCCGGGCGCGCGTCCGATGGCGTACTCGAACGTGCGGTCAGCGGTCGCGGGGTCGATCGCGGGCCCGGTCGGCGTCCCGTAGGTCAGCAGGTCGACGGTCCGGTTCGAGGCGGACGCCGTCGGCGCGGCGGCCCATCCGCCGATCACCACCGACGCGTTCGCCATCTGCACCCGGACGCCGCTGCCGTCGGCCGGCGCGACCACCTCCAGATCGGCGCGGCCACCGGCGGTGACGATGGTGGAGGCGTCTGTGATCGGAGTGGGGACGTTGACCTCGGTGCCGTCCATGGCCAGGACGCGGTAGGCGCCGCCGGACACCCAGACGGGCATGAGGTTGCCGTCGGTGTTGACGATCCGGACGCGGGCGGCCGTGCCGGGGGCGGCGTCCACGTGCGTCTCGCCGGCGCGTCCGTTGATGGTGCGGACGCCGTCGTAGAAGTGGACGACCGCGGGCACGTCGAGCCGCTGGGCCAGCCCGGCACGGGGCCGCACGACCACGGCTCCGAGCAGGCCGCCGACCACCTGGGGATGGGACTGCTGGTGCGAGTGGTACCAGTAGGTGCCGACCTGGTCGGCGACGAAGACATAGGTGTGCGACTGGCCGGGCAGGACGGCGTCCTGGGTGACGCCGGCGACGCCGTCCTCGGCATTCGGGACGTCCATGCCGTGCCAGTGCAGCGTGATGCCGGCGGTGACGTTGGAGTTGGTGACCGTCACCTCGACGAGGTCGCCCTGGACGGCCTCGATGGTCGGCCCGGGGGTCTGGCCGTTGAGGCTGTAGCCGTCGACCTGCCGGCCGTCGGCAAGGGTGACCCGCTCGGCGCGGGCGGTCAGCGCGACGCGGACGTCGGGGAGGCGTCCGTCCGTGTGCTCGACGAGGGTCGCGATGCTGGTGCCGGTGGGGTCGTCGGCGCCACCGTGGTGATGCCCGGCGTGGGCGTCCTGGGCCGGCTGCGGACCGCCGCCGTAGTCGGGGTAGCCCATCTCGGCCATGTTGTAGGTGGCCGGGAGGCGGGTGACGAACATGGCGGTCGCGAGGCCGCCGACGATGAGTGCGGCGGCCACTCCGGCGACCATGAGCCGCCTGGGTGGCCGCGACTCCGGCTCGGTCTGCGGCTCGGCAGGCTCAGGCATGGACGCGGGTCTGTGCCGTCCTCGCGGTGGCCGCGGTGGCCGCGACGGCCCGCGACGGAGCGGCCAGCGACTGGGTGTACAGGGCGCTGCAGACGAGCAGGATCGCGTTGAGGCCGTGCAGTAGGCCCAGCGTCGGAAGCCCGTGGCCCAGCAGGCCCAGCGTCACCTGGATGGCGACCAAGCCGAGCGTGATGGCGGCGAACAGCACCGCGCCGCGCAGGTGCACGAAGAACGACACCACCAGCAACGCGAGCGCGACGGCGGGGATGATGTACATGCCGTTCAGCCCGTGGATCATGAAGCCCAGCGCCTCGGGGAACGGCAGAGTCGGGGACTCCAGCAACGACGAGTCGACTGTGTGGCCTTCGGCGACGTACAGGCCGAGTCCGGCGGACGACCAGGCGTGCGACGCCGCCTGCACGGCCACGAGCGCGGCGATCAGGAAGCCGAGCGTGCGGTAAGCGATTCTCATGGGTGACCTCTCGATCTCGGCGCCCGGGCGGGCGGCCCGCACGCCGGTGGGATGCCCCGCTACGGGGCTGCCTCAGCCTGCGGCCGAGCCGTCCCGGGCGTCACGGGACAAAGTCCCGGGTCGAGCCGGGAACTTCGCGAGGGTTACGAGGCGCAGATGTAACAAACTGGAGTCTGAACGCACGAAACCACCCTTTATGGGCCTTCCGAGGCCTTCCAGCCTCCAGGAAATTTCAGACGAGCCCGAGCTTGCGGGCCGCGTCCGCGGCCGAGGCCCGGTCGGCGACGCCCAGCTTGGCGAACACGTTCGACACGACGTTGCGGACGGTCTTGTCGCTCACCCCGAGCACGGAGCCGATCGTGCCGTTGTCGCGACCGCGCGCGAGCAGGACGAGCACCTCGCGCTCGCGTGGGGTCAGCTGGACGAGCCCGGCCCGGTGGGAGTCCATGCCGCCGAACCAGCGCGTCATCCGGCGGGCCAACTCGCCGGAGAAGATCACCTCGCCGTGCGCCGCCGACCTGATCGCGGCCATGATCGCCGCCGGGGTATCGGTCTTGACGACGTACCCGCGCGCCCCGGCCTGGACCGCCTGGAAGATCGTCGCGTCGTCGTCGAACATCGTCAGCACCAGCACGGCCGTCTCCGGGGAAGCCGCCGCGATAGCCCTCGCCGCGTCGATGCCGTGCAGGCCGGGCATGTTGAGATCGATGACGGCGACGTGCGGACGCAGCTCGCGGCAGAGTTCGACGGCGTCCGTGCCCGTGGACGCCTGCCCCACCACCTCGAGGTCCTCGGTCACGTCGATCAGCCCCGCCAGCCCCTCGCGGTAGACGGGGTGGTCGTCGGCCAGCACCACGCGCGTCGGCGTCATCGGCCCTCCCCCAGCGGCAGCTCGATCTCGACCTGGACGCCACCGCCCGGCCGGCCCCCGATCGTGCAGATGCCGCCCAGTTCGGCGGCCCGCTCGCGCATCGACGCCACCCCGACGCCGGGACGCCAGCCCTCGGCCAGGCCGCGTCCGTCGTCGGCGACCCGGACGCGCAGCGCGGACGGCGTCCGCGCCAGCGTCACCCAGCACGTGTCGGCACAGGCGTGCCGGGCGACGTTCGCCATCGCGGCGGTGGCGATCCGGTAGCCGGCAACCTCGACGGCGGCGGGCAGCGGGGCGGCGTCCAGGTCGCCGAGTTCGACGGCGTCCAGCTTCACCTCGGTCGGCGCCAGCCGGACGCCGGCGTCCGCGAGCGCCGCGACGAGACCGCGGTCGTCCAGGGCCGGCGGACGCAACTCGTAACTGAGGGCCCGCAGGGACGCCGAGGTGCTCCGCGCGTCGCGGCTGATGGCGTCCAGGACGCCGGCGACGCCCTCGGACGCCGCGGGCTCGCGTCCGAGCAGCTGGCGCGCGGTCTCGGTCTGCAGGGCGATGCCGGCCAGCGTGGGGGCGAGGTCGTCGTGCATGACGCGGCGGATCGCGCGGCGCTCCTCCTCGCGGGCGAGCACGAGCTGCTCGCGGGAGTGCTGCAGCTCCGCCGACAGGCGGAGTTGGTTGACGGCGGTGCCGATCTGGCGGGCCAGGTCGTGCAGGAGGCGGTCCTCGGCGGCGGTGAGGCGGTCGCCGCGGCCGCGGGTGGCAACGACGAGGCGTCCCGCTTCGGTGCCGCCGTCGAGCGGGAAGGCGACGGGCGTCGCGCCTCGGACGGCGTCCGGACTGCCGGACTCGGCCACGACGCCCTCGGCCTGAATCCGGACGTGCGGCAGCCGCAGCGCGCGGCGGATGTCGTCCGCGGCCCGGCTGAAGTCGACGGAGCGGCCACCGAGGCCCTCGGCCACGCGGCTGAGCGTGTGGTAGGGGCTTTCGGGGTCGCGGTAGACGACCCAGTTGACGGCCCACTCGACGCGGCGGCGCAGGGCGGGTGCCGCCAGCGCGATGACGATCGTCGCGACCACACCGGCCGAGACCGGCTCGAGCGGCAGGGACGCCGCGTCGATCGTCCCGAGGAGCACCAGGTAGACCCCCAGCGCGAGCATGACCAGCGTCGTCGCCACCAGGACACGCACCAGCAGCCACTCGAGTTCGAACATCCGCACCCGCAGCAGGGCGACCGCGAGCCCGCCGACGAACAGCAGGCCGGGCAGTCCGATGAGGTCGTCGGGCAGCAGCGGGGCGCCGAGCGCGGCGTGCGGGACGATCCAGAACGACAGGCTGAGCATGAGCGCCGAGAGGCCCGCGCCGCCGAGCCACAGGACCTGCTGCCGGGCGACGACCTCGGCGGTGTCGCCGCGCATCCGGATCATCCGGACCAGCGCCGTCGAGATGATCGTCAGCATCGTGAACAGGGTGATCGACGACTGGGCACGGATGGCGTACGAGACCCGCGTCAGCGCCTCGCCGGTCGTCGCGGCGATGGCGGCCGTCACGATCAGCCAGAGCACCAGAGGCGCGGACGCCACGGCCGCCCGGTTGCGCAGGCGTCCGGCCGTGTCGCTCATCGGGGTCGGGAACAGGACGATGAGCAGCAGCGCCGCGCCCCACAGGATCGAGAACGTGCCCTGGGTGGCGGCGAGGAAGAGCCAGCGGGGGCCCTCGGCGAACGCCGCGCCGACCGGCAGGCCCAGGATGGTGACGGCGGTGCTCGACAGCAGCCCCGCCGAGAACACGAGGGCGGCCCCGATGCCCCGGTCGTGCGGCTGCCGAACGAACCCGAACAGGCACAGCGCGAACTGGGCCACGGTGAACAGCAGCGTCCAGGCGCCCTCGACCAGCCGTTGCGGGACGGCCGCCAGGAAACCCGCCTCGGGCAGGGTCGCGGCGCTGCCGTCGGCGAAGGTGAGGCGGGTCTCGTGGGTGGACGACGCCGCGTCCACGATCGGCAGGGTGCTGGGCAGCAGGCAGCCGGCGGGCAGCTTGGGGACGAGCCCCCGGGGCGTCCAGGACGCTGCGTCGGGGCCGAGCCAGGCGCATGCGGCGGGGGTGGCGACGCGCCAGGTCACGAAGGCAGCGCCCACCGCCAGGACGGCCGCGCTGACCACGACGACGTCCCACTGGCTGTGCCAGAGTCGCGCGCCGGCCATGGACCCCCTCCCCGACAGCCCACCAGCGAGCCGGCTCTACGAGCCGCCGAACACTCCCTTTGTACCGCTCACGCCATTGCCCGGACGCCGCCGCGATCAAACCCTTCCGCGGCAGCAGTCACGGCGCGGCTTGGGGCGATGGGTCCTAGGCTGAGGCCATGCGCATCGTGGCGTTGGGGGCGTCCGGGCATGCGGGACGCGCGATCGTCGAACTGCTCGCGCCCCGGCTTCGCGCGGGTGACGAACTCGTCCTGGCGGGCCGGGATGCGACTCGGCTCGGCTCTGCCCGGGACGCGCTGCTGGGCGACACCCCCGCGGTCGTCTCGACGGCGACGGTCGACGTCGAGGATCGGGCCGCGGTGCGGGCGCTCGTCACCGGGGCGGGCCTCGTGATCGTGACGGTCAGCCGTCCCGACCTGGTGGGGCCGCTGGCCAGGATCGTCCTGGACGCCGGCGCCGACTGGATCGACACGATGCTGTCCGTCCCGGGCAAGCACGCCGAACTCAAGGCGCTGGCGTCCGAGATCGAGTTTCGCGGACGCCGATTCGTCACCGACGGCGGCTTCCATCCCGGGCTGCCGGCGGTGCTCGTGCGCTGGGCGGCGGGCCGGCTCGACGAGATCGTGGACGCCGACGTGTACGCCGGCCTGCGCACCGACTGGCATGCGGACACCGTCGCCGACTCGACCGTCGCGGAGATGCTGGACGAGTTCGCCGACTTCGACATGGTCGCCTTCGTCGACGGCACCCGACGCCGCCTGCGCTGGTCGGAGTGCCCGTCGGTCGACTTCGGGCCGCCGATCGGACGCCAGACGTGCGTCCCGACGGCGCTCACCGAGCTGGACGCCCTTCCCGCGCGCTACCCGAGCCTGCGGCGCTGCGGCTTCTACATCTCCGGCTTCGGGCCCGCGATGGACTACCTGGCCCTGCCGGTGATCATGGCGCTGAGCAAGGTGCGGCTGCTGCGTCGGCCGACGATCCGGCTGACCCGCTGGTCGATGGGACGCCTCGCCACCTCCCCGCCGCCGCACCGGCTGGTGCTGAGGCTGACGGCGTCCGGGATCGTTGACGGAAGGCCGGCGACCGCGGAGATCTCGGTGTCCGGCGAGGACGGCTACCGGCTCACCGCCGCCCCGCTCGTCGCGTGCCTCAGGCAGCTGCGGGAGGCGGCGTCCGGCGGGGCGGCGCCCGGGCTGCACCTGCTGGCCCACGTGGTCGACCCCGAGCCGTTCCTGGACGACCTCGTGGCGCTGGGCCTGGAGGTCTTTCGGGAGGTCAGTACAGGGTCGTCGGCACGTTGAAGGCCGCCGCGATGCGCCGCAGTTCGGCGTCGCTGAGGCCCTGGGCGCGTCCGCCCGAGCAGAGGTTGAGATACGCGTTGTGGGCGCCGGCCTCGGCGTACTCGATCTTGTCGCAGGCGGCGAGCGGAGAGGCGTCCGAGCGGACCATGGCGCCGTGCTTGGCCCACACCACGACCTGATGCGCGCGCAACTGCGCGACCGTGCTCTTCATGAGCTCGTCGGAGCCCGGGACCATGAACGGCAGATAGGCCACGCCCTCGGGCAGCGCGATGATCGTCTCCGGCTGCCAGCGCAGCACCACGTGCGTCAGCGCCTCCGTGCTCTGGAAGCCCGGCATGTGCGAGAGCAGCGTCAGGTGCGGCGGCTGGGCGTGGAGGACGGCGTGGAACGCGACCCCTCGGCGGCCCACGTGGTCGTCATGGACGGCCAGGTGGGAGTTGAACTCGCTGGTCGGCCGGGTGAAGCCGCGCGTCGCGCACAGGTGCAGGGTGCCGGTGCGTCCGCCGTCGTGGACGACCACGGCCCCGACGTTGCCCAGCGGATCGTCGGCGACGCTGCGCAGCCGGCAGCCCGAGCCGGTGACGAGGATCGTGTGGCCGGCCAGGGCGGGAACCGCGATCGGCAGGTCGATGTCACGGCTCTGCGGGAAGGTGTCGGCCAGGTCGAGCATGCCGGCGACCGCGACCGACATGTTGCCGGCTCCGGCCTCGGCGGCGCCGATCTCGTCGAGGCGGCGTCCGGCCGCGCCCAGGCTGGCCAGGATCTCGGCGAGGCTCCCTGGATCGGTCGAGGTTCCCATCGGTGCTCCTCCACGATGGCCGCTGCGCTGCGGAGGTGCGCGACGGCGTCCGTACTGCTCATTCAACCGGTCCGGACGGGCCGGGGCACGCGGTTCGGTGGACCTCCGACCCGCAGACGTAGCATGGACGGACCAGGTTCGAGGGGAGGGCGGAACCGTGATCCAAGTCGAACTCGCCAGCCTGACCGTGGACTCGCGTGGTGCGCCGGTGGTGATCCTGCGCCCGATCGAGGACGATCGCGACCACGCACGCCTGCTGCCGATCTTCATCGGCGTCCAGGAGGCGACGGCCATCATGCTCGCCGCGGAGGGCACCACCGCGGCTCGCCCGATGTCGTACGACCTGATGGTGCGGCTGCTGGAGGCGCTCGGCGGGTCGGTGGTGGGCATCGCCGTGACCCGCCTCGAGGGCGGCACGTTCTACGCCGAGATCACGCTCGAGACGCCGTCGGGACGCCAGTGGATCGACGCGCGTCCCTCGGACTCCATCGCGCTCGCGATGAGGGTGGGGGCGCCGATGTTCGTCGCGAAGGCCGTTTTGGACGAGGCGGCCGTGACAGAGGAGGAGGCGTCCGGCGAGCGGGCTACCCCCGCCTCCCCGCCCTCGGAGGCCGAGCAGGAGTCTCAGATCGCGGCGTTCACCGACTTCCTCGACAAGGTCGATCCGGAGGACTTCAAGGGCTGACGCCTGGCTCTAGTCAGGCCCCGATGCGCAGGACGCCCGCCCCCTCGACGTCGCCGCGCGCCAGGTATTCGAGCGCCCGGGGAGCGTCCTCGAAGGCGTACTCGGTCACGTGCGCCCGGACGCCGAGCCGCGAGGCCAGCGCCAGGAACTCCTCGCCGTCGCGGCGGGTGTTGGACTCGACCGAGGTGAGCGTTCGCTCGTGGAAGACGTGCCGGGCGTAGTTGAGCTCGGGGATGTCGGAGAGGTGGATGCCGGCCACGGCGAGCGTCCCGCCGGGCGCGAGCCCCTCGAGCGCGGGCGGCACGATGTCGCCGGCGGGGGCGAAGATGATCGCCGAGTCCAGCGGCACGGGCGGCAGGTCGCGGGCGTCGCCCGCCGAGGCGGCGCCGAGCTTGAGGGCGAGGTGGCGGGCCGCGTCGCCCCTTGTCAGCACGTGCACCTCGATGCCCTGCGCGATGGCGAGCTGGGCGGTCAGGTGGGCCGAGCCGCCGAAGCCGTAGAGGCCGAGGCGTCCCCCGGGCGGCACATTCGCCCGGCGGAGGGCGCGGTAGCCGATGATGCCCGCGCAGAGCAGCGGAGCGGCGGCGACGTCGTCGAAGGCGTCCGGGATCTCGTAGGCGTACGCCTCGGGCACGGTGGCGTATTCGGCGTAGCCGCCGTCGGTGTCCCAGCCGGTGTAGCGGGACGCCTCGCACAGGTTCTCCCGCCCCGCACGGCAGTGCCGGCAGCTGCCGCAGGTGCGGCGCAGCCAGGCGATGCCGATCCGGTCGCCGACGGCGAACCGTTGTCCTGCGTCTGGGCCGTGCGCGACGACCCTGCCGACGATCTCGTGTCCGGGGGTCACGTGCGGACGCCGCACCGGCAGGTCGCCCTCCGCGACGTGGAGGTCGGTGCGGCAGACCCCACAGGTGAGCACGCGAACCAGCACCTCGCCGGGGGCTGGGGTTGGGACAGCCACCTCGGCCAACTCGAGCGGGTGGGTCGCGATCGGCCCCTGCGCGCGCACCCGCCAGGCCCGCATCGTCGCTGGGAGCCTCCCGAGCCCGGACTCCTCACGATTCGCCTTGTCAGGATCCGTCCTCTCGGCGCCCACCCTTTCGGGGTTCGCCTTCCCGGGGTCCGTCCTCGATTCGATCTCGGGGATCATCGCCACGCCTCCCGTCCGCTGCGGCGGCAGCGCCGCTTGCCTCCATCCTGCTCGGGTTGCTCTTCGCGCGATGTAACAATCTGGAGGCTGAGCGCTCTTCACGGGCCCGTAGCGGCACGAAATTCGCTGTTCGGCCTCCAGAGAATTACACCGAGGCCCCGGGACTCATGAGCACCCGCCGGGCCAGTTCGTGGGCGGCGCGCACGTTGCGGCCCGGGTCGAACCCGCTGGCAAGCACATCGGTCAGGAAGCCGGCGTTGAAGGCGTCCCCGGCGCCGGTGAAGTCGCGCACCTCCGGTACCGCCTCGACCGGCACCGACGCCACGCACGCCCCGCCGGCGAACACGTGCGTCGGCCGCGCGCCGGAGCGGGCGAGCAGGACGGCGCCCGGCAGGCGCGCCAGGTTCGGCCCCGGACGCCCGTCCTCGGCGAGCCCGAGATACCGGCTCTCGTCGGCGTTGGCCGAGACGAAGTCGGGCGCCAAGGACGCCAGCAGGTCGAGGAAGGACTCGCGTTCGTAGTGGGCGATGAGCCCGGTCGAGGAGACGTCGAACGAGACCCTCCCGCCGCGGCGGTGCACCTCAGCGACGGCCACCGCGGCGGCGTCCGCCGTTGTCGTGCCACGTTCGAAGGAGTACGCCGTGACGTGCAGCAACTCGACGCCGTCGAGCCAGCCCGGTTCGAGGGGTTCGAGCAGCGCGGACGCCCCGCGTGAGGGGAACATGGTCCGCTCGCCGCTGGGGTCGACGAGGACGACGATCGTGCCGGTGCGTCCGCGGACCTGCAGCCGCAACTCGACGCCATGGTCGTCCAGGTCCTGCCGCAGGACGTGCCCGCCCAGGTCGTCGCCGACACAGCCGATGAAGCGCGTCGGGTGGCGCGGGGCGGCGAACGCCGCGACGTTGGCCGCCGACCCGCCGCGCTGCAGGAAGATCTCGGCGCGCGTGTCGGTGCCTGGCCGGATCGCCTCGGACTGCCAGACGATCACGTCCTGGACGAGGTCGCCGAGGACGCCCAGCATCAGGATGCGACCAGCACCGCCGCGACCTCGGCGGCCAGTGCGACGTTGTTGCGGTAGAGGGCGACGTTGGCGTCGAGGCTGCGTCCGCCCGTCGCGCGGCGGATGTAGTCGAGCAGGTACGGGGTGGCAGCCTGGCCGGCGATTCCGTCGCGTTCGGCGTCGGCCCACGCGAGGCGCACGACGTGGTCCAGTTCGACGGGGTCGAGGGCGGCGGCGTCCGGGATCGGGTTCGCGATCAGCACCCCGCTCGGCGCGCCCAGTTCGCGGTGCACCCTCAGCAGCCGGGCGATCTGCTCGGGCGTCTCGACGCGGGCGTTGACGGGGTGTCCCGAGTCGGGGACGTAGAAGCCCGGGTAGCGGTCGGTGCGGTAGCCGACGACGGGCACCGAGAGGCTCTCGAACCGCTCCAGGGTCGCGCCGATGTCGAGGATCGCCTTCGCCCCCGAGCTGATCAGCACGATCGACGTCTGGGCCAGGGCGAACAGGTCGGCCGACTCGTCGAACGTCTGCGCCGCCCCGTGGTGGACGCCGCCCAGCCCGCCCGTCGCGAACACGTCGATGCCGGCCTTGCGGGCGCAGAACGCGGTCGCAGCGATGGTGGTGCCCGCGCTTCGTCCATGGACGGCAGCGACGCACAGCTCCCGGACGCCCGCCTTCATGGCCTTGTCGTCACGCGAAAGCGCCGCGATCTGGTCGGTGGTGAGACCGACCGTGGCGACCCCCTCGAACACCCCGATCGTCGCCGGTACGGCCCCGGCGCGCCGGACGATCTCCTCACCTTCCAGCGCCACCTCCAGGTTGCGCGGACGCGGCAGCCCGTGCGTGAAGATCGTCGACTCGAGGGCCACGACTGGCGTCTCGGACGCCAGCGCCTCGCTCACCTCCGGACTCACCACGAAGGACGCCGCCATCCCGTTTCCCCTTCCCGCCGCATTGCGTCTCTTGGGCGCGTTGGCGGTCAACCTACTCCGCGTAGGGCCACCCTCCCGGGCGCGGGAACCCCGCCCGCGTCGATGTAGCACGTTCGTCGTTACAACGACGAGTTCGCTACATCGATGGGCTGGGCTACCAGCCCACAACTCAACTCCGCCCGGACGCCGTTGGCTTCAGTCGCGCTCCCCGCGGGCCATCCACGACCGTGTGGGACGCGTGCAACGCGGTCAGGGGACGCTCCTCCCACGCCGGATCCACCTCGACGACCGCCACCCGCTGCCCGCGACCGGGCCGGGCGGCGATCCGCGGTCCCTGTGGCTCGGGGCCGCCAGCCGGACCCTCGGCGTCCGACTTCTCCTGCGCACTGGCCAGGGAGACGATGACGCCCCCGTCGGTGTACAACACCCGCACCTTCACGATCCGCCCTCCTCACCACAGACCACAGGCTCAGCGCCGATGCCGGCTCGGCGCCACGAATACCGTCGGCACCACGGTGACGACCTGGGGCCAGTCGTTGCGCAGGACCGTCGTCAGGTAGACCGTCACGTGGGTGCCGTAGCGGTCCTGCCGGACCTCGCGCCGGAACGACTCCCGCACGATCGTGACCTGGCCCTCATCGACCGGCACGAACGCCATGCGCTGCCAGTGGTGCTCGTCGAAGTCCCACCAGCAGTCGAGCTCGAACTCCTGCCCGGGACCGATCGTGATCTCGTCGCAGTAGCCGACGTCGCCGGTCTGGTCGAGGTAGTAGCTCGCCATCGCCGCCTCCCCGGGGTCACACCTCGCACCAGAATTACCCCGATCCTTTCGAATGAACCGCGACTACGATCTGAGAATGAGCAGTGGATTCATCCGCGCCAACGACGTCTTGTCGGAACGAATCAGCTCCGCCGAAGTCCGGCGCCTCGAACTGCAGTACGGCAATGAGGATCTCCTCTACGGCCTCGACCTCCTCGGCGTCGCGGGCCCCTTCTACCGCGTCACCCCGTGGGAACTCGAGGACGACCAGGGCGTCCGGCGCATCAACGCGTCCGGCTATGCCGCGGCCCCGTTCGGCGACATGCCGCCGGCGATCACCGAATTCGTGCGCGATTTCATGCACGAGAACCGCGCGATGACCCTGCCCCAACAATCCTTCAGCGCCTGGCGGGCAGCGCTGCAGGCGAATCTGGTCCGCCTGCTGGCCCGCGAACTGCCCAGCCACGCCGACAGCCAGGTGTTCTTCTGCTCGTCGGGCACCGAGGCCGTCGAGGGAGCGATGAAGTTCGCGAAGGCCTGGCGCCCGCGAGCCCGGTACTTCATCTCGTTCACCGGCGCCTACCACGGCAAGACCTACGGCTCGCTCAGCATCACGCCGAACGCCGAATACCAGGACGTCTTCCGCCCCCTCCTTCCCAGCGCCCTCACGGCGCCCTTCGGCGATCTGGACGCCCTCGAGAGGGTCATCCGCAAGGTGGGTCCCGACAAGGTGGTGGCGGTCGTCGTCGAGCCCATTCAGGGCGAGGGCGGTGTCAACATTCCCCCGGCGGGCTTCCTGAGCGGCCTGGGTGACCTCTGCCGGAAGCACGGCATCGTGGTCGTCGCCGACGAGATCCAGACGGGTCTCGGCCGCAGCGGGCACTGGTTCGAAAGCGCGGCGCAGGGCCTCGACCCCGACATCGTCACCCTCGCCAAACCGCTCGCCGGCGGCATTCTCGCGGTCGGCGCGACGATCGTGCGTCGACCTATCTTCAAGCGCATGCTCGGCGGCCTGAACTGCAAACGGCACAGCAACACCTTCGGTGGCAATGCCCTCGCCATGGCGTCGGACTCAAATCTCTGGAGTACCTGCTCGACAACGATCTTCCCAGTCGCAGCCGCACCATGGGCGTCCAAGGACTTTCACGCCTGGACGCCGTGCAGCACCGATTTCCGCGGTTGCTGGAGGCGGTCCGCGGGCAGGGCATGTTGTTCGCCCTGCAGTTCGAGCCGATGGTCGGCGTCCCGCTGCCCGAACCGCTGCGGGAACTCGCGGCGGAAACGACCGCCCTCTTCGCCCTCCACGAAATCCACCGCCGCGGGGTCTTGGCGAATCTCAGCCTTTCCAACAAACGCGTGGTGCGCCTCACCCCGGCGCTCGATATGCCCGCCGATATCTTCGAGAGAATGTTCGACCGGATCGACGAATTCTCCGAGCACGTGTCGACCAGCGGCCATCTGCTGACCTGCATCCCGCCGACCCGGGTGGCCAAGATCGCGGCCTTCGCCGCCAACCGGCCGCGGCACCCCCACCCGGCGCCCGATCAGAACGTGGCCGACGACCAGACCGCGCCCGACGGCCCGATCATCTCGACCCGGCTCGGACGCCGATCGTCCGGCAGCGGCACCAGCCACGCGCCGCTCGCCTGACCGGACCCGTAGTCGTCGCTGAGTTTCCAGTGGCCACCGCTGGTCCGGACGCCGTTGGCGTCGATCAGCACGCACTCGTAGTCGAGCCCGGGGCGTCCGCGCGTGATGCTGATCGCCAGGTACTCGTGCCCGCCCAGCGGCGTCACGCCGGCCGCGCCGACGGCGTCCCCGGACGCCGTGAGCAGCGTCGCGCTCGTTCCCCGGGTCGTCGTCGTCCCGGACGCCGTGGGTGCCGTCGCCGTCCCCGGCGCCACCGCCGAGCCACTCAGGACGCCCGTCGCCGCCAGAGTCCCCCCAACTCCAGCGAGCAGGCCCACCAGCACGGACGCGGCCACCAGCGGCGCCCGAGGTCGGGTCGTCGACGCCCGTGGCGGAGGAACGAGCCGCATGCGGGTCAGGGTCCGCCCGGACTCCCCACGAGTGGCGGCCGCGCCCGGCCGGTAGAACAGGTAGTCGCCGTCCGGGTCCAGGCGG